>NZ_CP030287.1:0-303295 GCF_003287935.1 Streptomyces sp. ICC1
GGGCGGGGGTGACGGCGCAACCGACGATGGTGAGCGGTTCGCCGCAGCGCGGGCAGCGCGGGCAGCGCCGAAGTGGCCGGCTCGGCTCCCGCACCTGCGCGATCGGCCGCAACCGATCACGTGAGACCCCCGTCATGGGCAGCGGCTGATCCCGGGCCGGGCCGTCGGTGACTGCCACAGGGCGAGGGCGATCAGCAGGACGAACGCCGTGAGCGCGGTCAACGTACGCAGGTTGTTGAAGAGTTCCCAGAGCCGCAGGGTTTCCGCGTGATCGGCCGGTGCCGAGGTGCGGGCCCATTCCTTGATCCGGCCGTTGATCGGCACGTTGCCGAACCGGGTGATCAGGAAGGACGAGAGGGTCAGCAGACCTGCCGCCCCCGCGATCAGCCGGGGGCGGCCCCGTGTCAGGGTCGCGAGGGCGAGGGAGCTCAGCGTCGACACGGCCATCGCCGCCTGCATGGTGATGCCGTTCATCTTCATCAGTTCGGCGTGGAACGACAGGCGCATGTCGAGCGGCACCGCGTTGAAGGTGGGGACGAGGTTGGCCGCGCCGTAGCCGAACGCGCCGGCGAGCAGGCCGGTGGCGAGCAGGGCGAGCCCCTGGAGAAGTCGTATGCGCATGTGCGATGGCTCCCATACGTGGACGTGAAGGTGGCGGCGAACGTGGAGGCGGACGTGGCGGCGGACGTGGGCAGGGGGCATGAACGGGGGGCATGAACGGGGGAGTCGGCGCCGAACGTCAGCTCTGTCCGTTCCCGGTCCACGGGCGGAGCTTCTCCGGGTTGCGGACCGCCCAGATGCGGGTGACGCGGTCGCCGGCGAGGCTGAACGCCGCCACGGTCACGGTGACCCCGGCGTGCTGGGCCACCAGGCCCGGCCCGCCGTTGACCGTCCGCTCCAGGAGCGTCAGCCCGGGCGCCTTCTCGGCGATGTGGATCAGGTACTCGGCGATGCGCTCGCTGCCCTCGACCGGGTGCAGGACGGTGCCGGCCAGGCCGCCGCCGTCGGAGGTCATCGTGGCGTCGGGGTCGAGGAGGCTGACGAGGGCCTCGATGTCCTTGGCCTCCCACGCCTCCTTGAAGTGCCGTACCACGACGGCCTGTCCGGCCGTCGCGGCCGCCGGAGCCCGTGCGGCGCGCACGCGCCGGCGGGCCGAGGACGCCAGCTGCCGGCAGGCCGCCGGAGTGCGGCCGACGATCCCGGCGATCTCGGCGAAGGGGTACCGGAAGACGTCGTGCAGGACGAACGCCACGCGTTCGGCGGGCGTCATCGACTCCAGTACGACGAGGAAGGCCATGCCCACCGACTCGTCCAGGGTGACGTGGTCGGCGGGATCGGCCTGCTCGCCCCTGCCGCCGCCACCGGCCCGCCCGCTGAACCATTCCGTACGGTCGGGCAGCGGCTCGGGGATCCACGAGCCGACGTAGCGCTCGCGCCGGACCCGCGCCGAGCCGAGCACGTCCAGGCAGATGCGGCCGGCCACCGTCGTGAGCCAGGCTCCGGGCGACTCGACGGCCTCCTGCTGCCGGCGCGACATGGCGTACCAGCGCGCGTACGTCTCCTGCACGGCGTCCTCGGCCTCGGCCAGCGAACCGAGCAGCCGGTAGCCGAGGTTGATCAGCCGGCGCCGCTCCTCGACGACCGCGCTCAGGTCCGGATCGGCCCCGTCGTGCCCTGCCCCGGATGTGCTGCTCATGGCTGCGACCGCCCCCTGGTTCCCCCTGGTTCCCCTGGCCCGCTCCGGCCCTCGGAACTTCGACGAAACACCGCACCGGATTGTGAGTCCCCCGGAGGGCCGACCGGCGCCCGCGCTCCGCCGCCCGCTCTCCGCCGCGCGCCCGCTCGCGCGTGCGAAGCTGCGGCTACGCTCGTCGGCATGCCGAACCGTCTTCCGTTCAACGAGGCGCTGCGCTCCACCGTGGGCACCCCCGAGCAGGCCAAGCTCCTGGACAGCAGTCCGCGGTCACGGGTGTGGCGGGTGCGGCTGGCCGACCAGCGGCTGGTGATCGTCAAGCAGATCACCGACGGCGGGGACACGGGCGCCGACGCGAACACGCGCTTCGCGCGGGAGCTCGCCGGGCTTCGCCTGGCGGGTCGGGCCGCCGGGCCCGCCGTGGCCCCCGCGGTCCTCGCCACGGACCCGTCCTCGCGGGTCATGGTCCTCGAGCACTTGGACGACCTCGGCAAGACGGCCGACTGGATGCCGGGGTACGCCGAGTCGCTCGCCCGGCTGCACGCCCTGACCGGACCCGCCGACGCGGGCGCGCTACCGGTCTCGTCGGGGCCCACGGCCACCGACGCGGAGTCCTTCCTCGCCCTGGTCGGGGCGCTCGACGTACCCGTACCGTCCACGGTTCCCGATGAACTCGGCGGTCTCCTGGAGCGGTTGGACCCCGCACCACACCATGCGCTGCTGCACGGCGACCCCTGCCCCGGCAATGATCTGCGCACCGCCGACGGCGTCCGATTCGTCGACTTCGAGCGGGCCTCGCTCGGCAACGGCCTGATCGAACTCGCCTACTTCCGCATCGGCTTCCCCACCTGCTGGTGTGCCATGTCGGTCACCGCGGCCCCCCTCACGGAGGTCGAGGACGTCTACCGGACCACCTGGCGCGGCCTCACCGGGAAGGACGTGCCGGGTGACCTCGCCGACGCGTGCGCGGGCTGGCTGATCCAGGGCGACGCGCTCGTCGAGCGGGCCCACCGCGGAACGGCCGACCAGCTCGCCCGGGTCCCCGCCGAGGACTTCAAGTGGGGCTACGTCTCCGCCCGCGAGCGGCTCGTCCACCGCCTGGGCGTGGTCGCCGACATGACCCGCGACCACGACCACCTGCACGCCGTCGGCCGCCTCAGCTCCGCCCTGGCCGACCGCCTGCTCGCACGCTGGACGAACCTCCGCCCGCTGCCCACCCCCGACGCCCGCCCTTGGTACTAGGGCTGGTACTAGGGCGCGCTCGGAAGGACATGCGGTGCGCGGCGTCCCCGGCGTGGCGGCCCGCTCCGTGCACGGCTCTGACCAGGTACTCAGGGCCGATCAGGATGAGTAGGCGTACTCAGGTGGCGGGACCCGGCAGCTTCGAGACTGGCAACAGAACGAACGAAGCGGAACGTGGAACGGGAACGGGGAACGTCATGGTGCGGCGCTGGTCGAAGGCTGAGATGTGGGTGCCCGGTGCGTACCTGGCACTGGTGGCCGCGCTGCTGGTCTACTTCGCGATCGGCCAGTGGAACGGGGACAGCGGGATGTTCGGGGTCTTCCCGATCCTGGCCACGGCGCCGGTCAGCCTCCTGCTGCTCTCGTTCCTCGTACCCGCGCCGGACGCCCCGGACTCGGACACGCCCTTCGACCCCCAGTACGAGGGCTCCGAGCCGCCCGCGAAGCTGCCCACGGACTTCCCCTCGGAGTCGGACCCGCTCCCCGCGGACTGGGTGGCCCCGGACACCTCCATGGCCGACGACCCCTCGATGTGGGTCGGACTCGGCTTCTGCGCCGTGATCCTGGTCAGCGCCCTGGCCAACGCCGCGGCGATCTGGTCCCTGCTCCGCTACGTGGCGCGGCGGCGTGCCAACATCTAGGTCATCTGGCGCCTGACCTGCGAAAACGTACTCCGGCAGCTGACCGGGCACGGGCGTCTACGCCCCGGACCGCACGGGGACGTTCCAGAGCCGGTCCCCGGGGGCGAGGGGCGCACCCCACTGCCATTTTGGCCGTAAGATCCGTTTTGCACATAATGTACCGCCTGTGGGGGTGCATCCTGCCCGGTGTCACACGTGACGCTGTTCGCCGCCCGTCCCAGCACCGCCGGGTGCGGGTGTACCAGCGACGAAAGCGTCACCGTGACAGCCACCTCGCCCCAACCCGCCATGCCCGTCATACCCGGCGCGTCCGCCGGCCGTGCCTTCTGGATGCGCGCGGCCGGGTGGGCGCCCCCGGTCGTCGGGCTCGGCCTCGGGCATGGGGGAACACGGACCCCTCCGCGTGGACCGATGAAATCGTCACCATCGATGTGGCGCGGCGGACTTGGCCGCAACTGATGGAGCTGATGGGGCACGTCGATGCGGTGCACGGCCTGCACTACGTGCTGATGTACCTGGTCGGGCAGGTGGCCGGGGTCAGCGAGTTCACGATGCGGCTGCCTTCCGCGGTGGCGGTGGCCGTCGCGGCAGCGGGCCTTTCGTGGCTGGGACGGCTGCTCGGCGGCCCCCACCTCGGACTCTGCGCGGGGCTGCTGCTCGCCGTACTGCCCACCGCGTCGCGGTACGCGCAGGAGGCCCGCTCCTTCGCTTTCGTCATGGCCGTGGCGGTACTGGCCACGGGTGCCCTGGTGAAGGCCCTGTCCAGTGACTCGCGGGTCCGTCGGCCGGCCGGCTATGCCGTGCTGATCGCCCTGCTCGGCTGGTTGAACGTGCTGGGACTGCTGCTGGTGGCCGCCCACGCGGCCACCATCGCCCTGCGGCGCCCCGGCCGCCGCAGCGTCGTACGCTTCCTGCTGGCCCAGGCCGCGGGCATCGCCGCCGTCGTCCCGTTGTTGATCCTCGCCTCCGCCCAGCGCTCCGCCGTCGGCGAAGCCGCGCCGGTCACCGCCGGGACCCCGTTCAACTACTTCACCTGGCTCCTCACCCCCGGCCAGGACACCCTCCCCTCCGCACTGAAGCTCCTGCTCACCTGCACCGCCCTCACGGCCCTGATCCTCCTCGTGGTCCGCCGGCGCAACGCCCCGCCCCTGGCCCTCGCCGTCGGCGTGCCCTGGCTGGTCGTGCCCCCGCTGCTCCTCGCGGCCGTCTCCCTCGGCCACCCCCTCTTCTCCTACCGCTACTTGCTGTTCTGCCTGCCGGCCCTGGCACTCCTGCTCGCGACGGCCTTCGCCGTCGCCCCCTCCCGCCTACGACTGCTGTTCGCGCTCCTCGCAGCGGTCCCCCTCGCCGCGTCCCACCTCGCCATCCGCCAGGAGGGCAGCCGCCCCTGGGACAGCCACGCCGTGATCAGCACCCTGCGCACGCACGACACCCCCGGCGACGCCGTCCTCTTCAGCGGAGGCCGGTGCGGGCTGATCGGCATCGCCTTCAAGGAGGCGTTCACGGGCCACCCCGACCTGGGCACGACTCGGACAGCCGCCGAACTCGGAGCCCTGAACCACCTCCCCGCCGACCCGGCCGTCCTGCAACGGCGACTGGCCCACACCTCCCGCGTCTGGCGCATCACCTGCAACCACCTCTCCGCCGACGCCCGCCAAGCCGCCATCCAGACCACTGCCGTCCAAGAACAGCTCCTCAAGCGCGCCGGCTTCGCCCCGGCCGACCACTACAGCGTCCGCGGCCTGGACATCACCCTCGAACAACGCCCCACCATCGGCCATCCCGCCCACTGACGCAGGCGTCGCAGAGGCGTGGCTCTCTCCCAGGCCGAGGCAGACCTGACGCCGGGGCGCCCGGCGGGACCCGGACCCGGAGCGGTCACCTCCGAGGAGTACGTAACGAAGCGCGTTGCCGAACCCAGAGTCGGCTTGCTCACGGAGGAGTTGCACCGCGGCTACTGCCGACTGCACCTGGTGCTGTTCCCGGGGGAGCTGGAACCTTGACCAGCTCACTCCGCCCCACATCCGTGAGTGGCGATCCCACCATCCGGCGGCGCCGAATACGCCGACCACGGTTGCCACGTCGCAGTCCTCGGAGAAGGCCGCGCCGAATCCACCAACACTCGGACCACGAGCGTCAGAGGGAGGTCACCGGTGGGCTGGATGGGATGGTGCGGGCCGCTCGGCGGAAGGTCGTTGACCAGGCCGGTCAGGCGTCAAGTGGGGCGCAAGTGGTGCGGGACTCCTGAATGGGTCTGGACAACGGAGAAGGCCCAGGTCGCTGACCTGGGCGAGAGGTGTGTCGCCAGGGTCCATCCATACCCGAATTGACCGCTGTTCACCGCTCCGAAGGGCATGCATGGGGCACGGTTGCAGAACGTCGCGGCCGGTGCTCCCTGTGGCGCGGCGACGGTGACACAACGGCCCCGGCACATTCACACGCCGGGGCCGCCCTTCCGGGCCGCGGCACGTGAGAGTGCAATGACCCATCTATCAGGCTATGCCTGTGGCGAACTTCCGGCATCAGGGACATGGGCGTGACGGCGATCGTGACAAGGGCAACGCCGAAGCGGGTTCGCCGAAGCCGGCGAGATCAGGCAGCGCCCCGTAGCGGACGCTTCCGCGATGACTGCGGACGAGGCAGCCTTGGCCGGTGTACCGGAAGGCGTAGAGCGGCAGGCCGGAGCCGTCGAAGCGCTCGGGTCCCGGCGCGTAGGAATACGGGGCGCCGTGCTTGGAGCTGGCCACGGCCACGGCCCTGATGTCGTGCGGTGCGGCCGCGTCGGCCTGGGCAGCGGTGACATTTGGCGTGATCGAGGTGCCAACTCCCGTGAGTGGGCCGCGATCATGCGGGGCGGGCTCTCTGCCGCTGGCATATTGCGCAGAAAGCTGCATCGGGGTGCGGCCGATTCGGGGGGATTTTCGATTATCCGGGTCGCCTCGAGACGGTATTCGGATTCCTGTTAATTTGAACCGGAAAATATGGCCGGCCGGGTGCGGAGAATGAGAATTATGGTCGTTCTTCGCTCGACGTGAATCACCGTGTACGACACGGAGCCAAGGCGGATCCGGCGGCCCCGGCCGTGGCAGTCTGTTCGCCAGTGCAAGGTTTTTTGGAGCGGAGGTACGCGTCCCGTGGGCGTCACTGTGAATCCCACCGTCAGCAGACGCCGACTGGGGTCGGAGCTGCGCCGGCTTCGGGAGATCAGCGGAATGACGACGCAGCAGGTGGCGGAACGCCTGCTGATCTCCCAGCCCAAGATCAGCCTGCTGGAGAACGGCCGCCGACTCATCAAGCCGCGCGACGTGCGCGATCTCTGCGGGCTGTACGGAGTCCAGGACCAGCGGCGCGTTGACCACCTGATGCAACTGGCCAAGGAATCGGGTCAGCAGGGCTGGTGGAACTCCTACGGCGATATCTCGTACGGCGCCTACATCGGCCTGGAGGCCGAGGCGGCCGCGATCCGTGTCTACGAGCCCATGGTGATCCCCGGCCTGCTGCAGACTCCCGCCTACGCCCAGGCGGTCATCGCAGGAACGATCCCTCACGCCACGGCCGAACAGGCCGCCACGCGTCTCCAGGTGCGGCTGCGGCGTCAGAGCCGGCTGGATGCCCTGCGCAACCCGCTGCGCTTATGGGCCGTACTGGACGAATCGGCGCTGCGGCGCGTCGTGGGCAGTCGTGAGGTCATGCGCGAACAGCTGGACCATTTGATCAACCTCAGCGCCCAGCCGCACATCACCCTGCAGGTCCTCCCTCACGATGTGGGTGCGCATCCGGGTGTCTCGGGACAGTTCGCGCTGCTCGAATTTGCCGACGCCACCGATGTGAGCGTGGTGTATCTGGAAAGGTTCACCAGCGACCTCTATCTGGAGAAACGATCCGACGTGCGGCTCTACAGCGATATGTATGCGCACTTGCAGGCCCAGGCGCTGGGCCCGGACCGTACGCGGCATTTCGTCGCCGCAGTCGTCACGACGTACGGCCATACGGAATTCCGGCCTGACCCCCGCCGGCCAGGGCAGGGAGTTCAGTGCGTGCAGGCACCCTGCCCCTCGATGTCCTGACGGCCAGTCCGTCCGTGAATCCGGCCGCCGGATGATTCCTCACCTCCAACTCCTCTCCCTGCGCGGGTTGTTCTGAGCCGCCGGACCTGGGTCCGGACCTGGGTCCCCCGAGGGTCACCGAGCCCCTGGACGACGAGTCCAGGGGCTCAGCCGCCGAACGGCTGACAGGGCGCCGCGTGCGCGTGACCGAGCGTCAGCCCAGGCCTCCGATGGCTCAGGGCGTGAGGTGGTCACGTCCGCGATGGGCTAGTCCTGTCGAGTCGCCGTACGTCGGACTCTCTTCATGGTGAAGAGGACCGAGACTCCGAGGAAGGCGAGGGCGGCTGCGGAGACGGGCAAGATGCCGAGCCCGCTGCTCGCGTGGTTCGCGGCGAGTACGGGCGATGCTCCCTCCGGCTGCTGGCGGGTAGCGGCGCTCACGTGGGCGAAGTTGACGCTCTTGGCCGTGTGGCCGGCACCCATGGGGCCCAGAACACCGTCGAGGTTGCCCGGCAGGAAGCCGGCCCCTGGAGGCTTGCCGTGGTTGCCGTGACCGTGACCGTGGCCGGGTCCGCCGTCGTCGGGCCCGTCGTGGCCGTGGCCGTGCTCGCCGTCGTCCTCGTCCTCGTCGTCGTGACCGTGGCCCGGTCCGCCCTCGTCGTGGTCGTGGTCGTGGTGCCCGTGGCCGTGCTCGCCGTGGTCACCCTTTCCACCCTTGTCGCCGCGCGGCCCCTTGGGCCCTGCAGGTCCGGCGGGTCCTGCGGGTCCCGCGGGTCCGGCGGGTCCGGCGGGCCCAGCGGGTCCTGCGGGTCCGGGTGCGCCGACGGGTCCGGAGCTGCCGACCGGGCCGGGCGAGCCGTCAGGGCCGGGAGCGCCGGTCGGACCGGGGCTGCCGGGGGAGCCGGGGGCACCGGGCGAGCCGTCAGGGCCGGGAGCGCCGGTCGGACCGGGGCTGCCGGGGGCACCGGGCGAGCCGTCAGGGCCGGGAGCGCCGGTCGGGCCGGGACTGCCGGGGGAGCCGGGGGCACCGGGCGAGCCGTCAGGGCCGGGACTGCCGGTCGGACCGGGGCTGCCGGTCGGGCCGGGACTGCCGATCGGGCCAGGGCTGCCGGTCGGGCCAGGGGCGCCGGGCGAGCCGGTCGGGCCGGGCGAGCCGTCAGGGCCGGGCGAGCCGGTCGGGCCGGGCGAGCCGTCAGGGCCGGGCGAGCCGGTCGGACCGGGCGAGCCGTCAGGGCCAGGAGCGCCGGTCGGTCCGGGCGAACCCGTGGGACCGGGCGAACCCGTGGGGCCGGGCGAACCCGTGGGGCCGGGCGAACCTGTCGGTCCGGGAGGCCCCGGCGGGCCAACGGCGCAAGCCGCCCTCGTAATGGTGTTGTTGTCCAGCGTGACCGCGCCGTTGCGCGCGAGGGCGCGGCCTTCGATCACGGCGCCGGTGTTCACCGAGATGGACTCCAGGGCCAGGATGTTGCCCTTGAACTGGGAGGTCGTGTCGATGGTGGCGGAGCTGCCCACCTGCCAGAACACGTTGCAGGCGTTCGCTCCGTTGATGAAGGCCACGACACTCGCCGGAGCCGTGATCAGGGTCGAGGGGATCCGGAAGATGAAGACGGAGGCGGGGTCGTTCTGGCCGTCGAGAGTGACCGTGCCGGTGATGCCCACGGTCGACGGGGCTGTGTAGACGCCGGGCGCCAGCGTGAGTCCGCCGATCTCGGCCGAAGCGAGCACGTTCCCTGGTCCCCGGCCTGCCGCGTCGTTGTAGGCGGTGACGAGGTCGTTCTTCGCCTGAAGGGCGGCGGCGTTGGGGGCGATGCGCTGCACTCCGTTGACGATGCCGGGCGGAAAGCCGGTCACCGATGTGCCCGGATAGAGTCCCAGGTCGCCGTTGATGATGGTGGGGGTGTTCGTGTTGGTGACCGTCGAACCGGCCAGAACCGCGTAGTTGGTGGCGGTCCCCAGCCCCACGGGAGCTTCCGCGGCGTGAGCGAAGCTCGGGACCAGGGTGGCCGCCGCAAAGAGCGCGGTGGGCAGCAGGAAGATGGCTCCCCGTTTGAGCACTCTGCGTTGAGGCGTTCGGTCGGGCGGATCCGACCGAATGGCATCCAATGCCATAGCAGGACCTTTCTGTTGCTTGGCGCCTCAGTCCTCCCGAAGGAGAACCACGGCCGCTCGTGACGATCACTGGCCAGGGCGGAGGGCCCCCTACCTGCGATCCCTCGCGAAGGCTCACCCTGAGCAGGGGCCGCCGAGCGGCTCCCTGCCAGAGGTAGTGATACGCCGTTACCCGGTAGTACTCACGCATATTTCAGAGCAATAGGCCGTATATCAGAAAAATAGGTCTGCATGGGTGACGGAATGTCAGGAAGGTGGAAACGTCTCGCACGCACATGCGAATCTGTCGCGCCGTCAAAGCGGACAGGGCGCGTCGGGCCGGGCCCGAACTGCTTGGACGGGATTGTGGGATCGGCGGCTTCGCATCCGGAAGCCCGTGACGCGGGCGCAGGTGGCGCTCCGTAGGGAGTCGCTGCGACCGGGCCATGGGGTCCCAGCCTTCTTGGTCACCGAGTCCGCGCAGCCAGAAGGCCTGGCCGGCCTCGGCCTCCACCAGAAGCTGTGCGGGTCGCCTGTCGTCAAGTGAGGCCCACCAAAAGGTGTGCTGGCGAGGGTGCGGCGGCGGTCGAGGCCGTGGATGTCCATGGCGGGGCCGCCGGGGCAGGCGAAGGCCGCCACCTCCGGTGTCGTATGCCGGTATCCGGTGGCGGCGGGTCGGCGGGTCGGCGGGTCGGCGGGTCGGCGGGTCGGCTCGGCCTGGACGCACCTACCGGAACCTGGTCCGTGCCCGTGCCTGTCATCCGTGGTCGGTCGTCATCCGCACTGTCAACTGCCCGTCATTACCCCTGAGGTAATCGTTCTCTCTGGCGCCCTCGAAGAAGCTTGGTCCATCGAAGCGATCAAGCGATCACGAACGGGGAACGACATGAACATGCGGCGGTACACGCGCACCGGAGTGTTCGCGGCGGCCACTCTCCTCGCAGGCCTCACCATCGGTGCCGCGCCGGCCACCGCCACCGCCGAGGGCGGCGAGTGCGCCGAGGTCCGCGAGAAGGTAGACCGGCTCGAAGGGCGGATCACCCCGAACGCCTGCGCATTCATGAAGCGGCAGATCGTCTTCGGCGAGGCCCCCAGCCTCCAGACCTACCTGGACATCTTCGACGAGGAGGCCAGCCTCTGGGAGGCCGGCGGCAAGCCCCAGCGCGGCCACGAAGTGATCGGCGCCTCGATCAGCAACTCACTCCGCCTTGTGCCGGACCTCCGCTACCGCGGCACGAACGTGGTCGCCGACGGCGCCGTGATGATGTTCGGCCAGCAGAACACGGTCACCCTCAAGGGCCACAAGGTCAGCTACCCGCAGATCGCCCGCAACGTCCTCGGCGATGACGGCAAGACCATCCAGGCCCGCCGCTACTACGACCGCTACGAGCTGTTCCAGGTCTTGCCCGAGTCTCAGCGGCCCCGCCCCCTCTTCGCCGGCATCGCCGACCCGGCCGGCCCCGGCCCGCGCGGAGCGGCCCCCGACCGGTTCCACGCCCAGGAAATCCCCGCCCGCCTCGCCGCCTGGAACAGCGGGGACGCTGCCGCGCTGGCCGCCCGTACCGGCAACGCCAAGCTGGCCGGGCCCGGCCTGGACCGGTCGCTGACCACCCGGGAGGGCAAGACCGCCTACCTGCAGCGACTGTTCGAGAACGCCGACGTCGAGTTCAAGGCGGGCCAGGTCGCCTTCGGCCGCACCACCACCTACATCGAGTGGCACGGCACGATGACCGACCCCAAGGGCACCGACCCCAAGGGCACCGACATCCCCTTCGGGATCGTCGAGCGCATCGGCCCGAAGGGCGAGTGGGAGCTCTACTTCGACACCCTGCCGGTGATCGCGGACGAGGACGAGATCCGCGGCCTGTTCAAGGCGCTCGCGAGCTAGGTGCGGTCGTGCACAGACCGCTCCCTGAGCTGGCCTCCGGCCCGCCGGAACAACTGCGGTTCAGTGTGAACGAAGGACGCCGGTGGTGGGTCATGACGAACACCGGGGAGTGCAACGGCGGCTCATCACCCTCGGCATGTTCACCGCTCTGAAGGCAGGGATGGGGCACGCCCCCGGGCGGTCGGCTGGAGTGTCACTCGGGTAGTCCTCGCCCCGACGGTGGTGTGCGCGCCGGGAGACTGCGCTGTCCAGGTCGTCGAGGCCAGGGTGTCCGGGGTGGAATTCCAGCAGGCCGCCGTCGGCGCGCCGGGAATCCAGGAGCGCCGGGGTGGCGGTGCGGCCGGCACGGTGCGGGGCAAGCGCCGACCCGGTTTCGGCGGCGCCGTAGGACGGCGGGAGGTGCCAGTCGGAGAGGCCCGGTCCGCCCGGTCGGTTCCGGCCGGCAGCGACTCGGCGAGCAATCTGGAGCGCCGTCAGGGCAGTTATGGCACGCGAATGGCACGCGGGCCGGGAGAGGTCCAGACAACGAAGAAGGCCCAGGTCGCTGACCTGGGCCTTCTTGCAAGAGCGGATGACGGGAATCGAACCCGCGCTATAAGCTTGGGAATCCATGCGCGGAACGTTCTCGTACGGCTCCTGACCTGCGAAAATCGGCCCTGCTGGGTTTCCATCGGGGCCTATCCGTGCTCCGGTCTTGACCGCTGTTGGCCGCCCCTAAGGGCACGGTTGGGGCACGTCCTTCACGGTGGCCCCCGTGAAGGGATCTGAGCCGCCGGACCGTCTGCGAGGTGCCATCGGCCGTACGCGGCTGCGCCCGGGATTGCTGCGGCAAGGAGTCGGGCCGGGTCCCCGGCCGTCAGGCCGCTGCCGTCAGTGGGGCGGCTCCGGCAGCCGGGGGGTTCTCGCCCATCTGCTGCTTCAGGCGGCGGGTGAACAGCGACATCGTGGCGCCCGCCACGACCAGCAGGCCGCCCTGCCAGAGGAAGTTCGCGCTCTGGCTCATCACCGAGTGTGCGAGGCGCGGCAGTTGGCCGCCGATGGCCTGGCCGCTCGCCATGGCGAGCAGCCACACGCCCATCATCTGGTTGGCGTAGGCCTTCGGTGCCAGCTTCGGCGTCACCGAGAGGCCGACCGGGCTCAGGCACATCTCGCCCGTGACCTGGATGACGTACACGCCCACCAGCCACATCAGCGATACCCGCACCCCGCCGGAGGCGATCGAGGAGGCCGCGGACATCACCACGAACGAGATGCCCGCCAGGATCAGCGCGACGGCGAACTTCAGCGGCGTGCTCATCCGCCGGCCCCTGCGCACCCAGAAGGAGGCGAAGAGCGGGGCGAGCAGGATCACGAACAGGTAGGGGAGCGACTGGGTCCAACTCGCCGGCATGCGCCAGCCGAAGAGGCTGAGGTCGGTCTTCTTGGCGGCGAACAGGTTCAGCTCGTTGCCTATCTGTACGTAGACCGCCCAGAACAGCGCCGCCGCGACGAACAGCCAGATGTACCCCTTGAACCGGATCCGCTCGGCGGCGGTGATCTTCGGGCTGCGGAGCATCGAGAAGATGTAGCCCGCCGGGACGGCCACGGCGAGCACCGTGAGCAGGAACGTGACGTTGTCGATGCTGCAGGCGTGCAGGAGGACCAGGGTCCCGAAGAGGATGCCCGCACCCGTGAGACCGTAGGCGACGCCGCGTACGAGTTTGCGGCGCTCGGCCGGCGTGAGTTGGTCGACGGGCTCGTCCCGCAGTGCGGGCACCTTGCGTCCGCCGATGACGTACTGGGCGAGGCCGAACGCCATGCCGACGGCGGCGGCGCCGAAGCCCAGGTGCCAGTTGACCTCCTCGCCGAGGTATCCCACGACCAGCGGCGCGATGACCGCGCCGACGTTGATGCCCATGTAGAAGAGCGCGTAGCCGGCGTCGCGGCGCTGGTCGTCCTCCCGTGCGTAGAGGCGGCCGACCATGGTGGAGATGTTCGCCTTGAGCAGGCCCGTGCCGATGGCGATCAGGGCCAGGCCCGGCCAGACGAAGGCGCGGCCGGGGACGGCCAGGGAAAGGTGCCCGGCCATGATGACGAGGCCGCCCCACAGGACCGCGCGACGGGCGCCGAGGAGCCGGTCTGCGATCCAGCCGCCGGGCAGGGCGAGCAGGGCGATCATCGCCAGGTAGACGCCCTCGACGGCCTCGGAGGTCCCCTCGGCGAGCCCCATGCCGCCGTGCGAAGCGGAGGCGGAGAGGAAGTGGACGAGGATCGCGACCGTGCCGCACAGGCTGAATCGCTCCCACATCTCGGTCATGGCAAGGGTCGCGAGGCCGCGGGGGTGACGGCGGCGGCCGGCATGCTGCGCATCTTTGGCTTGGCTCACCTCACCACTCAACACTATTGGAAACCGTTTTCGTTTAGCCTCAAGTCCTGACTTCGTGGGCCGGACGGCAGGGCTGGACGCCCCCGAGGCCGTGCTCCGGCGGGTGGTGCGCCACTCACGCGGGAGGCATGTGCGGCGCCGCGACGTCCGGGTGATGCGTAAATGCACAGGTATCATCCGAAACCGAACGAAGAAGCTGCCCGGCCGTACTCAACTGGCCGTACTCAACTGGCCGTACTGCTCAACCCACGTCGGCCGTCCGTCCGAGAGGTCGCCTTGCCCGGTATCGAGGACAGCCCCGGCTCCCCGCACTGGTTGCGCGCGCTGAAGGCGACCGCCCATACGGGCCTGCGGGCCGAGCGGAGGCGCCTCGAACCCGTCCGCGTCCTGCGTGACGCCGCCGGGCTGGCAGCCGTCATGGCCGTCAGCCTCGCTCTCTTCGACCAGGCCGTCGCGCTGAGCGCCGGACTCGGTACGTTCCTGGGCTCCATCGCCACCTATCAGCGCAGCTGGCGGCCCAGTCCCGTGCTGGCCCTGGCCTCCGGGATCTCGCTGGCCGCCGCCGTGTTCCTCGGCCATCTCGTCGGAGCCGAGTCACCGCTGTTCCCGCTGGTCCTGGCGGTGTGGACGTTCCTGGCCGGCCTGTCCTGGGCCGCAGGGCCCACGGTCGGCGGGATCGCCACGCCGACCGTCGCGGTCATGCTGGTCCCCGCCACCCTGGCCGGCTCGCTCGCCCACGCCACCGGCCAGGCCGCGATGACCGCGCTGGGCGGGATGGTCCCCGTCCTGCTGACCCTCCTGCTCCCGGTACGCCGCTGGGGCGCCCGCCGCGACGCGCTCGCCGACGCGCTGGCCTCCGAGGCCGACTACGCCCGACGGCTGCGCGAGGACCCCGTAGCCCTCAACGACCCGCAGCCGCTCATGACCGCCCGGCTCGCCGTCGCCGTCACCCCCCGGGAGGCACGCCGCGGGCCCGCCGAACTCCACGGCACCCTGGCCCTCGCCGAACGCCTCCGCCCGGTCCTCGCCGCACTGGCGGACCCGGCCCCGGGCGTACCCGGGCGGGGAGCCGCACGCGACCGGATCCGCGAACTCCTCGATGGAGCAGGCCTCGTACTGGACGCCGCCGCCCGTGCCGTCCGCCGGAGCGGCCCCGTCCGCGTCCCGCCCGCCGCGCGGACCGCCCTCACGAGCCCGGACACCGCCGACGATCCGCTCCCCGGAGCAGCCCGCCGCACCGCCGCCCGCCTCGTCGCCCTCCTCACCGACCTCGTCGAGACCACCGACAGCCGGCACACCGCCGGGGCGGAGGAACCGCTACTGCGCCCCGCCCTGCACCGCCGCGTCCCGGCCGCCCTGCGCCAGATGCGCGACCAGTTCCGGCGCCCCGCGTCACCGGTCCTCCGCCACGCGATCCGCCTCTGCACCGTCGTGACGCTCTGCTACGTCATCAGCGCCCAACTCCCGCTCGGCCACAACTACTGGGCCCCGCTGGCCTCCCTCATGGTGATGCGCCCGGAGTTCTCGCTCACCTACTCCCGCGCCATCGGACGCATCGGCGGCACGCTCGTCGGGGCCGCACTGGCCACCGGCATCGTGCAGCTCACCCATCCCGGCACCGCGGCCTGCGCGATCCTGACAGTCATCTGCGCCGGCCTCGTCTACCTGTTCATGTACTCCGGGTACGGCCTCGTACTCGCCTGCGCCTCCGGCTACGTCGTCTTCCTGCTCGCCATGGCCGGCGAGCCCTGGACCCAGACAGTCCCGGACCGCGTCCTGCTCACCGTGCTCGGCGGCGCGCTCGCCATGGCCGCCTACGCCCTCTACCCGGCCTGGGAGACCCCCGCACTGCACGCCCGCCTCGCGGACTGGCTCGACGCCGCCGGCCGGTACGCCGCCGCCGCGCTCGACCACCACGCCGACCCCCGACGCCCCCCTGCCGAGCTCACCCGGGCCCTGCTCGACGTCCGCACGGCCTGGGCCGCCTGGCGGGACGCCCTCGCCAAGGCCACCTTCGAACCGGTACGCCACCGCGGCCTGTCCGACGCGGCGGCCGACGAGGCCACCCACGCCCTGCGCCGCCTCGGCCGCACCGCCATGCTCATCGAAGCCCAGCTCCCCGAACACCCCGTACCGGCCGCCGCCCACCTCGCCGAAGCCCTCCGCCACACCACGCAACAGGGCCGCGCAGCACTCCTCGCGCACCGGGTCCCCCAGTGGCAGGACCTGGAACAGGCCCTCGCCGCCTGGGACACCGAGGAACCACCTGACCAGCCCGCCCGCCAGGGAGCCGGCCTCGCCCTCGACCACCTCAACGACCTGTCCCACGCCTTGGCCCAACCCCGTCGCCCGGCAAACGGCCCGGGCCTTCCCGGGAGTTGGGCCACCCGGACTCCGGGGCGAGGCCTGAAGGATTGAGACAACGAAGAAGGCCCAGGTCACTGACCTGGGCCTTCTTGCAAGAGCGGATGACGGGAATCGAACCCGCGCTATAGGCTTGGGAATCTATGGCGGGCGGGCTATCTGTAAGGCGCCTGACCTGCGAAAACAGCCCGCTGAGCGAGCTGCCGCGAGGGTCTGCGCGTGCCCGTATGGACCGCTGTTCACCGCTCCGCAGGGCACGGATGGGGCACGTGTCTGCCGGATTGGCGGGATGGGGCACTTCCCCCACTCGGTAGGCGAATCGCCAAGGGTTCGACACTTCGCGGCGGGGCCCACGTCACGCCCGCAATCGGGGAGTGCGGTGCTGCTGAGGGCCACGTGCCACAGAGGTAGATCGTGCGTCGCCGCGTCGGTGATTGCGCCTTGCCTCCCGAAACCGTGAGAGTTGACGCAAGGGGACCGGGGCGAGAGACTGGTTGCGTGTTCTCTCCTTGGTCCGTGAGAGGAGGCGCAAGGAGGTGGTCATGGAATTGCTGTCGGTGAAACAGGCTGCGGCCCTGCTCGGGGTGGACGACTCCCGTGTTCGTCAGTTGCTGCATGACGGAAAGCTCCAAGGGCAACGAGTCGGTGGTCGTTGGCTGGTCGCAGGGGACAGCGTCCGGGATCGCAAGGACCGTGGCCCTCGTTCGCGGAGACCGCTGTCGGCCCGCAATGCCTGGGGCGTTCTGGCGGTGCTGGACGGCCATCAGCCGGTGAGTCTGTCCGATGCCGAGAAGTCCCGGGTGCGGATGCGGTTGCGGAATCTCCTTGCCCACGGGCAACTGGCTCCGGACCTGCTCCAGGAGCTTCTTGCCGCCCGCGCCGAGGTTCGCTCGTACCGCGTTCATTCAGGCGTACTGCCGGTTCTGCTCGCCGCTCAGGATGTGGTGAGGGGGGGAGCGAGCGCCGCGGCGCAGGCGGGGGCGGACTACGTCGCTCTCGGGCGTGCGGAGATCTACGTACATCCCGACAGGCTTGACAAGCTGGAAGCCGAGTTCGGCATGGTCCGTGACGAAGAGCGGGGCAATGTCTCGGTCCGAATCCCCCCGGCGGAGATGTGGCCGTTCCTGACCTCAAGGTCTGAAACGCCCGGGCAGGGCCGTGACGTCCCCGCCTCAGTGGTGGCGGCCGACTTGCTGGACCGCCATGAGGGCCGAGCCGACGCTGCCGCAGCCGGGTTGCTTGAGTCTCTGCTGGCTCGCTACGCGCAGCCTCGGAAGGTGTGATCATGGCGGCTGATCTGCCCGACGTACGACTGGAGTCGGACCTGTTCACCAGCCCGCTGGTGGAGTTGTGGGGCGTGCTGTTCGACCTTGCGGAGCAGGTGCCGGACGCCTGGTCGCTGATCGGTGGGCAGATGGTGCTCCTGCACGGCCTGGAGCACGGTCGGACCCCACCGGCGGCGAGCGCCGACCTGGATGTCCTGGCTGACGTGCAGTCGGACCAGCAGAGCTTGCGCCGTTTGGTTGCGGCGCTGGAACGGCTCGGATTCTCCCCCGCCGGCATGTCGCCGCAGGGCAATCTGTTGCACCGCTATCAGCGCGGTGTGGAGCCACAGCGGTTGGTGGTGGATCTGCTGGCGCCTGACAACCTCGGCCCCCGTGCAGACCTCACAACGACGCCGCCCGGTCGCACGCTGGAGGTGCCAGGGGGCCGTCAGGCTGCGCGGAGAACCGAGGCTGTGAGTGTGCAACTGGGGCCGCGGACCGGCCGGATCCGTCGCCCCAGCCTGTTGGGGGCGATCGTGGCGAAGGCTGCAGCGGTGAGCATCAAGACCGCTTCACCGGAGCGGCACTACCGCGATCTGGCGTTCTTGCTCTCGTTGCCCGCCAATCCGCTGCAACTCAGAGATCAACTCGACAAGGGCGACCGTAAGAAGCTCGCGTTCGCGAAGGCCTTGAGCGAGCCGCAGCATGCAGCTTGGCGTCAACTGGCCGACGAGGGCGCCCGGGCGGACGGCCAGGCCATGTACGCGTTCTTGTCTCCGCCTGCGACGACGTGAGAACAGCCGAAGGCCCGCGACCTCGTCGCCGTCAAGGTGGTGCACAAGTGGTGCGGGACTCCTGAATAGGTCTAGGCAACACAAAAGCCCCAGGTCACTGACCTGGGGCTTTGTCATGGAGCGGATGACGGGAATCGAACCCGCGCTATAAGCTTGGGAATCTATGGCGCGCGGCTGGCTCACATGGTCTCTGACCTGCGATTTCCTATCCTGAAGGGTCCCGCCGGGGGAGCCTCTGGCAACCGGCTTTGACCGCTGCTGACCGCCCCTAAGGGCACGACTGGGGCACGGCCCTGACCGTACGGCCATAGCGTCGTCTCACCTGAGCCGAAAACCGCCAAGGAACAGCCCCGACCAGCGGACCGGCTTTCGAGTTGCGTCCGCAAGCGGTCGGACAACCGGCGGATAAATAGTCCAGGCAAGATCGTGCCGGGCCATCCCGCTCGGTCCGCCGAGGTCCGGCAACGCCTGGTCAGAGAGCTGCACCATGCCGCACAAGTGCGGCCGCCTCGATTCGGCCGGATCCCGCCGCGTCAGTGCGCCGTCACTCGGATGCCTCGCATGTAGTACCCCGCATCGGGGCGGTCAGAGCCTTGACTGGGCTGGACGAAGAGCTTGGGAGGCTTGATGACGATTGTCTGGATGCGTGGCCTGACCGGTGTGGTCGTGGCGACGCTGGCATTTGGTGCGGCGGGATGCTCGGGTGAGAACAGCGATCCGGGCAGTGCGGCGTCGAAGGCGGCATCGGCTGTGGCGTCCGCCGGGGGTGTGGTCTCCTCCGCCGCGTCCGAGGCTTCGGACGCGGCGGCGTCCGCCGCCGCCGTGGCGAAGGACAAGCTCGGGCAGATCAAAGACGGTGTGGACGCGAAGGAGGAGGTGACTTTGGGTGCGCCCTCGACGGACGGGGAGGGTTACGCCACGGTCCCCGTCTCCGTGCAGAACACGGACGGTTCGACGAAGTCGTTCGCAGTGCAGGTGAACATGAAGGACGAGAGCGGAAACCTGCTCGACACGGTCGTGGTGACGGTCTCGGATGTGCCCGGGAACGGCGTGGCGCAGGCGTCCGCGCGCAGTACACACAAGCTGTCCGGCACGGTCGTGGCGGAGACGGGTACGGCGCTTCGCTACTGAGGCGGGGCACGAGCACCCGGACCGCACGGGGCGGTCCGGGTGCTCGCCGTGGTCACGGCGTGACGACGGGGAAGGACCTGTCCGGTTCCGTGAGGTGGGAGAAGAGCCGCTCCAGGACTGCCGGGTCTCCTGTCGTCCCGCCCCCGGCGAGACCCCTGCCTGCGAGGATGCCGAGGAGCTCGGGCTTGGTGAGGGTCAGGGTGAGGGCCGCGGGGCTCTTGGGGGAATCACCGAGCGGGGCGCTGCGGTGGGTCAGGGCGCCGTTGTGGAGGGTGAGGCGGTGGCGGTTGCCCTCGTCGGTGAGGGCGAGGTCGATGGTGAGGTCCTCCTCCCAGGCGCTCGGGCCGTAGATGCGGACGGCGAGGGAGTCCAGGAGCATGTCGGTGGTGAGCGCGACCGCCATTTCGGGGTTCGACATGTCCAGCAGGATGGGGCTCTCGCCCTGGCGCAGTTCGAGTGCGGCGGTGAGGTAGAAGTTGCGCCAGGTACCGTTCTCGGCACCCTGACCGAGCGTGTCGTAGACCCCGGCCAGCAGGTCCTTCGCGTCGCTGTTGGTGGCGTCAGCGAAGACGATGTGGTTGAGGAGGGTGGCCGCGAAGCGCAGGTCCCCGGCTTCCACGTAGGCACGGGCCTTTGCCAGTGCCTGTTCCGGGCCGCCCGCGATGTCGACGTAGCGCTTGGCGAGTTCGACGGGCGGGTGTTCCCAGAGGTGGGCGGCGTTGCCGTCGAACCAGCCGAGGTAGCGCTGGTAGATGGCCTTGACGTTGTGGGAGAGGGACCCGTAATACCCGCGCGCGTGCCAGGCGTTCTCGAGGGCCGGTGGGAGCTTCATCTCTTCTGCGATTTCCGGTCCGGTGAGGCCGGAGTTGAGCATGCGCAGGGTCTGGTCGTGCAGGTAGGCGTACAGGTCGCGCTGGGCGGTGAGGAATGCCTCGACGTTCGCCTGGCCCCAGGTGGGCCAGTGGTGCGAGGCGAAGGCGACGTCGTAGCGGCCCTCGAAGTAGTCCATCGCCTCGTCCAGGTAGCGGGCCCAGATCCGGGCGTCGCGGACCACAGCGCCCCGCAGCGTCAGGATGTTGTGCATGTTGTGGGTGGCGTTCTCTGCCAGGCACAGGGCGCGCAGGTCGGGGAAGAGGAAGTTCATTTCCGCCGGTGCTTCGGTACCGGGGGTGAGTTGGAAGACGATCCGGACGCCGTCGACCGATTCTTCCTGGCCAGTCCGGGTGATGTCGCGTGTGGGCGGGATGAGGGTCATGGTGCCGGTGGAGGTGGTCATGCCCAGGCCGGCGCTGATCTGGCCGTCGGGCGCCTTGGGCAGGCGGTCGCCGTACATGAAGACGGCGCGGCGGGTCATGGCGTTGCCGGCGTAGACGTTCTCGCTGACCGCGTGTTCGAGGAAGCCGGCGGGGGCGAGGATGGGGACCCCTTCTTCGAGTCCGGCCGGAAGGACGCCGCGGCTGCCACCGAAGTGGTCGCCGTGGGAGTGCGTGTAGATGAGGCCGGTGACGGGGCGGTCGCCGCGGTGTTCACGGTAGAGGGCGAGGGCCGCGGCGGCTGTTTCGGCGGAGATCAGGGGATCGATGACGATGACGCCACGTTCACCCTCGACGATCGTCATGTTGGAGAGGTCGAGTCCCCGGACCTGGTAGACGCGTTCGGTGACCCGGTAGAGGCCTTGCTTCGCACAGAGCTGGGCCTGACGCCAAAGACTGGGGTTCGCCGTGTCGGGGCAGTCGCCCTTGAGGAAGGCGTAAGCGTCGTTGTCGTAGACGACACGGCCGTCGGCCGCGGTGACAACGGCTGGGGTCAGGGAGGCGATGAAGCCCCGGTCTGCGTTGTCGAAGTCCGTCATGTCCTCGAAGGGCAGGGTGCTCATGCGTCGTTTCCGTTCTTCGGGAGGTCTCCGGTTGGCGCTGTCGGCTTTGAGCTCGAAATGATCGGCGCGATGGATCTTTTCTCCACAAAACTGACATGCCGCGAATGTGTTCGCACGTGCTCAGGCGGCTTTGCGGTCACGGTGGCCGCGGAACCGGACGCCTTCTCGGGTGCTACGGACCGGGCGGACCGGTCCCCCGTTGTTGCGGTCCGCCGGCAGCCGTGACGGCGTCGTCCACGGTGCGGTGGATGCGCCCGGGTCCCAGATGGTCGTGGAGGGGATGCCGGGAGAACTCCTGGGCGGCGCGGGCACGCAGGTGCGCCACGTGCAGGCCGGCGCCTTGCCGTTCCAGTTCCTCGCGCAGTTCGTCGAGGGTGTCCAGGACGGGGATGCCGAGCTGGAAGCTGCCCGACAGGTCCAGTACGACGGCGCGAGGAGCGGGGTCCGCCTCCCCCAGCTGGTCCCTGACGGCGAGGCGGACGCGGTTGACGTTGCCGAAGAAGAGGCTGCCGTCCGGGCGGACGACGAGCACTCCGGGAACGGTCGTCGCGTCGGGGTGTTCGGCGGTGTCCACGTACAGCGTGCTTCCGGGCAGCGTGCCGAGGACCGCGAGGTTGCGGCGGCTGGCGGCGGCGATGAACAGGATCAGTGAGAGTGCGACTGCCAGGAGGAGGCCGGGGAGGAGGTCGAAGAGGAGGACTCCGAGGAGGGCTGTGAGGGCAACCCAGAGGCTGGGCCGGTCCAGGCGTGCGTAGCGTCGCAGTTCCGAGGTCTTCAGGAATCCTCGGACCGCGACGATGACGATGGCGCCCAGTACGGGTTCGGGCAGGTCGGTGAAGAGCGGGGTGAGGAAGGCGCCGGTCAGTAGGATCAGGGCGGCCGCGATGACCGACACCATGGGCGTGCGGCCGCCGGCCCCCGCAGCCGCGGCGCTGCGCGAGGCGCTGCCCGAGACGACGAAGCCGCGTACGAAGCCGACGGCGATGTTGCTGAGGCCCACGGCGGCCATTTCGCGGTTGGCATCGACTTCCTGACCGTGCTCACGGGCGAAGCGGTTGGCGATGCTGAAGGCTTCGGCGAAGACCACCAGGGCGACGCCGAGTGCCCCGCCGGCCAGGGCGATCCAGTCCTCGGCCGGAACTCCGGGCAGGTGCGGCACGGGAACGGCCGCGGGGATCTTCCCGACCGTCTCCACCCCGTGGTCGTCCAGCCGCAGCAGGGACGACGCTGCCAGCCCCAGGATCAGTACGATCAAGGCGGCCGGCAGCCGGGGCAACCAGCGCTCCAGCAGGAACAGCAGCACCAGGGCCACGATCGCGACCGCCAGGGTTGTCAGTGACCATTTCGGGGCCTGGCGCAGAACGGTCCACAGGCGTTCGAAGAAGTTCCCGTCCCCGCTGGAGACGCCCGTGAGCTTCGCGGCCTGGCGCACGACGATCGTCAGGGCCATCCCGAACAGGAAGCCCACCAGGGCCGGCTCGGCGAGGAAATTGGTGATGAAGCCCAGTCTGGCGAGCCCCGCGACCAGCAGCACGGCGCCGACGATGACCGCGAGCGCGGCAGACAGGCCGACGGCGTCAGCCGGATCGGCGCTGATCTCGGCGACCGTCGCCGCGGACAGGACCGCGGCCGCCGAGGTCGCCCCGACGACGAGGAAATTGGACCGCCCCACGAGGGCATAGACGAGCAGGGCGACAGGGGCGGCGTAGAAGGCGTTCTGCGGCGGCACTCCCGCGATCTGGGCATACGCCACGCACTCGGGGACGATCAGCGCCCACGCCGTCAGCGCCCCCAGGGTGTCGCCTCGCAGCCACTTCTTGCGGTAGCCCGGCAGCCAGGAGGCGACCGGCCGCGCCGCGGGGGTCGGCGTGCCCTTCATCTGTCGACCAGCTCCTGTCGTCTCGGGATCCCCGGGGCGAGGCCGGCCCGGCGCAGGAAGCGGTCGGCGGGCTCAAGTCGCGCTGTGATCAGGGCAGCGAGGAGTAGGGGGACCACGGCTGAGCGCAACAGTGCGGCGACTACGACGGTGGCGGCCACGAGCCCGGCGACGAGCGGCAGCACAGCGCTCCACCGGGCCACCGCTCGCAGCACGGGTGGAGGACCGGCAGGGGAGTTGGGGATGGGAGGGGGGTGTTCCCTGGTGGGTACGTCCACCTGTCTGCTCCTCCTTGGTCGGGCCGCGAAGTCGTCCCGCAGCCCTCTTCCCGCCCCGGCGATGGCGCCCGACCGCTCATCCAGTAGAACCCGATTCACACGAATATGCCCGGTTTGGTGGTTTTGGCGTCACGATCGAGGCTGCGTCGCCTCGGCGCGCCCTGTGAGCTACGCCCGACGGTGGGCACTCACCCCGGGGTGGGCCCAATGCGTGACAGCCAGCCCCACGGAATCAGGAACTGCCGCACTGGGGGAAAATTCACCCGAACGGCCGCGCCTCGGTATCACCTCCCCCACCCACCCTGAAGGATGAGGTTGCGCCTGAACTGGCGTTCCCTCAGGCCAAGGAGCTTCCCGTGGCCCAGCAGACGATCCCCCAGCCCCCCAGCCCCGCCTCCAACCGGCCCTACGACAGTCAGAGCGTCTGGGCGGCAGGCGGAACGGTGTTCGCCGCTGTCCTCCTTCTCGTGGACGGTGTCCTCGGTGTGATCAAGGGGATCGCCGGGATCGCCGAGGACGACGTCTACTCCCGCCTGGGCGACTACGTCTTCAAGTTCGACGTGACGGCATGGGGCTGGATCCACCTCATCCTCGGCGTCGTCCTGGTCATCGTCGGTGCCGGCCTCCTCAAGGGTGCTGGCTGGGCACGCGCGATGGGCGTGGCGCTGGCCGCCTTCAGCGTGGTCGTGAACTTCATGTGGCTGCCCTACACGCCGATCTGGGCCATCGTCTCAATCGCCATCGGCGTCTTCGTCATCTGGGCCCTGTGTACCGACAGCAGCCGCCCCGGCTCCCGCGCAGTCTGACCGAAGGAGAAGGAGCCCGCCGTGGGTGACGCCATCGGGCAGATGCTGACCTCCGCCGTCGGCATCGCCATCTCGCCCCTGCCGCTGATCGCCGTCATCCTCATGCTCACCACACCGCGGGGCCGCCTCAACGGCGTCGCGTTCGCCGCTGGATGGACCTTCTCCCTCGCGGTACTGGTCACCGCGATCGTGCTGGCGTCGGTAGGCGCCAAGTCCGTGCGAGCCGGCGGCGGGGCCGCGACCTGGACCCTGTGGCTGAAGCTCGCCCTGGGTCTGCTCTTCCTCCTCATGGGCCTCAAGCAGTGGAGGAAGCGGCCCCGGGAAGGCCACGAAGCCGAACCGCCCGGCTGGATGAAGACGATCGACCGGTTCACACCCGGTAAATCCGCCGGTCTCGCCGCCGCACTCGCCGTGGCCAACCCGAAGAACCTCGTCCTCGCCGTCGGCGGCGCCGTGTCCGTCGCCTCCAGCACCGCCGACAGCGGTGGCAAGGCCGTCGCGGCCGTCCTGATGGTGCTCATCGCGTCCGTGTGCACCACCTTGCCCGTGGCCGTCTACCTCCTCGGCGGAGACAAGGCCACGCGGATACTCGCCGACTGGAAGCAAGGGATGGCCCGGCACAACACCGCCATCATGACCACCGTGCTGGTCATCCTCGGCACCAAGTACACAGGCGACGCCCTCAGCGGGCTCAGCGCATAGCCGCGCTCTCCCTCGTCATCCTCGCCACCGCGTGCCCGACCCCACTCCCGCCGCTGCCCGGCCGGGCAGCCCCTGTCAGCCTTGGAGAGCCGATGCGCCACTACCCGCCGATTGCCGAGCACGGCCTCATCGGAGACCTTCAGACCTGCGCTCTCGTCTCCTCCTCGGGCGTACTCAACTGGTTCTGCTCGCCGCGCTTCGACTCGCCCAGCATCTTCGCCGGCCTGCTCGACCACGCCCGCGGAGGATACTTCGCCATCACCGCGGACGCCCCTGCCCTCACCGGCGACGACCCCGGCAACGCGTCCGCTCAGCCCGGCGTCACCACCCGCCAGCTCTACCTGGCCGACACCGCCGTCCTGATCACGCGTTTCCTCACCCCCGAGGGCGTAGGCGAGGTCGTCGACTTCATGCCGGTGCACGAACCGCACACCGTCACCGACCGCCACCAGGTCGTGCGCTTCCTGCGGGTCGTACGAGGGACCGTACGCTTCACGCTGGAGTGCCGCCCGCGCTTCGACTACGGACGGCAAGCGCACGGCCTGGCCTTGGACGGGGCCACCGCGCACTTCGAGGGACCGGGTACCACCGCGCACCTGCAGGCCGTCGGGCCCGTGCCGCTGGAGGCCGACGGCGACGATGTGCGCGCCACCATCACCCTGAAAGCCGGCGAGCACGCAGCCGTCACCCTGACGGTCTGTGACACTCGAAGTGCAGCCCCACCGCTGGTAACCATGGCCGACATGGTGGAGAAGTTCACAGCCGTGCGCCGCTTCTGGCACGGCTGGATCGGACGCAGCCGCTACGGGGGCCGGTGGCAGCAGATGGTCAACCGCTCCGCCATCACCCTCAAGCTCCTCACCTACGCTCCTACCAGCGCACCGATCGCCGCCGCCACCATGGGGCTGCCCGAGCAGGAGGGCGGCGAGCGCAACTGGGACTACCGCTACACCTGGGTCCGCGACGCCTCCCTCTCGGTCCGTGCCATGCGCGACCTCGGCTTCACCGAAGAAGCGAACGCCTTCCGCAGCTGGCTCGGACAGCGGCTCAAGGACGGCCCCGCCCCCAACGGCGAACCCCTGCAGATCATGTACCGCCTCGACGGAGACCCGTACCTGGACGAGGAGGTCCTCCACCACCTCGAAGGCTGGCGTGCCTCGGCCCCCGTCCGCGCGGGCAATGGCGCCGTCGGCCAACTCCAGCTAGACATCTACGGCGAGGCCGTCTACGCCCTCGCCCAGGCCGGTCAGGTCTCCGACGTCGTCGGCTACGACGGCTGGCAGCGCTTCGCAGGCCTGCTGGACTGGCTCTGCGAGAACTGGGACCGCCCCGACGAGGGCATCTGGGAGACCCGCGGCGGCCAGAAGGACTTCACCTACAGCCGCCTCATGTGCTGGGTCGCCTTCGACCGCGGCATCCGCCAGGCCACGGCCAACGCCCGGCCCGCGGACCTGATCCGCTGGACGACGGCACGCGACACGATCATGGACCAGATCATGACCCGTGGCTGGAGCGAGGAACGCCGGGCGTTCGTCCAGCATTACGGCAGCACCGTCCTGGACGCCTCTCTGCTGCTGATGCCGCTCGTCGGCTTCATCGCACCGACGGATCCGCGCTGGCTCTCCACCCTTGACGCCATGGCCACCGAACTCGTCTCCGACAGCCTCGTCTACCGCTATGACCCAGCCGCCTCGCCCGACGGCCTGCGAGGTTCCGAAGGCACCTTCTCCCTGTGCAGCTTCCTGTTCGTCTATGCCCTCGCCAGGGCGGGACGACTCGAAGAGGCCCGGTACGCCTTCGACAAGATGCTCACCTACGCCAACCACGTCGGCCTGTTCGCCGAGGAGATCGGCCCCACGGGCGAACAGCTCGGCAACTTTCCCCAGGCCTTCACCCACCTCGCCCTCATCACGGCCGCCTTGGCACTCGATACCGAGATCGACCAGGCCACAAGCCGCACTCAGAATTCGTAACGAAATGATCTAGATCCGCCACCTTTTCGCCGGCGTCGAGCCCCAATCTGTGGCCATTGGTGATCACGAGCTTGGTGATGCCGGAGCGGGCGAGGGACGCCCGGATTTTGTCGATCACGGCGTAGAGGGTCTTCGGGCTGATGCTGGCGGTGCCGGGGAGCGCGGCGTGCTCGTGGCTGCATGACATCGTGATCGGCGGGAGCAAGTGCACGGGGTGGCGTTGACGATCTCCTGGCCGATGATGCAGGCGACCGCGCCGCGTACGTCGGCCACCAGGGCGGCATCCGCGACGTCGGGGTGAGACGGGGCCCCAGCGGAAGGCGACAGAAGCCAGGCGGGCCGCTCCAGCCACGGGCGGGCCAGTGCGCCCGTGTCCCTGCGGAGCGCGGAGTGCAGCAGCGGCCACGGGCTGATCCTGCGCAGTTGAAGGCTCTTCCGTAGGTCCTGCAAGATCGATTATGGCTCAGGACTCTCCCTGGCCCGCTCACCTGCGGGGAGGGGAATCGCGGGAACTCCCCGTTTACGAATGAATCGTGCTATTGGCTGCGCGCTGCCGAGGCCGACCACGGGTAGGCGCCCGGGACCGCAGCCTCGACGTGTGGCCCAAGTCGCATGAATCTCCGTCCCGGCATTCGGGACTCTTCGGCCCCCCGCCGCACTCAGTGGCGGCTCGGGGTCCAATCTGACGTCCTGTGAGGGCACTTATGGCATGCGGAGGGTGCGGCGAGGCCGGATAGGTCTAGACAGCGAAGAGGGCCAGGTCGCCGACCTGGGCCCTCTTGCAAGAGCGGATGACGGGAATCGAACCCGCGCTATAAGTTTGGGAATCACCCGACACTTGGCCCCGGCCAACCCCGTGACCTGCGCGAACGCCCATCTTCTGTCTGGTGTGACTGCTTCCGGTGTAGCCCTTGCTGACCGCTGGTTGCCGCTCCTGCTGGCACGTTGTGGCACGGTCCTGCCGAGATGCCGAGCAGCACGTACGGGGCCATCCGGGTAGATTCCTACTTTTTCGTCTCGAAGCGACGCTAGGGTCCGGGAATCGGCTTCTCGATGATGAGGACGCACTGCCCATGCGACGCGTTTTGGCCCTCGCCACCACAGTCCTGCTCGTCTCGTCCCTGAGTGGGACCGTCCACGCGGAACCGTCACCCCCTGAGCCCCGTGCGGGCAAGTTCATCTGCCAAGTCAACGAGTACGCTCCGACGCTGGATGCCGAGGGGCGGATCCACGGCTATGCGGATCACACGTGCGACTCACGCCCTGACTGGGCCCCGAAGTGGCTGGAGGTCCGCCTCCTGAGCCGGGCTTGCGAGCGGTGTGCGGACCGTGAGGTGACCGTCTGGCGCCGAAGCGACCGTAAGGAGGACAACTGGAGGGTCTCCCGTATCTGGTTCGCAACGCCCTGCAAGAAGAGTTCCGCTGCTCGGTGGTACGTGACGGAGGCAAGGGCCTACGTCCAGAACGGTGCCTTCCATGGGGGCGGCAAGTCATCTCCGGCGAAGCTGGGGTGCTCGAATTGACGACGCCCACATCTGAGGGGCTGGGGTGGCTCCGGCCGCCGGCCGACGGGGCGGACGGCGCCGTCTGGTTGTTCGCCGAGCAGACGCCCTCAGGGACGGAACTCCTCGTCGGATCCGTAGTGGCCGCCGATCCTGACCGGGCCCCGGAGCCCGTCTGCTTCGTACCCGTCCCGGACGCGGCCCCGATCGCGGCCGACGAGCTGACCCTCCTCGGCCCACCGCGGGCCCGTCTGTCCCAGCTCATCCTCCCGGACACTCCCGGAAGCGCCGCCCGCATCCTGCTCCCCGACCGAGACGAGCAGTACGCACTCAACGGGCTCGCCGAACCCGACACCGAACCGGGCGCCTGCCTGCGCCTCCTGCTCCCGGGGGCTGTCGTGCACGAGGACGCCGAGTGGACCGTTCGGCACAGCGGGGTCGTGTCCTCCCCCGGAGGCTGCCACGTCGCCGCCCACGCCACGCGCCGCCCGGGCGCATCCGACTTCCCCGATCCCTGGCCGCGGCAGCCCCTGAGACTTCTCTTCGAGCACGCTCCCGACACGGACGACCCCGAGGAAATCTCCGGCGGAGGAAGCGGCACACCCCCGCACTTCGATGAATACCGTGCCGTCACCGCCACCGCGGACCGCCGACCGACCGCCGTTGTACTCGTCCTGGACGATCCGACCCGTGAAGGTCCCCCGATCCGGCTGAGGCTCCCGCTCCCCACAAGCTGAGCATGCACGCTCTTCGCCGTCATGCAGGCCGGAGGGGGCTGCCGGCGACCGTGCTCGGGCCGGCGGGTGGGCGGTGGCTCCGAACCATGCGTACAGGCGGCCCAGTTGGCCAGGTCTTCGGGCATGTGCAGGAGCGGGGTCATGAGCAAGCCCAGCGAGGCTAGACAGGTCTGTGCACGACAAAGCCCCAGGTCGCTGACCTGGGGCTTTGTCCTGGAGCGGATGACGGGAATCGAACCCGCGCTATAAGCTTGGGAATCTATGATGCGCAGCGCATCTGTAGGGCTCTGAGCTGCGAAAACACCCTGATGAGCGACCTGTGGCGAGGGTCCGTCCTGCCCCGTGGTGACCGTTGTTCACCCCTCCGAAGGGCACGGATGGGGCACGTATCCGTCGGCTTGATGCCGTGGAACCTTCCGGCTGTGAGGGGGACGCGGAACTGAAGTTCCCGTACCCAGGCGCCAGACCCTCTTCACGTGTGCGAGGGGTTCAGCCGTGCTCTTCCTCCTCGGATTCCATGTGTCGGATTCCTTCGTGGGTGAGGGTGACCATCGAGGGGGTGTTGCCCGGTTCCCAGTCGACGGTGATCAGGCCTTCGCCCGCCAGGTAGGTGCAGGCGGCGGCCAGGTCCTGTTCCGGTACGTGGAGGTCGCGCCGTAGCTGTGCTCCGGTGATGCCGAGGAGGCGGTTGCCTTCGACGGCTTCGTACAGGACCCGGAGCACCTGGTCGCGGTAGGTCTTGCGTTCGCGCAGTGTGGCCATGACCGCGTCCTCTCGTGTGCGGGGGTGGACTCCGGGGTCCGTGGGGTTCTCAGGTCTCGTCGGAGTGGGTGCCGGTGCAGACGGGGGTCCGGCTGGCGGCCAGCCAGGAGCGGGCGGGGCCGGCGGGTCTTGCCGTGTCCACGGTGAGGTGGAGGCGGGTGTTGCCGTCGAGGCCGGGATAGCTGCGCTGTTCCGCGCCGGCGAAGCAGCCGCGCAGTGCTTCTGCGACCGCTCGGGCGGCTTCGGGCGCGTGCGCGATGATCCGTACCTCGGCGTGCCCGAGCGACGGCAGTGTCTGGGTCTCGATGTACTTCACGTGGGCGTGTTCCCTTCGTGGTGGGCGAGGAGCCGGCGGGTGGGGGCGCCGTGGCGCCCCCGTCCGCTGCCCCTGGTCGGAGGAAAGTCTGTTCCTCACCGGTCGGCATCCGTGTGGTGGGCTCGACGACTGGTGTCGTCCGGCAGGCCGGGAGGCCTCGGCAGGGGGTCGCTGAAGTTGTAGGCCTCGATCCGGGCGTCGTGCTGGGCGTTGAGCAGGTGGATCAGGCGCATTCCGATGCCGGCCGCGAGGATGGTCACGGCGATGAGGACGAGGGTCTCCACGGAGCTCACCTCCAGCCGTTCCCGGGCAGTGGGAGGGTGCGGCGGTCGATCGGATTTCCGAAGGGGGACATGCAGGCTCCGCCTTCGCTCTCCCAGCCGGCTTCCTGGCGCCGGGCGTCGTCGCGGATACCGCGCCCGATGGCGGCTTCGTTGGCCATCAGGACGCTCGCGGTGAGGTCGCTGCCGGGGATCGCGGCGGCGGTCATGAGCCGGGCCGCGGCGGCGGGCTCGGTCTCGGGCGGGATGACGAGGAGGTCCCAGCGCCCGACGGTGTAGGAGAGCAGGATCAGTTTGTCGGGGTCCTGTTCGGTGAACCAGCCCACGTGCAGCGTGCGCCCGTCAGCGGGCACCGTGTGCGGTACCGCAGCCCAGTGGACGGGGTTCACGGTGACGCGGGTGATGCGTCCCCAGGGTTCCTCCAGGGCGGCGGCCAGCGCGGGGAGCTCGGTCGTGAGGTCGCGGGAGTGGGGCCACCAGGCCCCGTCCAGCTGGCCGGCGAGCATGGTCTTCGGTGCGAGGGACAAGCGGGCCGGGAGCTCTGTGGCGAGGTTGCGGGGCGCGGTCCGGTCGAGGGTCTTGGTCATGATGCGGACCTGCCTCCGGACTGCCCGTCGGCAGCCCGGACATTAGGCGATCGCCAGGAACGACACCCGCGTGAAAGCCGGTGCGCGAAGTACTCCCAGTGCTTTCACTGTACGCCCGTTCGGTGGAGTCTGACCGGCGTGACCAGCCATTTTCCGGCGGGCGGTGCACCGGGCGGCCGGAGTTTCGCGAAACGGCGGGCTCGCGCAGCTCGCCGACCGGGCACCGGCGTCGGCATCGGCACCGAACAGCGGTGAGGTGCGGCTGCACCCCGTGAACGGGCGGACTCAGATGGCTGACTCCGCCTCGCTGCTCGTACAGAGGTGCGGGGTCGGCTGTGGGGGAGGGAGGATGGGAGTCGCGGGCAGCGGGTGGAAGGAGTCCCGGGATGCGCGCAACCGAACCCTTCCCGGCCTACCCCGGCCAGCCGTCGGATGGTGATTCCCCCGAGCCCGGTGGGCTACTGGATGTCCTGAAGGTGGCGGCCGTGGTGCTCGACGCGGACGGGCGGATCACCTTGTGGAGCCCGCAGGCCGAGGAGCTGTTCGGATACACCTCTGCTGAGGCTCTCGGCCGGTTCGCGGGCCGGCTACGGTCCACGAGCAGCACCTGGAGCTGGTGGTCGACCTGTTCGCTCGGGTCATGGCGGGCGGGGGGAGCTGGGCGGGCGTGTTTCCCGTGCGGCACAAGGATGGCGGCACGCGGCTGGTGGAGTTCGGAACATGCGGCTGGAGGACGGCCGGAAAGGCGTCTATGCCCTGGGCCTGGCCACCGACCAGGCGACGTTGCGGCGGGTGGAGCGGGATCTGGCGCTGTCCACCCGGCTGATTTCGCAGTCCCCGATCGGGCTGGCGGTGATAGACACCGATCTGCGGTACGTGACCGTCAATCCGGCGCTGGAACGTATCAACGGTCTGCCGGCTGCCGAGCACGTCGGCCGGAACGTCCGCGAGGCATTGCCCTTCTTGGACGCCGAGGCCATCGAGTCCGCGATGCGTGACGTTCTGGCCGACGGAATCCCGATCCTTGACCGCGAGTCCAAAGCTGCGCACCCCGGCCGACCCCGACCGTGAGCACGTGTGGTCGGTGTCCTTCTACCGGCTGGAGGCTTCCAACGGGAAGGTGCTCGGCGTCGCGACGTCCGTCGTCGACGTCAGTGAGCGGCATCGCGACAAAGCCGAGGCCGCCCGGGCCCGGCAGCGCCTCGCGCTCGTAGCCGATGCCTCCCTGCGCATCGGGACCACGCTCGATCTCGACCAGACCGCCCGCGAATTCGCCGAGGTCTCCGTGCCGGAGCTGGCCGACGTGGCCGCGGTGGACGTGCTCGACAGCATCCTGCACAGCCGGGCAGCCGTTGCCGTACACGAAGGGTCAGCGGTGTTCAGGGCCCTGGCCGTGGCTGCCGCGTACCCCACCGACGCGGTGCGCGCGGCCGATCCGCCGGGTGAGGTGGCACGCTACGACGCCGACCGGCTGGTCACCCGGTGCGTGAACACCGGCCGCCCGGTCCGCGTGCCGCGCGTGGACGCCGATGACCTGATCCGCATCGCCCGCAGTCCCGAAGCCGTCGGCATGCTGGCCGCCGCAGGCCTCCACTCCTACCTGGCCGTGCCGCTCATCGCCCGCGGCGAAGTCCTCGGTGCCCTCGACCTCAAGCGCCTGCGCAATCCGGAACCGTTCACGGCCGACGACGAGGTCCTGGCCGGCGAGCTGGCCGCGCGGGCCGCCGTGTGCATCGACAACGCACGCTGGTACCAGCAGGCACGCAAAACCGCCCTCACCCTCCAGCGCAGCCTCCTCCTTCAGGAGCCGCCGGACCCGCCCGGCCTGGACATCGCCTACCGCTATAAGCCCGCCCAAGCGGCGGACGAGGTCGGCGGCGACTGGTTCGACGTCATCCCCCTGACGGGCGACAAGACCGCCCTCGTCGTCGGCGACGTCATGGGCAGCGGCATCAGCGCCGCCGCAACCATGGGTCAGCTCCGCACCGCGACCCGCACACTGGCCGAACTCGACCTCGACCCCGCGCAGGTACTGCGTCACCTCGACCGCCTGACCGAACCCATGGGGCAGACCATCACGACCTGCGTCTACGCGGTCTACGACCCCCGCCACACCCGCTGCCTCATCTCCAACGCGGGGCACATGCCCCCCGTGTTGATGCGTCGCGGACGGCCGCCCAAACTACTGGAACTGCCCACCGCGGTCCCTCTCGGTGTCGGCGGGATCCTCTTCCACACCACCACGTTCGATCTGTACCCGGGCGACCAACTGGTCCTCTACACCGATGGCCTGGTCGAAACCCGCGACCAGGCCATCGACGAACGCCTGAACGCCCTCCTCGCCCTCCTCGCAACGCCGCCGCGATCCCTGGAGGAGACCTGCGACATGCTCCTCCACGCCCTGCGTCGCCCCGGCGACCACGACAACGTCGCCCTGCTCATCGCCCGGGTCCAGCCCTGACACTCCCGCGGCCGGGCTCTGGGTGTGTGGGTGAGTGGTGCTCTGGTCAGAGCGACTCGTCGTGCAGGTCTTCCTCGCGCAACAGGTCGTCCTCGCGGCGGCGCGAAGTCTCCTTCCGGCCCTGCTTCTGTCCCTGCTCGCGGGACGCCTTGCCCGGCTGGGGGTGCGCGGGGTCACCGGGGCGATGATGCTCCTGCGCCTCGCGGCCCTTGCCCGGCTCCTGATGCCTGTCCTGTGAATCGCCCATGACAGAGACTCCTCCAGATCCGTGGGGTTGGATTCCTCGCGGATCACGCTGACACGCATAGTGACAATCTGCATCATCTCGCCTACCTGGTGTGGCTTACGGGTGACACCCGTCCTCGGTGTGGCGGCGTCGGAAGGCGGGCCGTCCCTTCGGCGCCGAGGATGGGCGCGATTCCCACCCGCCCCCTGCTGTCAGGAGCCCGTCTCATGCTGGAGCGCACGCTGCGCAAGGACCGCACGGAGGTCACCTTCGTCCTGCCCGCCGACACCCCGCCCGGCCCGGTCAGCGTGGTGGGCGACTTCAACGACTGGCAGCCCGGTACCCACACCCTGCGGCCGCGCAAAGACGGAAAACGGGCCGTCACGGTCGAACTGCCGAGCAAGAGCACGCATTCCTTCCGGTACCTGGCCGCCGGTGACTACTGGTTCAACGACGAGAGCGCCGGCGACCAGGACGGACCCAACAGCCGTCTGCACACCTGATGGACCCAGCGGCGTGACCTGACACCGGCTGGCGCGGCACGTCGGCCTCCCTGTGGAAGACGACTGACGGCAGCCACTCGACATCGAGTAGGTCCTTGGGGCCCAACCTGACGTCCCGCGAGGGCACTGATGGTAAGAGCCCAACAGAATCTGGGCAACAAACAAGCCCCAGGTCGCTGACCTGGGGCTTTGCTGTGGAGCGGATGACGGGAATCGAACCCGCGCTATAAGCTTGGGAATCTACTGCGCGGAGCGTGTGGAGATGGCACCTGACCTGCACAAACAGTTCCTGGGGTGTTCTTCGTAGAGCCCCTCCGCGATCCCCTTCTGACCGCTGCTGACCGTCCTTAAGGGCACGGTTGGGGCATGTACCCGGCACACGCCCGGCGAGGGTTCGACCCAGGTGGCGATACCGGCGATGCCGAGGCCCAACGACGGCATGCCCGAGAGGGGACCTTGCAAGCGCAATCGCTGCTTCGCTGGGCGGCTCGACCTGTGCGATGCCGAGGGCTGGTCTCTGGGTCAGGGGCTTCGGCTCCCGAGTGGCCCCGGCAGGCGAGTCTGAGCGTCGGCAGTCTGTCGTTGGCCGGGCGTGACGTTACTGCGATGACGCCTTGGCCCGCTTTGCTCCACCCCAGAGTGAGCCCGGGTTCGCCCGGGTCGGGTACAGGGCGAGCATCGCCTCGTACAGTTCGGCCGCAGTCTTGGTCTCGGCGTCGAGCCGGTTGAAGTCCGCCAGGTACTGCTTGGTCTCGGCCAGGATCTTCGGGTCGTCGGGCAGGTCGGGGTTCTTGTGGCCGGCGACGACGTAGGCGGGGTCGAGTGCGGCGAGCGTGTCGGTGGCGCGCATCCACTCCTCGCGTGACGCGGTGGTGGTCTCGCCCAGGTACTGGTGGATGCCGTTGTAGGCGACATCGCCGGCGACGACCAGCCGCAGGTCCGCCGCCCACAGCGCGGTGCTGCCCTCGCAGTCGGTGAAGCCGGTCTCCACTGCCCGTAGCTCATGGCCTTCGAGGGTGAAGGTGTCGCCTTCAAGGACTTCCGGGAAGACCTGGGGCAGCGGGACCTGCCCAGGGAAACGCGAGGTCCAGAAGGTGTCGACGTAGGGCGGTGTGCCCTCGAACCTCGCCTTGGCCACGGCTGCGGCGGTCGAGATCGCCTTGGCCTCGGGAAATGCCTCGAGGAGCTGCTTCACGCCGAAGCCGTGGTCGCCATGGCCATGCGTGATGTAGACGTAGGCCAGGTTGCGGTCGTGGGCCTTCACCCAGTCGACGAGCTGCTGGTTCTGTTCGACGGTGAGGAACGTGTCGACCAGCGCGGCGTCACGCTCACCGAGGATCAGTGTCGCGGTGTTGACCACCCACTGGAGCTCTGGCGGAGTGCCGGCCGGCAGGTCGCGGGTCAGACCTGACCGGCGCAAGCACAACGTCTCGTACCGCAGCGCTGATGTGGCTTCCGGCATGTAGTGGCTACCTTCCACTCTCGTCGAGATCCAGGCCAACACATCCGGCTTGGTCGGGCGCCAGGTTGGCCTCGGACCCAGGGCCGGGACTCGACGAGCTGCCGACCCGACTTCCAAGACCCATCCTGCGGGCTCGCATCCGATCCGCAACACGACCACCAGCCCGCCGCCGTCCGGCGTCCAGGCCTGTCACCGGTCACGTAGGCACAGGCCGGCGTGTTCAGCCCTCGATGCGGGCTGCTCGTCCGCGTAGCTCCCGTGTTTCCGGGACACCACTGACGGGATCGCGGTGAAGGTCTCCGCAACCTCCTCGACGTGCTCCGGCGGGCCCCGAAGCCGAGCCTGGTCTAGCGTGGAAGGGGGCCGAAACCGCATCGCGACGACGGGTGGGCCTCCCGGCTCCTGATCGACCGGATCAGGAGCCGGGAGGGCGGTGCCGACCGATGGGCAGGTGGGGCCATGTCCAGTGCAGCCGGCGCGACTGGCACCGACACCGGCACCCGCGACCACGACGTGATCGTCGTCGGTGGACGCTGCGCAGGGGCACCGACCGCCATGCTTCTCGCCCGCCTCGGACACAGGGTCCTCCTGGTCGACCGGGCGACGTTTCCGAGCGACACGATCTCCACCCATCTGATCCACCCGCCGGGCCTCGCCGCGCTGGAGCGTTGGGGGTTGCTGGATCGGGTGGTCGAGACCGGTTGCCCGCCCATCGACACCTACGCGTTTGACCTCGGCCCCTTCACCATCACGGGTTCGCCGGCCGGAGAGGGCTTCGACGCCTCGTACGCACCGCGACGCACCGTCCTGGACGAGATCCTCATCGACGCTGCGGCGGAGTCCGGTGCCGAGGTGCGCCAGGGGTTCACCGTCGAGGAGATCTTGACCGACGGGGACACGGTGACCGGTATCAAGGGCCACGGCAAGGACGGGAGGACCGTCACCGAGTACGCCCGGTTCGTCGTGGGCGCGGACGGACTCCACTCGTCGGTCGCGAAGGCGGTGGGCGCCGTCGGCTACGCGGAGAAACCGAAGATCAACGCCTACTACTACACCTACTGGTCCGGGCTTCCGATGCGCGGGACGTTCGAGGCGTACGACCGCGGGGACCGGGCCTTCGCCGCCTGGCCCACCAACGACGATCTGACACTGCTCATCTGCGCCTGGCCGATGCGTGACTTCGAGGCCAACCGTGCGGACGTCGAAGGCAATTACCGTGCGACGCTGGCCCTGGCGCCGGCCTTCGCCGAGCGGGTCTCGGCCGCCACCCGGGCCGAGCGGTTCCTGGGCATGGCCATCCCCAACTACTTCCGCAAGCCCTACGGCCCAGGCTGGGTGCTGGTCGGCGATGCCGGATACCTGAAGGACCCCATCACCGCCCAGGGCATCCAGGACGCCTTCCGGGATGCGGAGCGGTGCGCCCGGGCACTGGGCGACACACTCGACGGACGGCAGCCCTTCGACGAAGCCATGCGGGCGACCCAGGAGGCGAGGGATGCCCAGGTCATGAGCATGTACGAATTCACGGCGGAGTTCGCAACGTTGGAGCCGCCGCCTCCCGAGATGGAGCAGCTGCTCCTCGCGGTGTCCCAGAGCCCGTCGGCGCAGGACGAGTTCGCCAGGGTGACGGCTGGAGTGACGCCGCCCGAGGTGTTCTTCGGACACATGGAGGAACGGATGAGCGGCCATACGGGGAACGCGGCCTGACCGCCTTGACCGGCGTAGTGGCACGCGCCCCGGCGTAGCGTGTCGTCACCGGGAGGTGCGGCGACGCCGACAGGTGCCCCGGCGCCTCGTGTGGCTGGGGAACCTCGACGGTGTGGTGGTCAGGTGCGGGGGTGTGTTTCGTACATGCGGACGGCGACGAGGAGGCCGGAGGCGGCGGTGAGGGCGGCGATGGCGTAGATGGCGGTGGTCAGGCCGTAGGCGTCGGCGAGGACGCCGGCGAGGAGGGCGCCGACGGCGAAGCCGCCGTCCCGCCAGAGCCGGTAGACGCCGACGGCGCGGGCTCGCCACGCGGGGTGGGCGACGTCGCCGATGATGGCGAGCAGGGTGGGGTAGACCAGGGCGGTGCCGATGCCCAGCAGGATTTGCGCGGTGGCCCAGACGCCGAAGGTGGTGCCGGCGGCGACGAGGGCGATGGCGGCGGCCTGGAGCAGCATGCCCGCGGTGATGAGGTGTTTGCGGCCGATGTGGTCGGACCACCAGCCGGTGAGCATCTGTCCTGCGCCCCAGACGGCGGGGTAGAGGGCGGCGAGGATGCCGATCTGGGCGATGGACAGGCCGTGGGCGGCGAAGAGCAGGGGGAAGATGCCCCAGGCGAGGGCGTCGTTGAGGTTGTTGACGAGGCCGGCCTGGCTTGCGGCCGAAAGGGCTTTGTCGCGGAGGCTGGTCAGGCGGGCGATTTGCCCGGTGGTGAGTTCCCCGTCGTGGCCGCCGCCCGTGGGGTTGGTGTGGCGGTCGGCCTCGAGGCGGGCGTGGTCGCGGGTCTCGCGTACGGCGAAGACGGACAGGCCCAGAGCCAGGACGACGTAGGCGGCCCCGAGCAGGAACGGTGCTGGGCGTAGTCCGGCGTGTTCGGCGATGGCGCCGGTGGCCATGGCGGTCGCGGCGACGGCGCCGTATCCGGCGGCTTCGTTGAAGCCCATGGCGAGTCCCCGGCGTTCGGGGCCGGCCAGGTCGATCTTCATGATGACGGTGGTGGACCAGGTCAGGCCCTGGTTGATGCCGAGCAGGATGTTCGCGGCGATGATCCAGCCCCAGGACGGGCCCCAGGCCAGCATCGCGGGCACGGGCAGGGCGATCAGCCATCCGGCGATCAGGACCGGTTTGCGGCCGTACCGGTCCGACCAGGTCCCGGCGAAGAAGTTGGTGACGGCCTTCGTCGCGCCGAACGCCACGATGTAGGTGAGGGCGGCGGTGTAGGCGGAGAGGTGGAAGACGTCGTCGGCGAGCAGTGGCAGGACGGTGCGTTCCTGGCCGAGCATCCCGCCGACGAGCGCGTTGACCGCGACGAGCAGGGCGAACTGGGGGAGGTTGGCCCGCAGTCCGAGCCGTATGCCGGTACTGGAATCGCCGCTTGCGTGGATGCTCACGCCCCCTCCTGCAGGGGGCGGCCGGTGGCCTTGGCCCAGTCACCCGGGCCGCCGTCGAGGACGGCGAGATCCCGCTGCCCGGCGCGCTGCAGGAGGCTGGCGGCCGTCATGGCGCGCTCGCCGTGACCGCAGGCCACCACGGCGCCGGCCGGAGCCTCGCCTGAGCGGGCTGCGAGATCGCCGAGTTCGATGTGGACCGCGTCAGCGATGTGCCCCGCGGTGTGTTCCGCACGCTGGCGGATGTCCAGTACGGGCCGGCCCCCGATGCGGTCGGCGGTGAGCAGTTCGATGCTCTGGCGCTGTCCCCCGGCGGTGGTCCAGGCGTCCATGCCGCCTTCGAGGTGCCCGGCCAGCCGCTCGTATCCGATCTTCAGGGCCTGCCAGGTGAGCTCCGCGAGGTCCTGACCGGGGGAGGTGACGAACACGAGCGGGCTGTCGTCGGGCAGCAGCCAGCCGAGCCAGGTGGCGAACTGCCCGCGTAGCGGGTTGGAGATCGCGCCGGGTATGTGGCCTGCGGCGAAATCGGCGACGGAGCGGACGTCGACGAGCTGAGCGCCCTGGCCGAGGAGGCCGCGGACCTCGGCCACCGTGAGCGGGGCGAGCGTGGGCGCGGACCCTAGGACCGCGGGCCCGCGCCGGTTCACCTCACCGAGCCGGTCGAAGTACGCCGGGTAGGAACCGAGACTCCCCAGCAGCTGCCGCACGAAGGCGTCCTCGTCCGGCGCAGCGAGCAGCGGGTTGGCCCGACGCTGGTCACCGATGGTTGTGGTGCGCTCGGCGCCGGGAGGGGCGGAGCAGAACGAGCCCGCGCCGTGGGTGGGCCAGACCGCCGTGCTGTCCGGCAGCTCGGCCAGGCGCCCCAACGACCGGTACTGGGCACGGGCCAGCTCCTCGGCGCGGTCGGCGCCGAGGAGGTCGGTGCGCGCGGCTGAGCCGACGATCAGCGAACCCCCGGTGAAGACGCCCAGCTCGCGGGTGCCGTCCAGGAGCAGGAAGGAGAGGTGTTCGTCGGTGTGGCCGGGGGTGGCCAGCGCGCGGAGGGTCAGGCCGCCGAGGTCGGTCTCGTCGCCGTCGGCGAGGGGCGTGTGCGGGAAGGCGCGGTGGCCGGCTGCCGAGGCCAGGACCGTCGCGTCGTCGTCGTGCGCGAGCTGGACGGCGCCGGAGAGGAAATCGGCGTGCAGGTGGGTGTCGGCCGCGTACGCCACCCGCAGCCGCCGCCGTCCGGCAGCGGCCCGCAGTGCGCGCAGGTCCCGGCTCGCGTCCACCGCGAGGGCGCGTCCGTCACCGAGGTCGACGAGGTAGGAGCTGTTTCCCAGCCCCTCGTCGACCAGCGGTATCAATTGATCGTCGGCGAAGCCCATCAGGTCCTCCAGGTGACACGGTAGGGGCTCGGTGGTTCCAGCGCCCATCCACGGATACAATATTCCATGGATCTATGGAGGATGCCATGGGAGATGCCGTACGCAAGTCGGCCCTGTACGACGCTTTCGCCCTCACGGGCAAGGCACTGAGCAGCGGGAAGCGCTTGGAACTGCTCGACCTGCTGGCGCAGGGCGAGCGCACGGTGGACGCGCTCGCCAAGGCGGCCGGACTGAACCTGACCACGGCCTCGGCGCACCTGCAGACCCTCAAGCAGGCCGGACTCGTCGCCACCCGCCGAGAGGGGGTACGGATCCACTACCGCCTCGCCGGCGACGACGTCGCTGCCCTCTACGCCCTCCTGCGCCAGGTCGCCCAAACCCACCAGGCCGCCGTCGAACCGGCTCGCACCGCATACCTCGGCACGGACGCAGCGGAAGAGGTCGACCGAGAGGAACTACGGGCCCGCGCCCAAGCGGGCGAAGTCGTCGTCCTCGACGTCCGCCCGGCCGAGGAATACGCCGCAGGCCACATTCCCGGCGCGATCTCCATCCCGGTCGAGGAACTCGCCGAGCGCATCGCCGAACTACCGGACGACGTCGAGGTCGTCGCGTACTGCCGCGGCGCCTACTGCGTCCTCGCCCACGACGCCGTACGCCTGCTCCACCAGCACGGCCGCAAGGCCCTGCGACTCACCGACGGCATGCTGGAATGGCGTCTGGCCGACCTGCCTGTCGAGGCGGAGGCCGCCGCCTGATCCTTTGCCTGCACCCGTCCCACGAGTCACGCGCTCCGCTGGGGGCTGTACCGGCTCATGGCGTCGCAGTCGAGGCGGGAACTGGCCAGGCCTTCTGGGTGACGAGGGTGTCCGGAGGGAGTGCGTCGAGGTCGATGCCGGGGTTGGTCATGCGGTGATCGTTCTTCCCGTTCTTCAGGTACATGCTCCGAAAGTAGGGTTCCGGCAGGCGCGGTAAAGGCTCGCGTCACCCGTTTGGCCAGGAGCGCGTAAAGGTGCTGGGGTCGTGCGGGGCGCCCGGCGTGATCGGTTCTCGTCGATCTCGCCGGAATCAATGGCCTGTGCAAGCCAACGCAGCGTCAGGCCAGGTACGTTGCCCCCATGGCTGACTTCTTGATCGTGATCACGACCGTGGACAATCAGGACGCCGCGCGGAAGCTGTCGCGCTCAGCAGTGGAGGCGAATCTGGCCGCTTCCGGGCAGGTGACCGGGCCCATCGAGACGACGTACCGGCACCTCGGACAGGTCTCCGAGGGGACTGAGTTCCAGGTGACCTTCCGTACGGCCGGTGACCGGCGCGAAGCGCTGGAGAAGCACCTGGCGGACAACCATCCCTACGACTCGCCCGAGGTCATCGCCTTCACCATCGACGCCGGCCGTGCCGAGTACCTGGACTGGATCACGCGGGCCACCCGCTAGCCCTTGGCCCGTTCCAGCAGCGCACCGACCGGGGCGATGGACCGGTGGGGCTCCAGTCGCTTGACCATCAGGCGGGCCCGCACCATCGGCCGGATCGACGCGAGTCCCTCGGAGAGGTCGAACACCCGGGTCGTGATCACGGTCGCGTGCTCGATCTCGCCGGCGTCCAGGTAGGCCGCCGCCAGCCACGACAGGTAGAGCGCCTTGTCTCGGGACCGGGAGTCGTCGTACCGGCCCAGGGCGTCCTCCAGGGCCGGGATCGCCCGCAGGGGCCGGTGCAGCTCCGACCAGCACCTGCCCGTCATGATCGCGATCTCGTCGTGGTCCACCCAGTACGCCCAGTCGGGGCCCGGCTCGTCGCCGGGCTCGTGGATCGCCTCCTCGGCGAGGCCCAGGGCGTAGTCCGCTTCCCGGGCGTTCCCCGAGGTCGCGTGCTGCCAGGCCAGTCGGTCGGCCAGCAGTGCCCGTACGACGGGTGCCGTCCCCGGACCGAGCGCCTCGTACGCGGCCGTGGCGAAGCGGATCCCGGAGTCGCCGCCCACGGTCCATTCCAGGTACGCGAGGAAGGCCAGCGAGTTGCCTTCCAGGGAGCTGTCCTGGGCCGTGCGTGATGCGGCCAGGGCGGTCATGTAGTGCCCGCGGGCCTCCTCGTACTGGCCCGCGTCGTATGCCGCCCAGCCTGCGAGTTGGGCCTGTTCGGCGATGATTCCCCGCAGTCCCCTGCCGGTCGCCTCGCTGTAGACCCCCTCGTCGGCCAGACGGGTCGTGGTCGCCAGCTCGCGGACGTACATCTGGTAGGTGTCGCCACCGCCCACGAAGTCGTCGAGGCGCCGGAGCCGGGCGGTGCGCTGGCTCAACTGCCGTGGGACGTCTGCTCCGATCCTCCGTCCTGATGAGAGCAGAGAAGAGGGCTGTATGACGGCGATCCCGGCGCCGGCCGAAGCCGTCATGAATCCGCGGCGGTCGAACACTTCGTTCTCCTGGTCGGTCTGGTCCTTCTGCTCCTGTCGGCGAAGGCGTCGGGCGAGAGCGACAGCCCGACGGAGCTCCTCCTCCGGTACGCCGAACTCCGCGGCCAGCAGCGCCCGTGAAGCCGGGTCGGGCAGCCGCTCGTGGGTCTCCCACCTGGAGACCGCGCCCTGCTCCAGCGGGTACCCCCGGCGCACGGAGAGATCGGCCGCCAGACCCTCCTGCGTGCGTCCGCCGGCCATGCGCAGGCGCCGCAGCAGCGGCCCGATCGGCTCCACACCGTCGCCCTCGTTCGTGGTCATCATCGCCATCCCCCGACCGTCGGCAGAGCCCTGATCCCAGCCTGGCCATAAAACCTGGCCATGTCCCCGGAATGGCCATGCCTTCTGGCCCATCCATCCAAACGCGTACGGCAGTTGACTGGTCACAGCCGCCCGGGAAAGGCGGCCTCCCCCTCGCAGCGGGCCGCAAGGCCGTACCCCATGTCGCACCTGCGGCCCGCTGCGTCCCCCGGAGCGAAGAGCCAGCCCGAGCCCAAGGAGAGAGCCGTGGCCCCTCAGATCCGTCCGCGCCAGCGTCAGACCATGCCCGGCTGGGTCAGCGAAGGAACGCCGGTCTTCGACCCGCTGGAGAACCGGCGGGGCATCGTCCAGTTCATCGGCGAGTACGAAGACCCGGCCACCCGCGTCTCGTACGCGAACGCGGTCTTCGCCCGGCCCGAGGGCGGAGGCTCGGAGTGGATCGTCAAGGACCCCTCCAGCCTGGAGCGAGGCTGAACCGCAGGGCCCTGCGGGGATGGCGCCAGCAGCTCGCAGTCCTGATCTACATCGCGGCCACCTGCGTCCTGGTGGTCACTCTCGCCCTCGCCGGCGACACCGCGCCCTGACACCGCGGGTGCACGCGCAGCACCATCCCCGCCCCCAGATTTCCCGCAGGAACCCCTGCGGGCCACATCAAGGATCAGGAAGGAGTACGGGATGAACGAGAACGCTCCCACCGAGCAGGCCAGTGGTCTGCTGATCGGTGTCCGCCGGATCAACGCGGCGCGGTCGCGCGCCGAAGAGGCTTCGGACAACACCGGTGGCAAGTCGGACATGAACGACACCTGATCGACCGAGGAGACCCACGGTGATTGATTCCGCATCGTGGGCGCAGCGTCTGGGCGGGGACACGTTCCTCGCCCAGACGTGTTTCCGCGCCCACGCAGTGATCCGTTCAGCCGGCGCCGCCGTTCCCACCCTGTTGACCTGGGACGACATCAACGAGATCGTCGCCGCGCACCGGCTGGAGCCGCCCCGCATGCGACTCTCCCGCGCGGGGGAGGCCGTCCCCGCGACGGCGTACTCCGTCCTGCGCACGAACCGGCGCGGGGTGTCCTGGTACCAGCCTCAGCCGACGGAGTTCCACGCGCGCCTCGCCGAGGGGGCGTCCCTCGTCATCGACGCGATCGACCAGATCCACCCGCCCGTCCGGGCAGCCGCCGCCGGCCTCGAACGGTTCTTCCGGACCCCCGTCCAGGCCAACGCGTACGCCTCCTGGACGTCCGAAGAGGGCTTCGGTACCCACTGGGACGACCACGACGTCGTGGTCCTCCAACTCGAAGGCTCCAAGCGGTGGAAGATCTACGGACCCACCCGGCAGGCCCCCGCCTGGCGCGACGTCGAAGCTCCCGAGGCCCCGACGGGCGAGCCGATCGCGGACATCGTCCTGACGCCCGGCGATCTCCTCTACCTCCCGCGCGGCTGGTGGCACGCGGTGAGCGCCGACCAGGGCACCGCATCGCTCCACCTCACCTTCGGGCTGGCCACGCAGACCGGTGCGGAGTTCCTGGGATGGCTGTGCGACGACCTCCGGACCAGCGCAACCGTCCGCTCCGACGTCCCCCGCTTCGGCACGCCCGAAAAGCGGGCGGACTACCTGGGCGCCGTACGCAAGGAGGTGCTGTCCGCTCTGGAGGACCCGGCGGTTCTGGACCGGTGGGAGAGGTCGCTGGACACCACACACCCGGGGCACCCGCGCCTTTCCCTGCCGCACCTGGCGACCGTTCCGCCCGAGCCCGGGATCACCGTCCAGGTCACCGTGCCCCGCGCCCGGGTGGACCAGGACGCCGAGGCGGTGACCTTCTCCGGCGCCGGGCGCGAGTGGACCTTCGCACTGCGCGCCGCACCGCTGCTGCACCGCCTGGCCGGCGGGCCGCCGGTCACGCTCGGGGACCTCGCCGCCGCATCCGGCCTCACCGTCGCCCAGAGCGCTGAGATCGTCTCGGCTCTGGTCGGCGGACAGGCCGCCGCCGTGATCGGGGCACCCAGGTGACCGCCGCCCTCGGCCTCGGGACGTACCGGGTGCGCGCTGTCGAGGAGCCGGCGCGCGCGGCGTGTTCCGACGGGCTGGTGTGGCTGGACACCGCACCCAACTACGCCACGGCCCACCAGGCACTCGGCCCGGTCATCGCCGACCACCCCCGCGCCATGATCGCGACGAAGACTGGCTTCTTCACCCAGCAGGAAGGCGAGGCCGCAGTGGCGGCCGGAGTCCTCCCACCCGGGGAAGCCGCAGTCGGCCACAGCCTCCACCCCGGCTTCGCCCGCTGGCAGACCGATCGCTCCCTCGCGACCCTGGGCCGCGCCGACATCGTGTTCGTCCACAACCCCGAGCACGCCCACCAGGACCGTGGGGTGCTGCACGCCCGGCTGCGCGACGTGTTCTGCGAGCTGGAGGAGTACGCCGCCGAAGGCCGCATCGCCGGATACGGAGTGGCCACCTGGTCCGGCTTCCAGCACGAGGCATTCACCGTCCCCGAACTCCTCGGCCTGGCCAAAGAGGCCGCCGGATCGGGTGAACACCACCTCGGCGCGATCCAGCAGCCGGTCAGCCTCGTCATGGTCCGCCCGATCGCGCTCGCCCTCGGCGGGCGGGGCCCGCTCGTCCAGGCTCGCGCCGCCGGCCTGCTCACATTCGGCTCCTCACCCCTGCATGGCGGCGAACTCCTCGACTTGGCCACACCCGAACTCGCCGAGTTCATCCGACCCGGCACCAGCACGGCCGCCGCCTGCCTCCTGACTGCGGCGTCCTGCCCGAGCCTGGACGTGGTACTGCTGTCCGCCAGTACGCCGCAGCACTGGAAGGCCGCCAAGGAGGCCATCGCCTCGCCGCTCGAACCGGACCAGCTCAGGAGGGTCATCGATGTACTCGCCCAAGGATGAGATCACCAGGGCCCGCATGGAGGACGCCCTCGCCACCGCATCCTCACATCTGGCCACCGCTCCGACGGGCCCGCTGTCCTGGGGATGGCTCGGCCGGACCGTCGGCTCCCGCACCGAGAACGGCCACTGGCTCCGCGTCCACTGCGGCGAAGCTGCCAAGACCCCCACCACCCGGAACGAGGGCATCGCGCTCGCCGAGGAACGGGTTTCGGACAAGGTGTCCCGCCCCCACCTTCACGACCTGTACCGATGGGAGGGTGGGGAGTACGTCTTCGAGGCCGAGCTGATCGACTACATCGCCCAGCCCGTCATCTCCCCGGAAACCCCCGACCTCACGGAGGACCCAGGTCTCCCGGGCTCCTGGTGGGCGACGCTGCGGGAGAGCCTGGACGCCCTCAGCGCTGCCGAGCCGCCCCGCGAGACCATCCGTCAGTCCTGGGCGGACCGCGTGTTCCCCGAGTTCCTCGGCATCCCCGCGCCGACCATCACCGAACGCGTCACCGGGCACGCCGATCTCCAGTGGGCCAACCTCACCCACCACCCCCTAGTCATCCTCGACTGGGAACGCTGGGGCGCCGTTCCTGTCGGCTACGACCCGGCCATGCTCTACGTCAACAGCCTCCGCGTCCCCGCCGTCGCCGCACGCATCCGCACCGAGTTCGCCGACGTCCTGGACACACCCGCCGGCCGGATCGGCGAACAGGTCGCCCTCGCCGAAATGCTCCAGGCCGTCGGCCGCGGCTGGTACAGGGAGCTGGCTCCACTGTTGCGCCAGCGCGCGGAGGAAGTGACGGGCATCCTTCCTCGCTGAGCGTCAACAACCAAGGAGACAGACCAACATGATCGAACGAGTCCGAGCCGTCCTCGTCACCGCGGCCGACACGATGCTGGTCATCCGCCGCACCAAGCCCGGAATCCCCATGTACTGGGTGCTCCCCGGCGGCGGGGTCGAGGAGAGCGACGAGTCCCGGGAGGCCGCCCTCCACCGGGAGATCCACGAAGAGATCGCGGGGAAGGCCGACATCGTCCGCCTCCTGCACACGACGGAGTCCGACACCGAGCGTCAGCTCTTCTACCTCGCCCGCATCGCGACATGGTCCTTCGAGGACCGGACCGGCCCCGAGTTCACCGCCGAGGGCCGTGGCGAGTACGCGCTGGAGGAGATCCCGCTGACCGTGGAGGGGCTCGACGGCATCGACCTCAAGCCCGAGGAGATCGCCCGCGTCCTACGGGGCGCCATCGGCGCCGGCACGCTCGGAGCTGGGGTCGTGGCCTAGCCGTACGCCATGCGGACATGCCACCGGGGCCAACGCGGAATCGCGTTGGCCCCGGTGGGTGGTGTTGGTCAGAAGGTGTACGCGGTGAAGCGGCGAGGGGGCTCGGTCATTCGGCCAAGCAGCTGGTCCAGCTGGGCCCTTTCGGCCTCACCCGTGAGCTCGACGGCATTGCCGAGGGTCTTCTTCGTGAGTTGATCCATGAACGGGGCGAGGAACCGCTGGAGGGCTTCCGGGGCTTCCTCCGTCGTCCGCAGGTACTCCATGTAGCGAGTGTGCTGCGCGGCGAACTCTTCGAACTCGTCGCGCGTGGCGTGCAAGGCGGTGGTCTGCTCCTCCTTGGTGAAGGGGCGGCCGTCTATGTGGGACCAGGTTTTGGTGTCGCGCCGGTATTTGAAGTCCGAGTCGCAGAGGAGGGCGACGACGGCGGGTCGGATTTCGGTTTCAGGCATGCGAGTGCTCCTCGAAAGTGTGCGGGAAGGGCGTTGTTTCAAGTGTCTGGAGATTCCCCGGTTTGGCTGACCGGGGATCGTCGGCTATGTTGCGCCGCGCGCTCCGGTCAGCGGTGACGGAAGCGGTGTGCAGCCTGGGCGGTCGGCCGCCCTGTGCCGAGAGGCCAGGTGGGAGCAGCGGGGTGAGCCTGGATGCTCGTGCCGCGCTTCGGGCACGATGATTCCGGGTCGGAATTTGGTTTGGGCATACGAGGATTCCTTGCGGGGCGATTGCTGGTGGTGCCTTCAATGCTCCGCAGGATCCGGGAATTCGATAATCCTGGATCGTCGGATATAAGCGGCGCCGCGATGGGTCGGCTCAGCGACGGCGAGCGTTGTCGCCGGCGGCCTTGACGGTCGTCCGTGTGGTGGACGGCGGGGCCTGGACGCTGCCGGTGCGCGCGATGCCGGAGGGCGCGGTGACGGGGTCGGCGGGTAGCTGCGCAAGGTGCCGAAGCCGCCAGACGAGGACTTCGCTGATAGAGGTGGCGCTGCCCAACTCCCTCTGCTGGGCTGCTTCGGCGAGCAGGTCGGCGGGGCTGTGGCCAGCGGCCTGGGCGTAGGCGAGGGTGGCCGCCAGGCCGGGCCAGCCGGGTTCGGCCAGGATCTGTTCCGCCAGGTCGGGGATGGCGTGGCGCAGGGCCGCTGCTTGCCGGTCTTGCAGGGGCCGGGACATGTGGCGGCCCCGCTGCTGGAGGAGGGTCATGGGCTGGGCCGCGGCGGCTTCGTAGGCGGCCCGGAGGTGGTCGGCTGCCTGGAGGGCGGCGACGGCCTGCTGGGCGTGGTTCTTCTTGGCGTGCCAGGCGGAGGCCGCTACGGCGAGGAAGAACGCCATGTCGATCAGCATCGCGCCCGTGGCACCGTCCTGGCCCCGCCCCAGGGCCGGACCGCTGTGCACGAGATCGCGGGCAGCTTGGCGCAGGGCCTCGTCCTGGCCGCGTTCGGCGCGCACGTGGGAGCGGGCCGCCCGCTCGAAGGCCGTGGCCGCATGCCGCAGCTGGGTGCGGGTGTGGGCGGCGGAGGTCTTGGCGAGGGCGTCGAGGACTTCGCCGGCGGCGGCGAGCTGGGCGGCCACGGTTCCGTCGTCACCGTGATCGATGAGGAGCACCGCCTGCCAGACAGCTCCCGTGGCGCGGCGACGAGCGGATGCGGGACGGCTTGCCTGGGCGGGCGTAGGCCGGGCCTGTGCGCCCGTCCAGCGTTCGCGGAGGCGGGGCAGGGAGAGGTCGGGCGCGAGCTTGGACCCCGAGTAGTGGACGGGCGCACCGTCCTTGTTGCGGTCCTCGGGCAGGGCGACGGTGTAGCCGAGGGTGTCGCCGGAGGGGGCTATCCGGCGCTTGACGAGGAGGCCGGCGGAGGCGACGCGGTCGAAGAACTCCGCCTCCGACCCGGTACCCGCTGCAGCGCGGCGGACGGTCTCGCGCAGTTCCTCGCGGGCGGTACGGTCCCGGCCCTGTCGCTGGGCTTTGTGGCGTTCGGCGCTGGTGGGGCGCTTGGCTGCGGTCCCGTCCCCGGGCGCCACACGGTAGAGGTCGTAGTCGGCCTCGATGCGACGGCATTCCGCCTGGGCGCGCTTGCCGGAGCGGTGGTGGTCAGGCTTGCGGCCGTCTTCGCGTACGAGGGTGGCGATGAGGTGGACGTGGTCGTCGGCGTGGCGGATGGCCGCCCAACGGCAGCCCGCACCGTCGCCAGGGTCGATGCCGGTGGCGGCGATGACGCGGCGGGCGATGTCCGCCCACTCGGCGTCGGTGAGCGTGCGGTCGCCGGGGGCGCTTCTGACGGAGGCGTGCCAGACGTGCTTGTCCGGTCGGGTGCCCGCAGGGAGCAGGTGGAGGGGTTCGTCGAGGAGCTGCTGGAGATCCTCCTCGGTGGCGCCGAGGTCGCGGCCGGGGTCAGGGGCGAGGCCGTCGAAGGAGGCGACCAGGTGAGGGTCGACGTGCTCCTCGGTCCGGCCGGCGCCAAAGAGGTAGGCGAGCAGACCGGCGGTGTCGCCGCCCTGCTTGTGGATGGAGGGGATCAAGCGGTCTGGGTTCCTTCGGGGTTGATCATGCGGGTCGTCAGCTGGCGGATGTCCTCGACGGCGCGGCGGACGGCGGCGATGGTGTCGTCGAGTCCTTCGGGGGCGATGCCCAGGTGCAGGGCTTTGGCCGTCTGGTTGAGGTTGTTGTTCGCGATGCCGAGCTGGCGGCGCAGTGCGAACAGGGTGGTGAGGACGTCCTGCTCGGTGGCGATGACGGCAGCGGTGCGGCTCAGGTCGCGGGCAGCGGCGAGTGTGCTGTGCGCGAGGAAGCCGGCCAGGGTCATGCCGACGGCCGCTGCGCCGGCGGAGGCGAGCGCGAGCTCTGGCTCGCTGAGGCGGACGCTTCGTGCGAGGCGCTGCTCGCTGGCTCGGGGCCGGGGCTTGCCCCGGCGCTTGGCAGGCTGCGGTCCGCCCTCGGCCGCCGCCTTTCCGTCCCGTGCCCCCTGGCGCGGGACGGAGCCCGCCACCCCCGGGGCGGGCTCCGGTTCGGACGCGCCCCCGACGGGGGAGTGTCCGAACCTCCAACTTGCTGCGCTGTTTGCTGGGGTGGGGGTCGGCTGCTGGCCGATGAGTGGGGGCTTCTCGTAGTCGTGCATGTGCGGGTGCTGCTCCTGTCGTGGAGGTGGTCGGACCGGCTGGTTCGGGGCCAGTCGGGTATGCCTCAGGTGGTGCTGGTTGCCTCGTCGAGCTCGGCCTGTACCTGAAGGGTGAGTTCGTCCCGGCGGTCCCGGCCGATGGGCAGTCCGTGTGCGCGTACGGCTTTCTCGATGTGGCGGCTGGAGGCGCGGCCATTGCGTCCGGTCGGGGCGTTGCGCGCGATGACGAGGAGCTCGTCGAGCGGGACGGTGGCTTTGCGACCGGCGCGCTTTTTCGGCGGGGTCCGGGATTCCGCCACTTGCTCGACGCCTTGCGCCACTGTGCTGACGGCCGCTTGTTCCGTGGGAGTGCTCTCACCGTGGCGGAGGCCGCTGGGAGCGGACGAGGGGGACTCGGGTAGGGGGGCGGTTCCGGAGTCCACCAAGGGGTTGTCGCGGTTGACCACAGAGTTTGTGGCGTCGGGGAGGGAGACCTCGGGCGGGCTGCTGGCACCCGGATCCGGCATTGCGACGAGGCGGTGCACCTGACGCATCAGGACGCCGAAGGCGAGCAGCGCAGCAGTCGGCGGGACGGCGGCGACCACGTAGTCGAGGACGGGGACCGGGGTGTCCCCGCTGCCGCTGACCCCGGCCACGTTGAGCGCGATGGAGCCCACCGACCCGGCAGCGGTCAGCGCGATCGCCCAGCCGTCCGGCTCCCGGCGAAGGCCGGCATGGAGCATGAGCAGCTCGCCGATGACGATGAAGGTGTCCAGGGTCGCCGGCCAGGCCCACTGGCGTATGGGGGAGACCGCCAGGCCGTGGCGTCCGGCGACCTCGGCCAGGTGCGCGTACGAGAGCCAGAACGCGGCAGCGGTCAGCACGAGGATGAATGCTCCCGCTACGACGAGGACGTACTTCCCGGCAGCCTGGGTGCTGGAGCGGGGGTGGGAGACGGGGGCGTTGTTGGTGCTCAGAAGGGTGCTCCGTGTGGGTTTCTGCGGAGGCGATCACGGCGTTCACGGAGGGGGCGTACACGCGAGCCCCCTTCTAAAGGGGGGCTCGCGCGTGAACGCTCTGGCACGTGTACGGCGTACGCGTGCGTGATCGTCTGACCTGCGGGTTTGTGTGAATCGTGTACGTCGGCGAAACCGTGTGGGCGGGGGCGTGCCCCGGGGGCGCGTGTACGCCCCCGTGCACGGTTCGCAGGCCCCGACCGCGGAGCTAGGAGACGGCGCCGATGTGCCTGACGGAGGCGCGGTAGCGGGCCTGCTGGCCGCCTCCGCTGCCGCCTGCGGCGCCTTCGGCCTTGACCGCGAGTCCGGTCTTGACGAGGCGGTCCAGGGTGCGACGGGCCTTCTCGGTGGCGGCGCGGTCGGGGTTGTTCTCGCCGCTCTGGATGAGGGCGAGTTCGCGGACGGTCAGTCCGTCGGGGCGCCCCCGGAGGATCTCGACGGGATCCAGCGCGGGGTCGACCCTGGTGGTGCCGCGCTCGTGGTCGTGGATGACCTGGAGCGGGCCTATCTCCCCGGTGGGGGTCTTGAGGTGGTGGAGCGTGACGGCGAGGTCGCCGGCCTCTCCGCCCACGTACAGGACGCTGCCCGCGCCGGAGACGATGTGCGTGGAGCCGTACACCCGGTCCAGGGTGGGCTTCTGGGCGCGCGGTGTGCCCTCGCCGGCCTTGCGCTGGTGGTGCAGTTCCAGGACCTCGACCCCTTCGCGCATGGCCCGTTGGCGGGCGTTGTTGTACGCGACGCCGAGGGCGTCGTCGACCAGGGTGCTCACCGCGTCCTTCAGGCTGTCGATCACGATCGTGTCGGCCCCGTGGGCATTGGCGAGGTCGGCAAGGAGGTCGGGCTCCTTGTCGAGCGTCGCGGGCAGCGGGCCCTGCCAGACGGCCAGCCCGTCGCGCAACCGCGTCTCGTGCTCGGGCTTGATGCGGCGGGCCAGGGCGCGGGCGATCTGCTTGTACCGGTCCAGCGCCAGGTACAGCACCCGCTTGCCCGGTGCGACCGGCATGTCCAGGACGCTGTCGGCCAGGCCCAGGCGGGCGAAGATCACCTGGTGCGCGAGGGTCGTCTTGCCGACGCCGGGAGCGCCGACGATCATCAGGCTCTCCCCGGAGGACCAGGCGGTCTGCTCGCGGGTGCCCCACAGCGGGTCGGTGTCGGCACCGGATTCGGTGACGAAGCTCCACCCGTCGGTTATGAACCGGGATAGCCGTCCCTGTCCGGACGCCAGGGCGCGCTCGCCCTCGGCGCGGACCTCGGCCGCGACCTCGCTGCGGATCGAGTCGGGGTCGGCGCCCGGCTCCATAGTCCGCTGCACGGTGCGCATGCCGGAGGCGCGCAGGCGCCGCAGGTCCGCCTTCCTCCGCACGATCCCGGCGTAGTGGATCGCGCCGCCGACCGAAGGTGTGGCCTGCGCGAGTTGGTGGAGGTAGGACGCGCCTCCGATGCGATTCAGGTCGTCCTGCTCCCGCAGCCGGTCGGCGAGCACGATCGGGTCGGTCGGCTTGTCCTCGCTGCGCAGGGCCAGGATCGCCCGCCACACAGTCTCGTGCGCGGGGCGGTAGAAGTCCGGCCCCTCAAGGAGGTTGCGGACCGCGTCGATGATGTCGGCGCTGAACATGCAGGCGCCCAAGACCGCGGCCTCCGCGTCCGAGTCGTACGGCGGCACGGCGGTCATGTCGGTCGCGGCGAGGTGTGGCGGGTTCGGCGCGGGGTCGTCCATACTGGACAAGAAGCTCCTCTACGTGCGGGCCACATGGGACGGCAATCCCGGCCTCGCAGGTCAGTCGTTCAGGGATGGGCGGCGTGAGGTTTGCGCTTTGGGCCCCTCGGTGTTGGACCACCGGGGGGCTTTTTGCATGTCTGGCTACGGGATGGCGGGCTCCAGGGGATCGCTGCGGTCTTCTGGGGATGATCGAATCGTACCACAGATTATGCGGTTCGCAGAGATCTATGCGAACCGCAGAAGGTGATGTATGGTTTTGGCATGCCGCGAAACTGTGGCCGCCGCAGCAACAGGAAGGAGGGGTGATGCCGGACGACGAGAGCGACGCCCCCGAGGGGGTGCTGCTCAGCGGCGAGGAGAACGCCGCCGTGCGGATCAAGCTGGAGCGAGAGAAGCGCGGTTGGAGCACCACCGCGCTGTCCGACCTGCTCAACGAGTCGGGTTTCGACATGAATCCGTCCGCGGTCTGGCGCATCGAGAACCGCAAGCGCCGGATCAACCTCGACGAGGCCATCGGCTTCGCCGAGATCTTCGGCGTCCCGCTCAGCAACTTCGTCGGGCCGCCGAGCCTGGCGGCCATGGGCCGCGCCATGGAGCTCATCGACAACGTGGTGGCCACCTATCGGGCCTCCGCGCGCGCCAGCTCCGAAGCCACTAAGGCTCGGGACGAGCTCTCCGCATACCTGGCCGACCATCCGGAGATCAGCGCCGAGGCCGACGCGATGGTCTCCAACGCCATCGCCGCCGAGCTGGTGAAGATCAACACGGAGCGGTACGGGCCACCTCCCGGCGCGTAGCCGCACCCCTCTCCACTCCGCTGCCCTGGGCCCGCAAACCCCCAGGTCGCAGCCGTAGTACCGCCCATCCCATCCCTGAACGACACACCGGCCGGCTCAGGGGGTTGCCGCCCCCGCCCAGCCCGGCCAGAAACCGGAGCACTGCTTGCGCCACCAGGCGATACCCCACACCTCCACCCAGCGCCCGCGCACCGCGAAGGAGGTGACCACCCCCGACACCTTCCTCACCGTGGAGCAGGCCGCCGAACGCCTCGGCACCGGTGTGCGCTTCATCCGGCGCCTCATCCAGGAACGCCGCATCGGCTACGCCAAGTTCGGCAAGCACGTCCGCATCGCCGACAGCGTCCTGTCCGCGTACATCGACGCGAGCACCGTCCCCACCCTCCGCGACGCCCGTTCCCGCTTCGGGAAGGCGGCCTGATGGCGGCCCGCAAGCCGCAGCGGCGGCGCGAATTCGGCACCACCCGCCAGCTCCCGTCCGGCCGTTGGCAGGCCCGGTACTGGGCGCCCGACGGTAGTCGGCGCACGGCTCCGGAGACCTTCGCGACGAAGACGGACGCGCAGGACTGGCTGACCCTCACCAAGGCGGACATCCAGCGCAACCACTGGACCGACCCCGACGTGGGCAAGGTCAACTTCGAGGAGTACGCGCTCAAGTGGGTGGACGAGCGGGGCCTCGCCGCCACCACGGACGAGCTCTACCGCCGGCTCCTGCGCCTGCACGTCCTCCCCGGCTTCGGTGACCTCGACCTGGACGAGATCACCCCGCCGACCGTGCGAACTTGGCGGGCCGAGCGCCTGACCGTCACCGGCGCCACGACGGTGGCCAAGTGCTACCGGCTACTGAGGGCCATCATGGAGACGGCGACCGACGACGAGCTGATCCGCCGCAACCCGTGCCGCATCAGGGGCGCGGGCAGCGAACAGGCCAAGGAGCGCTCGACCGCGACCGTCGCCCAGGTCGACGCCCTCGCCGAGGCCATGGGCCCGCGCTGGCGGCTGATGGTCTACTTCTGCGCCTACGGCCCGATGCGCCCAGAGGAGCAGGCGGCCCTGCGCCGGACCTCGGTCACCCTGGACCCCCTCGCCGTACGGATCACGGAGGCGGCCCCGGAGCTGAACACCGGCCGCCGCGTCGAGGGCGACACCAAGTCGGCGGCGGGCGTCCGCACCATCCACCTGCCGGCCTTCCTCTACATGGAGGTCAAGCGGCACCTGGACTGGTTCGCGGAGAAGGAGCCCGACGGCCTGCTGTTCGTGGGGGAGAAGGGAGCACCGTTCCGGCGCACGTCCTTCGGCCGCAAGTGGGCCAAGGCCCGCGCGAAGGTCGGACTGCCGAAGGACTTCCGCTTCTACGACCTGCGCCACACCGGCCACACCCTCTCCACGCAGTCCGGCGCGACCCTCAAGGACACGATGGTCCGCGCCGGCCAGTCCTCGGAGAAGGCCGCGATGATCTACCAGCACTCCGACGACGAACGTCAGCAGGAGGTCGCCGGAGGCATCGACGCACGGGTCCGCGCCGCCCGCCAGAAGGCGCCGCCGAAGCCGCAGCTCGCGCGGGAAGCATGACCGGCAGGGGCGGAGGCAAGGGAATTGCCTCCGCCCCGTGCGTCGGCGAGGCCACTCGGCATCGGAACCCATTCAAGGGACTGCGTGGCCCGTCGTCAGGGACCATTCGGCCCATGCCAGGAGCGGGGCGGCGCTGGACGATGTGAGTGAAGGCTTTCGTGGCCGTCGGGAGGTGATCGGTCGTGATGTTCTGGTACAACCACGACGTCAGCGGCTGGGGCTGGTTCGCGATGTCGGTCGGCATGATCCTGTTCTGGGCGCTGATCATCACCGTTGCGGTGCTGCTCTTCCGGGCTATCGCCCGCCCCCACGAGCACACCCACGTGCCTGCGACGCCGAGTCCCGAGCAGGTCCTTGCCGCCCGGCTCGCTCGTGGCGAGATCGACGAGGACGACTACCGTCGCCGCCTCGGCGCCCTGCGCCGGGCCGGTCCCGACCCTCAACCATGAGGACGCGCGGGCACAGCACGCTCCCGCCCTCCCCCGAGGAAAGCGAGACGCCGTGAACACCAACCGCAATTACGGCCTATACGCCATCGCCGCGGCGATCGTTCTGGTCGGAGCCCTCGCACTGGGAATCCCGCTGGCGGCCCTGGCCTGGATCGCGATCATTGCCATGTGCCCGCTGATGATGTTCTTCATGATGCGAGGCATGCGCGACAACAGGGACGGCCACGACATGCAGGAAATGGAGGACATGGACCGCAGGCACGACGACCATCCCAGGCCCCGACGGAAGTGACCGCCTGGCAGGGGGCGGGAGGCGGGCACGTCCCGACTGACACCGCTGTCACGGGAACGTCGCCCTGCTCCCCTTCCGCGCCGTCATGCGCCCGCGTGCCGTATCAGCCGTTGCGGCGCGGCTGCGACCGCCGCAGGCTGCTGGCAGGCGAACCGTTTACATGGATGAGCACGTACGCGCCCAGGAGCTGAACGCGCATGAGGCACCCGCCAGGACTTGGACCAAGCGATCCGCGAAAGGATCGGAGCACGGCGGTGCTGGACGTGCGGGGCATGGTGCGTGCCAGTCAGCAGAACACCGTCGCCGCTGTTCTGGGCCGCCGGCCGGGGGTCCTGGACGTCGAGGTCAACCCCGTGGCGCAGTCGGCCACCGTCGTCTTCGACCCGACGCGGACCTCACTGGCCGAGCTGCGCGGCTGGGTGACCGAGTGCGGCTACCACTGCGCCGGCCAGTCGGTGCCGTCGCACATCTGCGACCCGATGGACGAGCCTGACCCGCCCGGCCCCGCGCGAGCGCCCGAAGCCGTGCGGCCCGCGCACGTGGGGCACGAGCCAGAGGTCATGCACTCGCCCCACGAGGCGACGGTGGAGGATGACGGCCATCACGGTCATGGCGGCCATGCGGGGATGTCGATGGCGGCGATGGCCGCCGACATGCGCAACCGCTTCCTCGTCGCGGTGATCTTCTCCATTCCGATCGTGATCTGGTCCCCGATCGGCGAGGAGGTCTTCGGCTGGCACGTGCCCGTGCCGTTCGGGCTCCGCCAGGACGTGTGGGCGCTCCTGCTGAGCCTGCCGGTGATCTTCTACTCGTGCTCGATCTTCTTCGTCGGCGCCGTACGGGCGCTGCGCGCCCGGACGCTGGACATGATGGTGCTGGTGGCGGTCGCCGTCGGCGCGGGCTGGCTGTACTCCCTCATCGTCACGCTCACCGGCGGCGGGGACGTCTTCTACGAGGCCGCCACCGTGCTGGCGTCCTTCGTCCTGCTCGGCCACTGGTTCGAGATGCGCGCCCGCGGAGGCGCCAACGACGCGATCCGCGCCCTGCTGGACCTCGCCCCGCCCAAGGCCGTCGTCCTGCGGGACGGCGAACCTGTCGAGGTCGCCACCGCCGAGGTGGCCGTCGGTGACCTGCTGCTCGTACGCCCCGGAACGAAGATCGCCGCGGACGGGGTCGTGGAGGAGGGCGAGAGCGAGGTCGACGAGTCGACGGTGACGGGGGAGAGCCTGCCGGTGCACAAGGCGCCGGGCTCCGCCGTGGTCGGTGCGACCCTCAACGCCAACGGCACCCTGCGGGTACGGGCGACCAGGGTGGGCGCGGACACGGCACTGGCCCAGATCGTCAAGCTGGTCCAGGAGGCCCAGAATTCGAAGGCGCCGGGCCAGCGGCTCGCCGACCGAGCCGCATTCTGGCTGGTCTTCGTCGCCCTCATCGGCGGTGCGCTCACCCTCGCCGTCTGGCTGCTGGCCACCGACCGCCCCTTCAGCAGCGCGATGCTCTTCGCGATCACGGTGGTCGTCATCACCTGTCCGGACGCGCTGGGCCTGGCCACTCCCACCGCGATCATGGTCGGCACCGGCCTGGGGGCCAAGCGGGGAGTTCTGTTCAAGAACGCGATGGCCCTGGAGACGTCCGCCGGGATCCAGACCGTGGTGATGGACAAGACCGGCACCCTCACCAAGGGCGAACCCGAGGTCACCGAGGTGATCACCGCACCCGGCCGAGACGAGGACGAGATCCTGCGGCTGGTCGCGGCGGTCGAGCGGGAGTCCGAGCACCCGCTGGCCGAGGCGGTCGTACGCCACGCCGAGTCGCGCGGCGTCGGGCCGGCGCAGGCCCGGCACTTCGAGAACGTTCCCGGCCACGGGGCGACCGCCGTGGTGGACGGCCACCGGGTCGCCGTGGGCAACCGCCGGCTGGCCGAACGCGAAGGCGTGGACCTCGGTCCTCTGGCCGCCCGGCGGGACGACCTCGCGGCCACCGGCCGCACCGTCGTCATCGCCGCTGTCGACGGCCAGGCCGCCGCCCTCATCGGCATCGCCGACGCACCCCGGGAGACCTCCCAGGCTGCCGTACGCGAACTGCACGCCCTCGGCATCGAGGTCGTCATGCTCACCGGCGACAACCAGGCCACCGCCGAACGGATCGCGCAGCGCCTGGGCATCGACACCGTCATCGCCGAGGTCCTGCCCGGCGACAAGGCCGCCACCATCGCCGAGCTCCAGCACGGCGGCCGCAAGGTCGCCATGGTCGGCGACGGCGTCAACGACGCACCCGCCCTCGCCCAGGCCGACCTCGGCATCGCCATCGGCGCCGGCACCGACGTCGCCATCGAGACCGCAGACCTCGTCCTGATGCGCTCCGACCCCCTCGACGTCCCCACCGCCCTGCGCATCGGCAGGGGCACCCTGCGCAAGATGCGCCAGAACCTCGGCTGGGCCATCGGCTACAACGCCATCGCCCTGCCCATCGCCGCAGGCGTCTTCGAACCCGCCACCGGCCTGATCCTGCGCCCCGAGATCGCGGCACTGTCCATGTCCGGATCCAGCATCATCGTCGCCGTCAACGCCCTCGCCCTCAAACGCCTCCACCTGCCACGCCCGGCCCCTACGGCCCCGGCGGATGGAGGTGATGGCAATGGCCGGTGACCTGGCCCAGGTCGCGCGCCGGGTACGAGTGCGGCCTACGGTGGGAAATGTGACCGTCCGCGAGCCCCGCACCCCGCCGCAGCCCCAGCCGATGCCGCGGCTCAGGCTGCTGCTCGTTCTCGGACTCACCCTCGGGCTGCTCGGCATGCACGCTCTGGGCACTGCCGCCGCGCTGCCGTCGACGGGCGGCACCGAGCACATGTCCCACCACGTGGCGGCGGCGCAGGCCGGCCCGCAGTACCTGTGCCCCGACGATGACCCGGGCCCGACCCGCCACGGCGGACACGCGGACCAGATGTGCGCATCCGCGGCCCTGCCCGGATCCCCCGGCATCGCCGCGCCGGACACCGCGCCCCTCACCGGCATGCCGAGCGGCATCGCCGACGCCTCGGCCGCGCTGCCGCTCGCGCCGGCCTACGAGCCCGCTGGCGGGCGGGCGCCACCCATGCTCGCCGAACTCCAGATCCTGCGGATATAGGGGCTCCTCCTGTGGCACGCGCCCGAGGCGCAGGCCACGGACGGCCCAGCCCTTCCTTCCCGCATCCGATCACTGGAGCCCAACGAAATGAACACGAACCGATCCCTGCCGCACCGCGCGGCCCTGGCGGCCACCGCGGTCGCCGCCGGCCTGGTCCTGGCCGCGTGCGGCAGCGACAACAGCGCGAACACGGCCGGAACCACTCCCGCGACCACGACCGCCCCGGCGTCGACGGAGGCCGACCGGCACAACCAGGCGGACGTCACCTTCGCGCAGGGGATGATCCCCCACCACCGTCAGGCCATCCTGATGTCCGACATGGTCGCCACCCACGGCGCCTCCGCCGACGTCAAGACACTCGCGGAGAAAATCAAGAAGGCCCAGGCCCCGGAGATCGAGACCATGTCCGGCTGGCTCAAGGAGTGGGGCGAGAAGGTCCCCACCGGCACCAGCATGGACGGCATGGGCCACGGCGACTCCGGCATGCCCGGGATGATGAACGACCAGGACATGAACCAGCTCGGCAACGCCAAGGGCAACGCCTTCGACACCATGTTCCTGACCATGATGATCGAGCACCACGAAGGCGCCATCGACATGGCCAAGACGGAGAAGCAACAGGGCGCCTACAACCCCGCCAAGGCCCTGGCCGACGACATCATCACCTCCCAGACCGCCGAGATCGCCCAGATGCGCACCATGCTCAAGACAGGCTGACAGCGGCAGGGCGGCGACCTCGCCGCCCTGCTCCATCAGGGCCGAGCACCGCGGTTCCCTGAACCGGACAAGATCCCCAATTCGTGTGATCAACAACGGGGCTGCCGGACAGTGGGAGATGACAGCCGGATAGGGTCCCGGCATGGTCACGGCCCGGGCTGCTTTCAGCACGAGGCGGACCCGCCGCCCGGCGGGCCCGCTGCGGCTGCTGTGGCTGGCCGCCCTGCTGTTCGCCTTCCTCTACACGCACGCCGCCGGAGCCGAAAGCGCCTCCGCGCATGTCACCGGTGGCGGCGTCGCAGTGCCCCACCCGGCGCTCGCGGAGACCGAAGGTGCCCGGCCCGACCACGACGAGACGTCCGACGGGCGCGACCACGACAGCGGGCACTCCCACCCCGCCGCGGCGTGCGCCACCATCCACCTGCAGCAGGGCTGCGACCTGCCCGGCCCGCCACTGGTCCCCCTCGCGGAGCTGGCTCCCGCCGACGCCGGGACGACGCCGCAGTCCTGGTGCCGGACCTTCCCGGCAAGCCTTCCTTCCTTGCACAGTTCCCTCGGCTCAGTGGTGCAACAGGTATAGATCTGGGCGCTTTGCCCTGATCTGCCCTGACTCTCGTTGTCGACCCCGGCCCGCCCCACAGCGGGTTCGTCAGCGATGAGCCCCGCCCGCAGCACCCAAGGAACTCGCACATGACCTCCACCCAGCTCCTCGGCGCCCGGACCCCAGACGCCGCGCCCGCCCCTCCCGCCGTGGGGCGGGCCGCCCGGCGCAAGCAGCACTCCTCCCGCAAGCGGTCGTTCGCCGCCCGCTACCTCGGATACGTCGGCTACTTCGTCGGCGCCGGCCTCATCAGCGGCGCGGTCGTCCACCACCCGCTCGACCCCGACCGCTACACCCGAATCGCCGTCTACGGCGCCCTCGTCTTCCTCGCGGCGACGGTCCTCAACGAGTTCCTCCTTACCCGGGAGCGTCCCGGGCTCCCGCGCATGCTGGCCGTGATCGGCTCCTCGCTGCTGCTCTCGTTCGGCATCGGCATGCTGAGCGGCGGCCTCCAGCACTTCGACGACTTCCCTGCCCGCGGCGCCGTCCTCGTCCCCGCCGGTCTGGTCGTCTCCTTCGTCGCCTACGTCATCAAGGACGCAGACACGCCCTGGCACCGGATCTTCGGCCTTGTGGGACTCGCCGTCCTCGCCGTGGCGGCCCTCGCCCTCTTCGGCCTGCGCGAGGTCGCCGCCTCGATGGAAGGCGCCCCGGGCGGCGGGCACAGCCATGGAACCGAAGGGGAACCGGCAGACAGCCACGGCTCCGCCCCCGAACCGACCGCACCCGTACCGACTACCCCTGCCCAGGGCGCCTCTCCCACGCCGAAGCCCTCTTCGCCTGCACCGACCCACAACGACGGGCATGCCCACTAGGGACTTGCCGCCAACGGCGGCTTTGTGGAAGCGAATTCACACAAAGCCGCCCGAGTGTGGTGCAGGTCACACGAAAGGCGTCTCGCGATTCGAGACGACCTGGGCTTGAGGTGGCCGATGTGGTGCGCCGCGACCCCTCCGAGCAGGCGATTCCCGCGAGTTGGGGCACGCGGAGGGCACGGCAAGGGCTGAGAGGTCTAGACAACGAAGAAGGCCCAGGTCGCTGACCTGGGCCTTCTTGTAAGAGCGGATGACGGGAATCGAACCCGCGCTATAAGCTTGGGAAGCTCATGTTCTACCATTAAACTACATCCGCATATCGGTCCAGTTGTCCGGAGCCGTATCGTTCCTCACCCTACCCCATGATCGGCCCCCGGTGAATTCACCGCGGGGTCGCCTTCGCGTGTGGGGTGCACGGAGGGTCGTGGGGGCGGGAGTTGGGGCGTACCGTATGCGTGCGCGGCGACCGCTGGAGTGGCGGCTGGAGTGGGTCTCGTTCATCCCCTAATGTGGCGATTCGTCGCAGTACGGCTGGTTGGGGAAAGGGACTCGATGGAGCACACCGTCGTCCGTTGTGCCGAAGGGCACGTATTCAGCACCGCTTCGTTCCCGCTGCAGCACCTCGGTGCCGGCCGGATCGGGCCGGGTCGGCTGCTGCGGTGTCCGCGCTGCGCGCGCCTGCGGCACGCCGTGCCCGTGGGAGCGGCGGCGAAGCGGTAGACACCGGCGCGCGGGGGTCCGCCTCGATTGGGGCGGCCCGCGCGCTCTGCGTATCCTCGGGACGTGCTTCTCTCTGATAAAGACATCCGGGCCGAGATCGACTGCGGACGGGTTCGCATCGACCCCTTCGACGAGTCGATGGTGCAGCCCTCCAGCATCGATGTACGTCTCGACCGGTTCTTCCGGGTCTTCGAGAACCACCGCTACGCCCACATCGACCCCGCCACCGAGCAGGCGGATCTGACCCGGATGGTCGAGCCGGACGGGGACGAGGCGTTCATCCTCCACCCGGGTGAGTTCGTACTCGCCTCGACCTACGAGGTCATCTCGCTGCCCGACGACATCGCCTCCAGACTGGAGGGGAAGTCCAGCCTGGGCCGCCTCGGTCTGGTGACGCATTCGACCGCCGGCTTCATCGACCCCGGGTTCTCCGGCCACGTGACCCTCGAGCTGTCGAACCTCGCCACGCTGCCGATCAAGCTCTGGCCGGGTATGAAGATCGGGCAGCTGTGCCTGTTCCGGCTCAGCTCGCCCGCGGAGTTCCCGTACGGGAGCGAGCGGTACGGATCGCGGTACCAGGGCCAGCGCGGCCCGACGGCCTCGCGGTCCTTCCAGAACTTCCACCGGACCCAGGTGAGGCACGAGGCATGAGTGACGGAGTGAGTGGCGCAGTGCGCGAGAACCTTGACTACGAGGGATTCGGGCGGGCCGTGCGCGAGCTGGCGCAGACCATCGCCGACGACGGCTACGAGCCCGACATCATCCTGAGCATCGCCCGGGGCGGGGTGTTCGTCGCCGGCGGGCTGGCGTACGCGCTGGACTGCAAGAACATCCACCTGGTGAACGTGGAGTTCTACACCGGCGTCGGCACCACCCTGGAGATGCCGGTCATGCTCGCGCCCGTGCCCGAGGCGATCGACTTCACCGACAAGAAGGTGCTGATCGCCGACGACGTCGCCGACACCGGCAAGACGCTGAAGCTGGTCCACGACTTCTGCCTCGGGCACGTCGCCGAGGTCCGGTCGGCCGTCATCTACGAGAAGTCCCACTCGCTCGTGAAGTGCGAGTACGTGTGGAAGAAGACCGACGAGTGGATCAACTTCCCCTGGTCGGTCGAACCGCCCGTCGTGAAGCGTGAGGGTCAGGTTCTCGACGCCTGAGGGTTGATGTTCGTGCGAAGGGGCCCGCCGCGCCGGAAAGCGTGGCGGGCCCCTTCGTCACGGTCACGTCAGATCGTGCCCAGCTTGATGATCGACAGCAGGGCCACCAGCTGGATCGCGGACGCGCCCAGCGCCTTCGGCCACGGCAGGTCGTGCGATTTGGCGACGAGCGAGGTGAAGAGCGCGCCGGCCGCCACCCAGGTGGCCCAGCCCAGCACCTGGACGAGCATGTTGTCGCCGCTCAGGAACATCGCGAACAGCAGGCGAGGCACGTCGGTGAGGCTCATGACCAGCATCGACAGGCCCACCGTCGGCTGCCACGCCCCGTCGCCGCCCAGCTGGCGGGCCAGCGTGTGGGTGACGGTGCCGAGGATCAGGCCGCAGATCACGAAGGCCACGCCCGCCGACAGCACGATCGGGATGGCGTTCGGCAGGGTCGCGTTGAGGACGTCCTTGCGGGTGTCGTCGAGGCCGAAGACCGCGAGCAGCCCGTAGAGGAAGGTCACGATCAGCGCCGGCCCCCAGACGGCGTAGTCACGCATCTGGAGGAAGGTCGGCCCCGGCCGCGTCACGATGCCGCGCAGCAGTTCCTTCCACGGCAGCCGCGGACCGGTGGGGGCGGCGGCCTGGGCCGCGCCGGCCTGGTAGGTCCCGCCCTGGTTGTACGGGTACGGGTCCTCGCCGAAGACGAAGGCGCGGGTGTGCCCCGGGGCGTCGCCCGGGTTTCCGCCGCCGTGCCCGTACCCGGGGTCCTGGCCGTAGCCGGGTCCCGGGCCGGGACCCGCGTGCGGGTCGAAGTACTCGGGCTCGCCGTGGCCCCCGGGGGCGGCCTGCTGCGGCCACTGCTGGGGGGCGTAGGGCTGCTGGCCGTACGGTGCGGGCTGCTGGGGCGCCTGGTGGGGCGCCTGCTGCTGACCGTACGGCTGCTGCCGCGGGGGTTGTTGCGGGGTGCGGTTGTTGTCCCGGCCGCGTCCGATCCTGAATCCAGCCACGTGATCGAAAGTACCCGCTCCGGAGCGGCCCGGTGGCCGAGGTGCCGGAAGTGGCCCCCTTTGCGGCTGACCTGTGACATCCCCTAGGGGGTCCTGGAGAGGCTTCTCAGGGTGGGTTACGCGGCTGCGCGGCAGTCTGTTGATCCCCGTTACACGCTCGATGGAATACGGACATACCGGGCCCGTAGCTTCGTTGGTGTCGCCGCAGCCCGCGAAGCACGCACGAGTGCGTATGAGTGCGTATGGGTGCGTATGAGCACGTACGAGCATGAGAAGAGCCCCGAAATGCGCAGCCCCCGCCGCCGCACCACCCTCCGTACCGCCGCCGTCGTCGCCGGTGCGGCCGTCGTCCTGGCCCTTCCGGTCGGATCCGCCTTCGCGGACTCTCCGGCCGCCCCGGAGCCCCAGGCCGTGCCCGGCGCCGGCGCCGACCAGCCGCGGGTGGACCCGCAGGTCGATCCGCAGGTGGACCCGCAGGTGGACCCGAGCGTCCCGCCCACCACGCCGACCGTGACGCCGTCGGTCCGGGCGTACGTCACGACCGTGAAGCTGGCCGACGGGTCGGTCGCCAAGGTGTACAAGTTCGGCGACGGCCACTTCGAGGCCGACGTCTTCTCCGGCGACGTCAAGCTCGACACCCTGGTCAGCAAGGGCGGCGCGGCGGCGTACGGCCAGAACAACGGCCTGCACGTGGTCCTCCAGCCGAACGGCACCGTCACCTCGTGGGTCGAGGGTGCGACGCCCAAGCCGAAGCCGAAGCCGAAGCCGAAGCCGAAGCCGGTGGAGAAGGTGGAGAACTCGGTACAGGTCGCCATGCCCGACGGGCGGAACGCGAGGCTGATCGACAGTCCGAACGGCAAGCGCGTCGAGATCTCGATGCCGAACGGGAACCTCCTCGGGACGATCGATCTGAAGCACCCGAACGCGGTGAACGACGGCTGGACGTACAAGCTCGTCCAGGACGGGAAGCGCGTGAAGTTCGTCGTCATCGACGGCAACAACGGCGGGAACAGCTGGGTGTACGACTTCGCCACCGGCAAGCTGATCGAGAGGTACGAGGTCGCCAAGGACGGGAAGCAGCCCGCCAAGCGGCCTGCGGTCCAGCCCGTGGTTCAGCCCGTGGTCAAGCCCGTCGTCCAGCCCGTGGTGACGGACGCGGCGGCCGACACGGCGAAGGCCGGCGACCGGGTCGTGCCCAAGGGCGGCGTGAAGGCCGGTGCGGAGGGTGTCATGCCGGTGGCCGCCGCCGGTGACGACTCGCTGCTCCTCGCCGCCGGCGGCGGCATGGCCGCGCTCGGTGCCGCGGGCCTGGGCTTCGCGATGCTGCGCCGCAGCCGGAGCGACCGGTCCTGATCCGCCCCGGACCCCGGACCCCGTACAGCGGAACGGCCCGCCCCCACAGGGGGCGGGCCGTTCCGCTGTACGTCGCCGCGCGGGCTACTTCGCCCCGGCTTCGGTCCCCGGCTCGGCCGGGGCCTCCGCGACGGGCTTCGCAGCCGCCTCGGGCTTCGCCGCAGGCTCCGGCTCCGCCTCTGCCACGGGCTCCGCAGCCGTAGCCGCAGCCGCAGCCGCAGGCGCCTCGGCCACCGGCTCCGCAGCAACCGCCTCCGCAGCCACCGGTTCCGCCACCGGCTCCGGCTCTTCCACCGGCTCCGGGATCTTCACCGATTCCAGCAGCAGCTGCGCCACGTCCACGACCTGGACGTGCTCCTTCGCCTGGCCGTCGTTCTTCTTGCCGTTCACCGAGTCGGTCAGCATCACCAGGCAGAACGGGCACGCCGTCGACACGATGTCCGGGTTCAGGGACAGGGCCTCGTCGACGCGCTCGTTGTTGATGCGCTTGCCGATCCGCTCCTCCATCCACATCCGCGCGCCACCGGCGCCGCAGCAGAAGCCCCGCTCCTTGTGGCGGTGCATCTCCTGCTGCCGCAGGCCCGGCACGGCCGACATGATCTCGCGCGGCGGCGTGTAGACCTTGTTGTGCCGGCCCAGGTAGCAGGGGTCGTGGTACGTGATGAGCCCGTCGACCGGGGTGACCGGGGTGAGGCGGCCCTCGTCGATCAGGTGCTGGAGCAGCTGCGTGTGGTGGATGACCTCGTACTCGCCGCCCAGCTGCGGGTACTCGTTCGCGATGGTGTTGAAGCAGTGCGGGCAGGTGGAGACGATGCGCTTCGCCGACTTCGGCTTCTTCGTCTCCGGGTCCTCGTCATCCTCGCCGAACGCCATGTTCAGCATCGCGACGTTCTCCTGCGCGAGCTGCTGGAACAGCGGCTCGTTGCCCAGGCGGCGCGGGGAGTCACCCGTGCACTTCTCGTCGCCGCCCATGATCGCGAACTTGACGCCCGCGATGTTCAGCAGCTCCGCGAAGGCCTTCGTGGTCTTCTTCGCCCGGTCCTCCAGCGCGCCGGCGCAGCCGACCCAGTAGAGGTAGTCGAACTCGGAGAGGTCCTCCGCGTCCTTGCCGATGATCGGGACCTCGAAGTCCACCTCCTTGGTCCACTCGACGCGCTGCTTCTTCGCGAGGCCCCAGGGGTTGCCCTTCTTCTCCAGGTTCTTGAGCATCGTGCCCGCCTCCGACGGGAACGCGCTCTCGATCATCACCTGGTAGCGCCGCATGTCGACGATGTGGTCGATGTGCTCGATGTCGACCGGGCACTGCTCGACGCACGCGCCGCACGTGGTGCAGGACCACAGCACGTCCGGGTCGATGACGCCGTTCTCCTCGGCCGTGCCGATCAGCGGGCGCTCGGCCTCGGCGAGGGCGGCCGCGGGGACGTCCTTCAGCTGCTCCGCCGTGGCCTTCTCGTTGCCCTCCATGTCCTTGCCGCCGCCGGCCAGCAGGTACGGGGCCTTGGCGTGCGCGTGGTCGCGCAGCGACATGATCAGGAGCTTCGGGGACAGCGGCTTGCCCGTGTTCCAGGCCGGGCACTGCGACTGGCAGCGACCGCACTCGGTGCACGTGGAGAAGTCGAGGATGCCCTTCCACGAGAACTGCTCGACCTGCGAGACGCCGAAGACGTCGTCCTCGCCCGGGTCTTCGAAGTCGATGACCTTGCCGCCGCTGGTCATCGGCTGCAGCGCGCCGAGCGCCACGGCGCCGTCCGCGTTGCGCTTGAACCAGATGTTCGGGAAGCCGAGGAAGCGGTGCCAGGCCACGCCCATGTTGGTGTTCAGCGAGACCACGATCATCCAGATCATGGAGACGCCGATCTTGATCATCGCGGTGATGTAGATCGCGTGCTGCAGTCCGCTGAAGGTGAGGCCCTTGAAGGCCAGCACCAGCGGGTACGAGGCGAAGTAGGCGGGCTCGTAGCCCTCGACGTGGTGGATCGCGCCCTCGAGGCCGCGCAGGCACAGGATGGCGAGGCCGATGGTGAGGATGACGTACTCGACGAAGTACGCCTGCCAGGACTTCGAGCCGGCGAAGCGCGACTTGCGGCCGGCCCGGGAGGGCAGCGACAGCAGTCGGATCGCCATCAGCACGAGGATGCCCACGACCGTCATCAGGCCGATGAACTCGGTGTAGAGCTCGAAGGGCAGGAAGTCGCCGACGATCGGCAGCAGCCAGTCCGCCTGGAAGAGCTGTCCGAACGCCTGGACCAGGGTGGGCGGCAGGGTCAGGAAGCCGATCGCGACGAACCAGTGCGCGAAGCCGACGAGGCCCCAGCGGTTCATCCGGCTGTGGCCGAGGAACTCCCGGACCAGGGTGAGCGTTCGTGCCTTCGGATCGTCCGTACGGCTGCCGGCCGGTACGGGTTGTCCGAGCTTCACGAAGCGGTAGATCTGCGCCACGGCTCGGGCGAGCAGCGCGACACCGACCACGGTCAGGACCAGCGACACGATGATCGCGGCGAGTTGCATGGAAGGGCTCCTCGGGCGGCACTTACTAAGCGGTAACTTATCCAGTCAAGGCTTGAGGTTACCCAGTCCCGACGCCGCAATGTAGCCGAGCGCGCGGTGATCTGCGTCGCTCGCCCGCACCTCGGGCACTCCCCGGGTCTCAGGCCCGCCTGTGCCGCCAGGCCGCCCGCGGGGTCTGCGCGAGGATCTCCAGGTCCATCCCCAGCCAGTGGTTCTCCACATAGTGCCGGTCCAGCAGGTCCATCTCCTCCCACGGCAGGTCCGAACGCGCGCTCACCTGCCACAGCCCGGTCATCCCGGGCCGTACGAGGAGCCGGTCGGGCCGGTCCGACGCGCTGTTCCCGGGGCGCGGCCCGACCAGCGACATCTCCCCGCGCGCCACGTTGATCAGCTGGGGCAGCCCGTCCAGCGCGCAGCGTTCCAGCGCCGCCCCGGCCCGGCCCTTGCCGACCCGGAACCGCCAGGTCCGGTACGGCCGCCCGCCCAGCCCGGCCGCCGGTTCGCGTACGAGGACCCGCGCGCCCTGGGCCGCGTACAGCAGGCCGGCGAGCAGGGTCAGCGGCACCGCGAGCAGCGCCAGCAGGAGGAGCGCGCCGGCCAGGTCGAGGGTGCGCTTGGCGGAGGGGGCCCGCCAGACGGGCACGGCGATCGGCAGGTGCATGGGGGCACCGTGCCCCACGGGCCGGGGGAAGCCGGTGCGCCGCGCTGCGCGGTTCCGCGAGGGTCCCCCGCTCGGCCGCCTTGCGCGTAAGGAACGCCTAAAGGTTGAGCCCCCTCGACTCAGCTCTGTTGACGGGCGGTCCGGGTTGGTGCATTCTTGAGCCTGTTCCACTCAAGTCAGCTGGAGGAATCAAAATGGCACGTGCGGTCGGCATCGACCTGGGCACCACTAACTCCGTCGTCAGCGTTCTGGAAGGCGGCGAGCCCACCGTCATCACCAACGCCGAGGGCGCCAGGACCACGCCGTCCGTCGTCGCCTTCGCCAAGAACGGCGAGGTCCTCGTCGGCGAGGTGGCCAAGCGCCAGGCGGTCACGAACGTGGACCGGACCATCCGCTCCGTCAAGCGCCACATGGGCACTGACTGGAAGATCAACCTGGATGGCAAGGACTTCAACCCGCAGCAGATGAGCGCCTTCATCCTGCAGAAGCTGAAGCGCGACGCCGAGGCGTACCTGGGCGAGAAGGTCACGGACGCGGTCATCACCGTCCCGGCCTACTTCAACGACTCCGAGCGCCAGGCGACGAAGGAGGCCGGCGAGATCGCGGGTCTGAACGTCCTTCGCATCGTCAACGAGCCGACCGCCGCCGCCCTGGCGTACGGCCTCGACAAGGACGACCAGACCATTCTCGTCTTCGACCTCGGTGGCGGCACCTTCGACGTCTCGCTCCTCGAGATCGGCGACGGCGTCGTCGAGGTGAAGGCCACCAACGGTGACAACCACCTCGGTGGCGACGACTGGGACCAGCGCGTCGTCGACTACCTGGTGAAGCAGTTCCAGAACGGCCACGGCGTCGACCTGGCCAAGGACAAGATGGCGCTCCAGCGTCTGCGCGAGGCCGCCGAGAAGGCGAAGATCGAGCTGTCCTCCTCCACGGAGACCTCGATCAACCTGCCCTACATCACGGCTTCGGCCGAGGGCCCGCTGCACCTGGACGAGAAGCTCACGCGCGCCCAGTTCCAGCAGCTGACCGCGGACCTGCTCGACCGCTGCAAGAACCCGTTCCACAACGTCATCAAGGACGCGGGCATCAACCTGTCCGAGATCGACCACGTGGTCCTGGTCGGCGGCTCCACCCGCATGCCGGCCGTCGCCGAGCTCGTCAAGGAGCTCACCGGCGGTCAGGACGCCAACAAGGGCGTCAACCCGGACGAGGTCGTCGCCCTCGGCGCGACCCTCCAGGCGGGCGTTCTCAAGGGTGAGGTCAAGGACGTCCTGCTCCTCGACGTGACCCCGCTGTCCCTCGGTATCGAAACCAAGGGCGGCATCATGACCAAGCTCATCGAGCGCAACACCACGATCCCGACCAAGCGGTCCGAGATCTTCACGACGGCCGAGGACAACCAGCCGTCCGTGCAGATCCAGGTCTACCAGGGCGAGCGCGAGATCGCGGCGTACAACAAGAAGCTCGGCATGTTCGAGCTGACCGGCCTGCCGCCGGCCCCGCGTGGCGTCCCGCAGATCGAGGTCTCCTTCGACATCGACGCGAACGGCATCATGCACGTGACCGCGAAGGACCTCGGCACGGGCAAGGAGCAGAAGATGACCGTCACCGGCGGCTCCTCGCTCGCCAAGGACGAGGTCGACCGCATGCGCCAGGAGGCCGAGCAGTACGCGGACGAGGACTCCCGCCGCAAGGAGGCGGCCGAGTCCCGCAACCAGGGCGAGCAGCTCGTCTACCAGACGGAGAAGTTCGTCAAGGACAACGAGGACAAGGTCCCGGCCGAGGTCAAGGACGAGGTCCAGGCGTCCATCGACGAGCTGAAGGAAAAGCTCAAGGGCGAGGACACCGCCGAGATCCGCACCGCGACCGAGAAGCTCGGAGCGGTCAGCCAGAAGCTGGGCCAGGCGATCTACGCCGACGCGCAGGCCGCCCAGGGCGCGGCCGGCGGCGCCGGTGACGCGGGCGAGTCCAAGGCCGCCGACGACGACGTCGTCGACGCCGAGATCGTCGACGACGAGAAGCCGAAGGGCGGCGCTGCCTGATGTCGGAGGAGACCCCGGGCTTCGACGAGAAGCCCGAAGTCCCCACCGGCGCGGGCGCGGACGACGCGGCCGCCGAGCCGAAGACCGCCGACTCCTCGAAGGAGAAGTCGGCGGCTCCGGCCGGGGACGTAAGCGCGGATGTGGCACTGCTCGCCCAGCTGGACCAGGCCCGCACCGCGCTCGGTGAGCGCACCGCGGACCTGCAGCGGCTCCAGGCGGAGTACCAGAACTACCGCCGTCGCGTGGAGCGGGACCGGATCGCCGTCAAGGAGATCGCGGTCGCGTCCCTCCTGACGGAACTGCTCCCGACCCTGGACGACATCGGCCGGGCGCGGGAACATGGCGAGCTGGTCGGCGGCTTCAAGTCGGTGGCCGAATCGCTGGAGACCGCCGCGGCCAAGATGGGCCTGCAGCAGTTCGGCAAGGAGGGCGAGCCCTTCGACCCGACGATCCACGAGGCCCTGATGCACTCGTACGCGCCGGACGTCACCGAGGACACCTGCGTGGCGATCCTGCAGCCGGGCTACCGGATCGGCGAGCGCACGATCCGCCCCGCGCGGGTCGCGGTGGCCGAGCCCCAGCCGGGCACGGCGCCGAAGTCCGAGGCGGCGGAGGCCCAGGCCCCGTCGGACCCGTCGGACCTGTCGGCCAAGGACGCGGATGCCCCCGACGAGGGCTGACGCTGAACACGTGGGACCAGCAGGACCAGCAGGACCAGTAGGACAAGAGGCACGAGAGGAGGGACACCGGGGATGAGCACGAAGGACTTCGTCGAGAAGGACTACTACAAGGTCCTCGGTGTCCCGAAGGACGCCACCGAGGCCGAGATCAAGAAGGCGTACCGGAAGCTCGCCCGCGAGTTCCACCCGGACGCCAACAAGGGCGACGCCTCGGCCGAGGAGCGCTTCAAGGAGATCTCCGAGGCGAACGACATCCTCGGCGACGCCAAGAAGCGCAAGGAGTACGACGAGGCCCGCGCCCTCTTCGGGAACGGCGGCTTCCGCCCCGGCCCCGGCGGGGCCGGCGGCGGCTCGTTCAACTTCGACCTCGGCGACCTCTTCGGAGGCCAGCAGCCGGGCGGCGCGGGCGGCGGCTTCGGCGGCGGCCTGGGCGACGTCTTCGGCGGGCTCTTCAACCGCGGCGGCGCGAGCGCCGGCGCGGGGACCCGCGTCCAGCCGCGGCGCGGCCAGGACATCGAGTCGGAGGTCACCCTCTCCTTCACGGAGGCGGTGGACGGGGCCACGGTCCCGCTCCGGATGTCCTCGCAGTCGCCCTGCAAGGCCTGCTCGGGCACCGGCGACAAGAACGGCACGCCCCGCGTGTGCCCGACCTGCGTCGGCACCGGCCAGGTCTCGCGCGGCAGCGGCGGCGGCTTCTCGCTGACCGACCCCTGCGCGGACTGCAAGGGCCGCGGGCTCATCGCCGAGCACCCCTGCGAGGTCTGCAAGGGCAGCGGCCGGGCCCGGTCCTCCCGGACCATGCAGGTCCGGATCCCGGCGGGGGTCTCCGACTCCCAGCGGATCCGGCTGCGCGGCAAGGGCGCTCCGGGCGAGCGCGGCGGCCCCTCCGGCGACCTCTACGTCGTCGTGCACGTCGACGCGCACCCGGTCTTCGGCCGCAAGGACGACAACCTGACGGTGACCGTCCCGGTGACGTTCGCGGAAGCGGCGCTGGGAGCCGAGATCAAGGTTCCGACCTTGAACGGCCCCTCGGTGACGCTGAAGCTGCCCCCGGGCACCCCGGGCGGCCGTACGATGCGGGCCCGCGGCAAGGGAGCGGTCCGCAAGGACGGCACCCGCGGCGACCTGCTCGTCACGGTGGAGGTCGCGGTCCCGGCCGAGGCCGAGCTCAACGACAAGGCCCGCGAGGCCCTGGAGCTGTACCGCGAGGCGACGGCGTCGCACGACCCGCGCTCCGCGCTGTTCGAGTCCGCGAAGGGAGCATGACATGGACGGCCGCCGCAGGAGCCACTACCAGCTCACGGACGAGACCCCGGTCTACGTGATCTCGGTGGCCGCCCAGCTCTCGGGCCTGCATCCGCAGACCCTGCGCCAGTACGACCGCCTCGGCCTGGTCTCGCCGGACCGCACGGCCGGGCGCGGCCGGCGCTATTCGGCCCGCGACATCGAACTGCTCCGCACGGTGCAGGCCCTGTCGCAGGACGAGGGCATCAACCTGGCTGGCATCAAGCGGATCATCGAGCTGGAGAACCAGGTCGCCGCGCTCCAGCAGCGCGTGGCCGAACTCTCCAGCGCGGTCGACGGCGCGGCCGCCGTCCTGCAGCAGCGCGAGGCCCAGGTCCACGCCTCGTACCGCCGCGACCTGGTCCCGTACCAGGCCCCGGCACCGGGCAGCGCCCTGGTGGTCTGGCGCCCGACCCCGAAGCGCCCCCTGGACTGAGCGCGGCCCGCCCGCACGCGCGCGCAGCACGCACGAAGAAGGCCCCGCCCGGATGATCCGGGCGGGGCCTTCTCGCTTACGGGACTGCCATGCGGACTCGGGGCCCTCCGCTGGGCCTCGGCTAGTAGCCGAAGACCGGGAGTTCCTTGCCGCGAGAGTTCCAGAGCCGCGCCGTGCCGCCCTCGGGCTCGCTGAGTGTCAGGCGGTCCGGCTCGTGGGTCACTCCACCCAGCAGCCCGCCCTTCCCGGGAACGGGCCATTCGACGGTGAGGTAGTCACCGGGAGCGAGTTCGAATTCCGTTCCCTGGGGTTCGAACTGGACCGTGAGCGGGGTGTTCGGTCCGGCTTGGACGATGAATTTCACAGTCGGCACTTGGTCACCAGTTCTCCAGGTAGTAGTCCATCAAGTCCGCCCGGGGTTTGGCGCTCGGGTTTTCGCGGCCGGCATCCTTGGAGTCCTTCGCGATCTTTCGGTAGCCGTCGCGGACAGCCTCGATGTCCCGGCGAAGGTAGTTTTTCTTGACCTTCGCGAGCTGCTCCGGGTTCATGAGGTCCTCGTTGCCCGGCACCCCGTCGGGGCTAGTCCTCTTCTTGTTGTTGCCCCACAGCTTTCCCTTGCCGAAGGCATCGTCAAGGCTCTTTCCGCCGTAGCGCTTGGCAATGATCTTGAGCTTGATGAAGTCCTCCGCTCCGGCAGCGGCGGCTCGTGGCTTCGGCGGGCCGGCCTTGTCCAAGGCGATCGCCTTGTCCATCCTCCTCGCCTCACCGATGATCTTGATCGCCTTGGCCCACTTCGCCCAAGGCAGGTCCATCGCAGCGGTCAAGCAGCCCTTCGCGGACAGGGTGGCACAGGCCACCCAAGCGGCCGCGTCGGGGGCGATGACGAGCAGGAGGAAGTCGCCGACGAGAGCCGCCCCGGGGGACCTCTCGTACGAGAACAGGCCGAGAGCCGCAGCGCCGTCGCAGAAGGAGTCCTGGCTGTCGATGTTGAAGCACCGCGATGTGCTCAGCCAGAACTTCAGCCGCTCCTGGTAGGTCTTCTTGTCCCCCGCGTAGCGGACTGCCAGTTCCTTCGCGGACGGGAGGCGCCCACCGTTGAGGTGGGTGTCGCCGTAGCTGTCGACGGTGACAGTGACGGCGGCTTCCACGGGCTCGACGTCCTCTGGATCGTCGGGCTCGTCCTCGTAGTACCCTCCGTTGGTTCCGCCGCCGCCCCCGCAGTACCCGTGTCCGTAGCAGCTTTCGAGCCCGGTCGGGTCCATCTGCGAGACGGGGTTGTTGTTGGCGTAGTTGTACCCGTTCATCTGGAGCGGGTTGGTGATGTCGATGACCGGGTCGACGGAGATGAAGCGTCCGGTGGTCGGTTCGTACTCGCGGGCGCCGATGTGGGTCAGGCCCGTGGTGCTGTCCTCGACACCGGTGCCGAGGAAGGTGCGGCTGCCGGACCAGTTGGTGGCCATCGCACCACGCTGGTTGCCGTACGGGTCGGACTTGCGCCGGGTCACCGGCTGCCCGGTCTTCTGCTCGACCGAGATGGTGGCGGTGTTGTGGTGGTCGGCCAGCAGGACCGTCAGTTTGTGGGCGGTGGCACTGCCGCGGGTCTGGCGCACCGTGGTCGGGGCGCCGGCGCTGCCGTAGTAGCGGACGGCGTCGACCGCCTCGCCGGCCTTGTTGACGGTGACCTCGGTCTCGCCGAGGTAGAGGGTGCGGCTGCTGCCGGTCTCCTCGATGATGCGGTTTCCGTCCGCGCCGTAGATGTAGGTGGTGGTGCTGTCGGTGAAGGTCCACTGCTGGGCGGCGGCGTTCGCGGTGCAGGTGAAGACGTGCAGGTCGTTGCCGTCGACCGGGTTGTCGTTGGGGACGGTGATACAGGCGTTGGCCGCCGCGTTGTAGAGCGACTTGTCGCCGGCGCGGTACGTGAACTTCTGCTTGGGGCTCCCGTCACAGGTGGACAGGCGGGCGTAGAGGCCGTCCGCGGTGAGGCACTTGTCGAGCGCGCGAACGGTGTCGCCGGTCAGGCGCCACTGCTGGGCGCGGGTCTCGTTGCACGGGTACAGCTGGACGGCGGTGCCGTCCGCGTTGGAGCCTTCGGCCACGTCGAGGCATTTGCCGGCCAGGCCGGTGACGGAGACGGCCCCGATGCCCGGGCTGGTGGCCGAGGTGAGCTTGTTGCTGCGGTCCCAGTTCAGGGTCTGGGTGTCCGCGTCGATCTTCCGGGTCTTGGTGTTTCCGGTGGCGTCGTACTCGTAGGTGGACTGGGAGAGCAGCGTGGTGCCCTGCTTCCTCTCCACCTTGGTGAGGGCGTGGGGCCGGGTCTTGGACAGGAGCTGGCTGCCGCCGGGGGGATCGACGCCGTAGGTGTACGTCGACGTCTGGTCCAGTGCCGAGTTGGTGAGGTTGCGGTTCACCAGCTTGGTGCGGTTGCCGATCTTGTCGAACTCGTACTCCTGCCAGTACCCGTCACCGTCCGGGCCGGCGGTGACGTCGCTGAGCGAGGGCCCCGTGCACGCGGCGGTCTTGCCGGTCCAGGCTTTGGTGAGCTGGCCCATCGGGCTGTAGGAGAAGCACTGCCGGTCGATCAAGCCACCCGGCCGGGTGTCCGTGATCGAGGTCGGGTTGCCCACCACGTCATAGGTGTATGACAGTGCCGAGAGCCGGTGATCGCCCGGCGTCTCGCGGTCGGAGATCGACTGTGTGACGCGACCGGTGTTCGGGTCGTGCAGATTGGTCGTCCACACCCGGTTAGGGGCCTTGCCCGACGCGGTGCGCAGGACCTCGGCGAAGGGGCTGTAGACCGTGTCCGCCGTGTACCAGGACAGGCCCGACATGGTCTCGGGCAGGCCGTCGGCGTTGTACCGGGTGATCAGCTTCTCGGCCGCGAGGCCACCCGGGGTTGAGGGAAGAGTCGTCGACTGCAGCCGGCCCGTGGGGGTGTAGGTGCTGGTGTAGGCGTAGGTGCCGGCCAGTCCCTTGGTGGCGGCGGTGTCGGGGATGGTGAGCTTCGTCCCGGTGGGGCGGTACTCGCTGTCGTAGCCGGTGGTCTCGGTCTTGTACGCCGCCCCGTTGACGTGCGACGTGGCCGAGACGGGCTTGCCCTTTCCTCCGGTCAGGGTGTCGTAGGTCCACGATGCCGTCAGGAGTCCGGTCGCGGTGTCCTCGCGCGACTCGGTCTTGCGACCGAGCTTGTCGTAGGTGCTGTAGGTCCGCTTGCCGGCCGCGTTCTCGGCCCAGATCTCCTGGTCGAGGTCGTTGTAGCCGAACGAGGCACTGCCCATGTCCGGGTCGGTGGATGCGACCAAGCGGCCACGGGCGTCGTGCGAGTACGTCCAGTCGTTGCCGACCGAGTCGCTGACCTTGCTCAGGTTGCCGCGCACGTCGTACGCGTACGCGGTGTCGTTCCAGGTGGTCAGATCGGTGGCCGTGTACTTCTGGACCAGCGTCGTGCGGTTCAGCACGTCGGTCCAGGTCTTGGTGGCCTGGCTGCCCGCCAGCGGAGCGGAACCGTTGGCGGACATCCCGCTGCGTGTGATGGTCCAGTCACCGCCGTGCGTGATGACGTCGGAGTGGTGCGCAGTGCCCTCGTACAGCGTGGTGTTGAGTACCGGGCGGCCCTGACCGTCATAGGCGGTCACGGTGGCGTTGGGGACGTGGAAGTCCGTCTCCGGGACGAAGATGTTCTTGTCCGGCTCCCCCACCGCGTAGTAGCCGTTGTTTGCCCGGCGGACGGTGCCGTTCTCGCCGAACAGTTTGTCGCTGACCACGCGGCCGCCGCCGATGGCTTCCGTCTGGGTCTGACGCGGGCGCAGCAGGCCGTCGTAGATCTCGATGGAGCTCTCGTAGGTGCCGTTGTCCCGCAGGGTGCGAGAGGTCACGGCCGGGGGGTCGTGCTCGGTGATCTGGTACTCGAAGGTCTGCCGGGCCTTGTCGATGGCCGGGTTCTGGGACGGCGTCCACACCGCGGAGGTACGGCCCAGGGGGTCGTACTGAGTGGTGACCTTGCGGTTGTTCTGGTCCGTGACCTCCAGGACCGCACTGCGGCCCGGGTCGAACTTCGTGGACGACTTGTGGGTCAGCGTGTTGGTTGAGGTCTGGGTGAAGACCGGACCGGTCGCCGGGGTGAACGTCGTGCTGAGCGCGTTGCCGGCGGGGTCGTAGGACTTGACCACGCGGCCGAGGGCGTCGTACTCGAAGCGCCCCGTGTTGATCCAGCCGGTGCCCGCTCCGTCCTGGGTGTCCGTCTGGAAGGGCAGGCCCTTGACCGGAGCGGTGCCGAAGGCGTTCAGGGCGTCGTACGAGGTGCGGGTGTTGGACAGGACGGTGCCCGTGGCCGCCTGCGCACAGGTGCCGGACGTGGCGCGGACCTTCTGCGGCAGGCCGATCAGGTGCTTGGCCGTGTTGTGGACGTATTCGGTGGTGGTGCAGCTCTGGTCGTTCACCGTCCAGCCGCCGGAGCCGTTCGAGGTCATGACTTCGGTCTGCGCGGTGGTCTTCAGGCCGTAGGTGGGCTCGAAGGTGTCGGTGGCACGCGTCAGGCGCATCCCGCCGTTGCTGATCGCCTCGTACCCGTCGGTCCGCGAGGTGTCGACGCGGAAGGCTTCGAGGGGGGTGGTGCCGTCCCGCGGCCGCGAGCCCGTCTTCTTGAACTCGTACCAGGTCAGGTCGCGGCCGGCGACCGTGGCGCCCGCCCCCGCCTTGGTGTACGTGATGGTCTCCGCGACCTTGCCCTGGTACTGGGACAGGTCCTCACCGAGGGTCTCGGTGTTGGTGGAGTCCTTGACGGTGATCACCGCGCGGCCCGCGTCGCCGGACATGCCGCGGAAGTAGCGGCTCCGGGACTGGGACTGCTCGGTGGCGTCCGCCATGCCCGCGTTCGCGGTGACGCCCTTGGTCGTGACGACCGAGGCGTAGCCGCGCCACTGGTTGTAGGTGCGCAGTTCGGGCTTGGTGAACTCGTCGTCGTCCTTGGCCCAGGCGGCGGCGCCCTCGTAGGTGTAGCTGGTGGTGACGTCGGGCTGCCGGGCGACGCGGTCCTTCTCGGTGACGCTGTCGACGAGGTACTTGTTGAACCACTCCAGCGGCGGAGTCTCCAGCTCACCGTCCGGGGACCAGTGGTTGGGGAAGCAGCGGGTGGTGTTCTCCTCGGGCTTCGGGTGGGTCGTGCCGACCGCGCACGGGGCGGAGTAGTCGACGTAGACCTCGCCGCCGGTCTCGTTGCGGATGGTCTCCACACGGAGGCGGTCGTAGTCCGGGGTGGCGTCGTTGGCGCTCTTCGCGACGCGGTTGGGCATGTCCTGGACGTTGGCGAGGAAGGAGACGGCCGGCAGCGAGGCGCTGAGCTGGTTGCCGTTCTCGTCCTTCTTCGTGCCGTAGCCGGTGCGCGTGATCGACTCCAGCCACAGCGGCGGGTGGGTGTCGGTGCGCTGCTTGGGGAACGACTGGTCCAGCGTCCACGTGTCGACCTTGGACAGGTCGGTGGTGCCCTCGGTGCGCTGGCCGTAGGTGGTGATGCCGGTCAGGCGCTTGCGGGTCCAGAAGCTGGGGACCGAGACGTAGCAGGTCTCATCGGTGAACGTGCAGTTCAGCGTGGACGGGGTGTCCCACCAGGGCTGCTTGAGCTCGTAGTTCTTCGAGGTGAACTCGGCGTCCTCGCACTTCGTGGCGCCCTCCGCCTTGCAGCGCTCGGCCACGGTGAACTCGACCTTGGCGGCCGGGGGGCCGGAGAGGTTGTCCGAGCGCAGGCCGTAGGAGATCTGCGAGGGGTAGCCGCCGCGGATGTAGCCGACCTGGTCCTTGTTCTTCTCCTTGACCTTCTCGTTCTTGGAGTAGCGGTTCTCTTCCCGCTTCCAGTCGATGATCAGGGCGTTGCCGTGGACGTCCTCGACGTAGTCGAGGTTCCAGCGCCAGGCCTGCTTGCAGGAGGAGTCCGCGAACGCGGTCGCGTGGCAGGGCTCGCCGGTGTGGTTGCCGAACACGGGGACGTTGAAGACCGAGTCCGTGACGGCCCGGGTGCCGGCGCCGTCCACGTCGTGGCGGCCGAAGAAGTACTTGGTGCCGTCGCGAGCGGTGACCTGCCAGTACTCGCCGTCCTTCGCGCCGTTGGCGACGTTCGCGTCGGTCTTGCGCTCGACCTTGGAGCCGTCGTCGTTGGCGGGGATCCAGGCGCCGGTGGCCGTGTCGTGGACCAGCTCGGTGCTGCTGCCGCCGAGCGACATCACCATGTTGTCGCCGGCCCAGCACAGGTCGTTCTTCTTCTTGTCCGTGCTGTTGTCGTTGTTCGGCGCGTTCTTCAGGTCGGCCGAGCAGGAGCGGTAGCGCCGCTCGACGAAGCCCGGGTGGTAGTCCCAGCCGTCACCGATCCACGAGGCCTGGCCGTTGGCGACGGAGGTCTTGCCGTCCACCGCCTGGGAGCCGTAGGACAGGGAGATCTTCGGCTCCGGGCCCGCCGGGGGCGCCGGGACACCGAGGGGGTAGCTCCAGGAGAAACCGCCGCCGCTGCCGCCGGCCGTCCAAGTGCCGGACGGGGAGAGGGAGGTGGCCTTGTACGTGCCGCCCGCGCCGGAAGCGGAGTCCGTGGCGGCCAGCACGGTGGGACCGCCGCCGCCGACGGCCATGGTGCGCATGCCCTGGCCCGGCGCGGTGGCCGGATCGACGGTCGCGCGGACGGTGCCCGTGGCGGGGTCGTTGGTGCTGGGGATGTGCTTTGCGGCGCTGCACTCGGGAACCAGAGGCGTCGTCAGGAAGCACGCGGGGAGCTGCTTGAGCTCCAGACGCGTGGACCACTCGGTGCCGTAGAGGTCCTCGAACTGCTTGTAGTCCAGCTGCACGTCGACCGGGGTCGAGCCTTCGGCCGGCGGCGTGACCTTGATGATCGCGCCGTCGAGGCCGGCGGCCTCCGTGGCCGTGCGGGCTTCGACGGACACCGCCCAGGTGCCCGATGGGGCGGGCGGGGTCGGGTTGCTCTCCGTGGGCGAGGCCTTGCCGATGCTGATGGGCAGCGTGCCCGCCTTCACCAGGGCGGTTCCGCTGCCGGCGCTGAGCGCGACGTCGGCCGAACCGGCCGCCGGAGGCGTCACCTTGGAAGGTTCGTACCCCGCCGGGGGCTGCCCGGGGGCGCCCGCCCAGCCCTCCAGTTTCGCGGCCTCGACCTTGTCCAGCTTGGCCTTCAGATCGGCCTGAAGGTCGGGCAGCTGGACTCCCGAGCGTGGGCCGGGCGTCGCCGCCCAGGCCTGCGCCGGCAGCAGAGTGGCCAGCAGCACCACGGAGAGCGTGACTCCGGTGCGTGCCATGTGTTTGCGCGCCTTCCCGTTTCCGGGCAGGCGCAAATTACGCGCCGCAAAGGGCGACATGTTTCCCCCCATACCGCTGCCGTCCGGTTATCGGACACCCGGACGGCAAAGGATTGACAAATTGCCAGCAGATCTTGGAGGGATTGGTCGGCCGAAGTCCACCGCAACCGGGGTTGGAGTGGCCTTAATCACTCAATGAGATTCATATGTTGGTGAAAACCGGGTGATTCAGTGTCACCGGCCTCTGGAAGTCGGCCAGTTGGGGGGTGTTTTGCGCCGATGGATAGTCCATGATCGGGTCGCACTTTTGTCATCAAACGGCAAAGTGGAATGCGTGCGTTCGATTTGGCGCCCGAGGGGGAGAAGTAGAAATGCTTGTCAGCGATTCCGAGACCGAGGTGGCGGTCGTGGCCGACGAACCACCGAAACCCCGGTGGTTCCGGCGCCGCCGGAATATGGGCGGAATGGCCGCGCTGCTCGCGCTGGCGGTGGCCGTACCGGTCGGCGTGCAGGTGGGCGGGGACGGCGACCGGGGGAAGAAGCCCGCCGCCCGGGGGGCCGGTGCCCCGGTCACGGCGTCCGAGGCGCGCGAGCGGGCCGCGGAGAGCGGCAAGGACGTCGAGGTCACGGCGGACCGGAGCTCCAACACGACGACCTGGGCGCAGCCCGACGGCGTGTTCAGGAAGAACATCTCCAGCTCCGCGGTGCGCGCCAAGGTGGGCGACCAGTGGAAGTCCATCGACACCAACCTCGGCAAGACCGCGGCCGGTTACGCCGCCAAAGCCGTCAACGGGAGCGTCGTCTTCAGCGCCGGGACCGCCGGGACGGCCGGGACCGCCGGCGCCGCGGCCGGCGACGACCGGGCCTCGCGCGGCGTCGTGCGATCGGCCCTGACGGTGGACGCGCCCGGCCAGGTGTGGACGGAGCTGGTGCGCCTGGGCGTGGACGGGCACGAGATGACGGTGAGCTGGCCGGGCGTGCTGCCCGAGCCGGTCGTCGACGGCCCGCGCGCCCTGTACGAGAACGTGCGCCCCGGCATCGACCTGCTGATGACCGCCCAGGACGGCGGCTACTCGCACCTCCTCGTGGTCAAGGACAAGCAGGCGGCCGCGGACCCGCTGCTGGCCGAGCTGAACTACCGGCTCGCCTCGCCCGACCTGTCGTTCCAGCTCGACGCGGAGTCCGGCTCGCTCTCGGCGCGCGACGACAAGGGCGAAGAGGTCGCCGGTTCGCCGTCCCCGCTCATGTGGGACTCCTCCGGCAAGGTCCGCACCACGGACGACGTCCCGGCGTGGAAGGCCCCGGCGGCCGCGAAGGACCACCCCACCCTGGGCCTGCCCGGCCTGGCGGGCGCGGAGGGCGCGCACCTCTCGGTCGCCGCGGCCTCCTTCGCGGAGGGCACGCTGTCGCTGAAGCCCGATACGACGCTGCTGAACGCCGCGGACACCGTGTTCCCGGTGTTCGTCGACCCCTCGTTCAAGGGGCGCAAGAACGCCTGGTCGCTGCTCTACAAGACGGCGGGAAGCACCAGTTTCTACAACGGACAGAACTACAACGCGTCGGGCACGAACGAGGCCCGTGTCGGATACGAGGCGGACTCCGGCGGCACTTCTCGTTCGATCTTCAACTTCGCCTTCGGCAATGAGCTGCACGGCGCCGGTATCCAGACGGCCACCGTGCGCGCCTTGCAGACCTATTCGTGGTCGTGCTCGCGCAAGAAGATGGACATCTACTCGACGCACCTGGTCACCTCGTCGTCGAACTGGAACAACACCACCGGCTGGTGGGGGAACAAGGTCGCGGAAGAGGACGCGGGTTACGGCTACAACTCCTCGTGCCCGGACAACTGGGTGGCCCCGGACATCAAGGGCCTGGTGACGCAGGCGGCGAGCAGCGGCTGGACGCAGCTGGCGCTCGGCTTCAAGGCGCCGAACGAGTCGGACTCGTACTACTGGAAGAAGATCCTCGCCAACGGTGAGAGCGCCCCGTACATCGAGATCACGTACAACTCCCGGCCGGACACCCCGGTGGCGACGAACATGAGCACCTCGCCCGGTGGCCCGTGCCTGACGAGCGGCACGGGGACGAGCATCGGCAAGACGGACGTGTCGTTCCAGATCAAGGGCAGCGACCGCGACGGCAACCTCAAGCTGCTGCAGCTGGAGGTCTGGGACGCGGTCAGCGGCGCGAACGTCTGGAACGAGTGGATGCAGGTGAACAGCTCAGGCGTGGTCACCCGCAGCGTGCCCTTCGCCAAGTTCACCTCGGGCCGCAAGTACTACTGGCTGGCGCGCGCCCAGGACGCGGACGGATGGTGGTCGCCGGGCTCCGGTCCGGCCGACTCCGGCTCCCCGGGCTGGTGCACCTTCACCATCGACCACACGGCGCCCGCCAACCCGGCCGTCCGCTCCTCCCACTTCCCCGCGCCGGGACCCGACGGAGCCGAGTGGAGCCTGAACCCGGCGAGCACTCCCGACCAGTTGATCGAGGTCCTCGGCAACGGCACCGCGGCCGCGGACATCCGCGAGTACCAGTGGAGCCTGAACCACCCCACCTGGGAGAACAAGGTCACGCCGTGGCAGAACGACCTGGCCTCCATCAAGCTCCAGGTCGACACCGCCGGACCGAACGTCCTGTACGTCCGCACCGTCAACAAGGCCGGCAACATCTCCGTGCCGACCGAGTACCTCTTCTACGTCCAGGCCCGCCCCGGTACCGACACCCCCGGCGACGTGACCGGTGACGGCTCGCCCGACCTGCTGGCCATCGACAAGGACGGCAACCTGCGCACCTACGCCGGTGACAAGCAGGGCGACACCGACGCCTTCATCCCGGGCGCCGTGGAGAACGGCAAGCCGGTCGCGCCCGGCTACTGGAAGGACGCGGCCACCGGCAAGGCCGCGCTGATCGGGCACGCCACCGACTGGCACCCGGGCGACGGCCTGACCGACCTGATCGCGGTGATGCCCGACGGGAAGATGTACATCTACCCGGGGACCGGCACCGGCCAGTTCGACGTGGGCCGCCGCCAGGAGATGCAGCTCCCCATCAGCGCGCCCGATCCGGCCACCTTCCGGCAGATCGTCGTCACCGAGGACATCGACGGCGACGGCCTGGGCGACCTGTTCGCCCTGGACGCGGACGGCTTCTGGGCGTTCTCCGGCTACACCGGGTCGAGCTTCGCCTCGTACCGGAAGATGGCCACCGGCTGGGCGGCCCGTGACATCGTCGGCGTCCGCGACGTGTCGGGCGACAAGATCCCCGACCTGCTCTTCCGCGACAACGCCAACGCCAACCGCGGTCTGGCGCTGCGCAAGGGCAAGGCGGGCGTCAACGGCGGGGCCGATCTGACCTCGCTGCAGTTCGCGGCGAACGCCGAGGGCGGCGTGGACCACACGTACGCCACCACCGGATGGGGCCGCGCCGAGTACCCGCGCGTCCTGGGCAGCCCCGACGCCAACGGTGACGGGATCGCCGACATCTGGGGCGTCGGCACCACCGGCAACCAGTGGCTCATCCAGGGCGGGGCGGCCGTCGTCGGCGGACCGGCCGGCCGGGACGAGGACAACTGGCACACCTTCCTCGGCATCGGATAGCGGGAGCCGAAGACGACCGCACCACGAAGCGGCGCCCCGCCCCGGCCGAGAAGCCGGGGCGGGGCGCCGCTCGCGTTCCTCAGAGGTCGTGGTCCTCCAGGATTCCGGACTGGGCGATGAGGAAGCCGAGCTGGGCCCGGCTGCCGCTGCCCAGGGAGGCCGCCAGTTTGGCGATGTGGGCCCGGCAGGTCCGTACGTTCATCCCCAGCCGGCGCGCGATGGCCTCGTCCACGTGCCCCTCGATGAGGAGCTGGGCGATGGAGCGCTGCACGCCGGAGATGCCACCGGGGGTGTGCCGGTACGTCACCTCCGCCGTCAGGGGCACGGCGCGGTGCCACAGCTGCTCGAACACCTTGATGAGGTAGTCGACCAGCCCCGGGTGGCGCAGCTCCAGGGCCGTGCGGCGGTCGTCGCTCGTCGGGATGAAGGCCACCGTGCGGTCGAAGATCATGAGACGCTCTATCAGTTCTTCGAGCGTGCGGATCTCCACCTTCCCGGCGGAGATCCGGTCCACGTACGCGAGCGTGCCCTGGCTGTGCCGCACCGTGTGCTGGTAGAGCGTCCGGATCCGGACCCCGCGGTTGACCAGGGGGGCGGCGCGCTCCAGTGCCTCGGTGAGGACGGACGTGGACCGGGCCCCGCCCGGTTGCACGGTCAGCACCTCGGTGTGGCACTCGGCGGTGGCCAGGTCCAGGGCGGCGTGGATCTGGTCGAAACCCTCCAGCACGGTGATGGCGTGGGTGTTCGAGGGGCTCTGGGCGCTGATGGTCAGAAACGGCTCGAATGCGTCGGTGAGATCTATGGTGTCCCGGCGCCGGTCCTGAATTTCCCGTTCGAGCGGGTGCAGTCGTTGTGCGAGTGCGACGGACGGGGGAACCGCGCGCAGCTGGTTCGCGTCATCCGGGTCGGGTCTCAGGAGAGCGAATTCGAGCAGGCAGGGGGCGTGCTCCACCTCGGTCCGAGCCACCCGGCCGGTGCTCAGCGCCGCCGTGTAGAGCCGCGTCCCCTCGGCGCACATGGACGTGACGGGGTGGGGATGTGTCGGTTTTGTGTCGCTTCTGGGCAAATCTCCACCCCCCAGGGTCCTGAACATGCAAGAACATGATGCATCGTCCCTGTGGCAGTGACGTGCCCGAATGAGCCATCGTCTGACACGCGGGGGAGAAGATTTCCATCAAGTGAGGACGAAGCCGACCATGTACAAGAGAATGCTTCGCTCGGTACTTGCCATTGGGTTCTCCGCCGTTGCGGTCTTTGGGGCAGTCAGCGCCGTCGGCGGGGACGTGGGGGGCACCGAGACGACAGCGGGGACGATAGGCAGGCCCGATCTCGGCTGGGACACCACTCCCCACGAGCTCGGTACGGCCTCCGCCGCATCCACCCACGACCTTGGCTGGGACTGATGACCCCCGACGACAGCGGCTTCCGCCGCGAGATGGCCTCAGCGTACCGCTCAGGCTGGCAGTTCATCGATCTCACCAGTGCCATTCCCTATGCCGGTGACTCGTTGAAGGTCACCCTCTTCGGTCAGCCGATCATCGTCGTGCGAGAGGAAGACGAGGACGTCCGGGCCTACCGGTGTCTGCGTCGCCCGCGCGGCGCCCCGCAGCCCGTCCGCTGCGAAATCCGGTACGGCATGGTCTTCGTCAATCTGGACCAGCGTGATCATCAGCTATTCGAGCCCGAATCCGCAGCCACCCCCCGCAGTGCCTGAAGCGATTCCCCCGTCGTCGCAGATCGCTCAGGCGCTACCCCCACACAGCGACGCCATCGTGGACCTGACCACGATGGCGTCGTTGTGATGTCCGTGTCCAGTGGTTGAACCGGACAAGGTCGCGCGGGCCGTGATGCCCGCCGCCGGCCGCCCGGCCCGGCACCCCCCGGTGCCCACTGGTACCCCCCCCGGTGCCCGCCTACGCCCGCCCCATGGCCCGGTCCAGGGTGATCTCCATGACCACCCGGTCCGGGTTCGGCGACGGCGTCCGCCCGTACCGCTCCGCGTAGCGCCGTACCGCCTCCGCGACCGAGGCCTCGTCCGTACGGACCACCGCGCGGCCCTCCAGGGTCGCCCAGCGGCGCCCCTCCATCTGGCACACCGCGACCCGGACCCCGTCCCGCGGGACGGCGCCCGTGTCCTGCGCCGCCAGCACGTTGCGGACCTTCTTGCTGTGCTTGTTGCTGATCACCCGTGCCAGCCCGGCCTCCGGGTCGTACGTCACGCCCACCGGGACCACGTGCGGCGAGCCGTCGGGACGCGGGGTCGTCAGGGTGCAGACGTGCCGCTCCCGCCAGAAGGCGAGGTACTCGGGCGTCGGGTTGAGTACGTCATGGGCTGTGGTGGTTGCCGGCATGTGCGAAGGGTACGATCTTCGGCCTTGAGTGGAATAGACTCAACTTTATGCAGGTTATGCGTGTGAACTACACGCAAGCAGGCAAGCTGCGCACTGACCGCAGGGAGAGGAGAAGCCGCCCGTGGACGCCGAGCTGACCAACAGGAGCCGGGACGCGCTGAACGCGGCCACCAGCAGGGCCGTCAAGGACGGGCACGCGGACCTGACGCCCGCGCACCTGCTGCTGGCGCTGCTCGCCGGCGAGGACAACGAGAACATCACCGACCTGCTGGCCGCGACCGACGCAGACCAGGTCGCCGTGCGGGCCGGGGCCGAGCGGCTGCTCGCCGCCCTGCCCAGCGTCACGGGCTCCACGGTCGCGCCCCCGCAGCCCACGCGCGAGCTGCTCGCCGTACTGGCCGAGGCCGACGCGCGGGCCGGGAAGCTCGGCGACGAGTACCTCTCCACCGAGCACCTGCTCATCGCGCTGGCCGCCAAGGGCGGCGCGGCCGGCGAGCTCCTTTCCGACCAGGGCGCGACCGCGAAGAAGCTGCTGTCCGCATTCGAGAACGCAAGAGGAGGGCGGCGGGTGACCTCCCCCGACCCCGAGGGCCAGTACAAGGCCCTGGAGAAGTTCGGCACCGACTTCACGGCCGCGGCCCGCGAGGGCAAGCTCGACCCGGTCATCGGCCGGGACCAGGAGATCCGGCGCGTCGTCCAGGTCCTCTCCCGCCGTACGAAGAACAACCCGGTGCTCATCGGCGAGCCCGGCGTCGGCAAGACCGCCGTCGTCGAGGGCCTGGCCCAGCGCATCGTCAAGGGCGACGTCCCCGAGTCCCTGAAGAACAAGCGGCTCGTCTCCCTCGACCTCGGCGCGATGGTCGCCGGCGCCAAGTACCGCGGCGAGTTCGAGGAGCGCCTCAAGACCGTCCTCGCGGAGATCAAGTCCAGCGACGGCCAGATCATCACCTTCATCGACGAGCTGCACACCGTCGTCGGCGCGGGCGCCGGCGGGGACTCCGCCATGGACGCGGGCAACATGCTCAAGCCCATGCTGGCCCGCGGCGAGCTGCGCATGGTCGGCGCGACCACCCTCGACGAGTACCGCGAGCGGATCGAGAAGGACCCGGCGCTGGAGCGGCGCTTCCAGCAGGTGCTGGTCGCCGAGCCGTCCGTCGAGGACACCATCGCGATCCTGCGCGGGCTCAAGGGCCGCTACGAGGCCCACCACAAGGTCGTCATCAACGACAGCGCGCTGGTCGCCGCGGCCACCCTCTCCGACCGGTACATCACCTCCCGCTTCCTGCCCGACAAGGCCATCGACCTCGTCGACGAGGCCGCGTCCCGGCTGCGCATGGAGATCGACTCCTCGCCGCTGGAGATCGACGAGCTCCAGCGCTCCGTGGACCGCCTGCGGATGGAGGAGCTGGCCCTGAACAACGAGTCGGACCCCGCCTCCCGCGAACGCCTGGAGAAGATCCGCAAGGACCTCGCGGACAAGGAGGAGGACCTGCGGGGCCTCACCGCCCGCTGGGAGAAGGAGAAGCAGTCCCTCAACCGGGTCGGCGAGCTCAAGGAGCGGCTGGACGACCTGCGCGGCCAGGCCGAGCGGGCCCAGCGCGACGGCGACTTCGACACCGCCTCCCAGCTGCTCTACGGGGAGATCCCGGCGCTCGAGCGCGAGCTGGCGGAGGCCACCGAGGCCGAGGCCGAGGTGTCCAAGGACACGATGGTCAAGGACGAGGTCGGCCCGGACGACATCGCCGACGTGGTGGGCGCCTGGACGGGCATCCCGGCCGGCCGCCTGCTGGAGGGCGAGACCCAGAAGCTCCTGCGCATGGAGGACGAGCTGGGCCGCCGCCTGATCGGCCAGGGCGAGGCCGTGCGCGCCGTCTCGGACGCCGTGCGCCGCACCCGCGCGGGCATCTCCGACCCGGACCGGCCGACCGGCTCGTTCCTCTTCCTCGGCCCGACGGGCGTGGGCAAGACGGAGCTGGCCAAGGCGCTGGCGGACTTCCTGTTCGACGACGAGCGGGCCATGGTCCGGATCGACATGTCGGAGTACGGCGAGAAGCACAGCGTCGCCCGCCTCGTCGGGGCGCCGCCCGGGTACGTGGGCTACGAGGAGGGCGGCCAGCTGACGGAGGCCGTGCGCCGGCGCCCGTACTCGGTGGTCCTGCTGGACGAGGTGGAGAAGGCCCACCCGGAGGTCTTCGACGTCCTGCTCCAGGTCCTCGACGACGGCCGCCTCACGGACGGCCAGGGACGGACCGTGGACTTCCGCAACGCCATCCTGATCCTGACCTCGAACCTGGGCAGCCAGTTCCTGAGCGGGCCGGGTTCGATGGACCCGGCCACGGCGGCGGAGGAGCAGAAGGCCAAGGTCCTGGACGTGGTGAGGGCCTCCTTCAAGCCGGAGTTCCTGAACCGGCTCGATGACATGGTGGTCTTCTCCGCGCTCAGCCAGGCCGAGCTGGCCCACATCGCGGAGATCCAGATCGGCCGCCTCGCCAGGCGGCTGGCCGACCGCCGGCTCACCCTGGACGTCACGCCCGCGGCCCTGGCCTGGCTGGCGGACAAGGGCTACGACCCGGCGTACGGCGCCCGGCCGCTGCGCCGCCTGATCCAGACGGCGATCGGCGACCGGCTGGCCAAGGAGATCCTCTCCGGCGAGGTCAAGGACGGGGACACGGTCCGCGTCGACGTGGCGGGCGAAGGCCTGTTGGTCGGCAAGGTCCTCTGACCCCCTGAGGACGCCCGCAGCCCCGTACGGGGCTGCGGCCCTGGGGCCCCAGGGCCTGGGCCCCCGCCGCACGCGCAAAATCCCTTGAACGGCCATCCGTCCCCCTTACGGCGGGCCTACTCCTGTCCGCCCGGAGCGGATCGTGGCTGCGGGGGTGGACACGGGGTGGGCGCGATGGGGGAGGATGGCCGCATCCGCACGAAGGGAAGTCACACGGTGAGCATCGACCCGGCCTCGATTCCGAACTTCGGAGGGCAGCAGCCCGATCCGCAGGCCACAGGACCGGCGGGCCCCGTCGTCCCCGACCAGGACCTCGTGAAGCAGCTCCTGGAGCAGATGGAGCTCAAGTACGTCGTCGACGACGAGGGTGACCTCGCGGCGCCGTGGGAGGACTTCCGCACGTACTTCATGTTCCGCGGCGAGGACGAGCAGCAGGTCTTCTCCGTGCGGACCTTCTACGACCGCCCGCACAAGATCGACGAGAAGCCCCAGCTCCTCGAGTCGATCGACGACTGGAACCGCCGCACGCTGTGGCCCAAGGTCTACAGCCACACGCACGACGACGGCTCCGTCCGCCTCATCGGCGAGGCGCAGATGCTGATCGGCACCGGCGTGAACCTGGAGCACTTCGTGTCCTCCACGGTCAGCTGGGTCCGCGCGTCGATCGAGTTCGACAAGTGGCTCGTCGAGCAGTTCGGACTGGAGCAGGCCGTCGACTCGGCGGACTCCGCCGAGAAGGCCGAAGGCGACGAGGACGGCGACGGCGCCGCCGAGACCAACTAGGTCTCAGGCCGCCCTCACGGCGCCACTCCGGACGCGAGCAGCAGGTACGGCCCGTATCCGTAGCTGAGCCCGGCCAGCACCGCGGTCACCACGACCGCGGTGCGCGGCCGGGCTTTCGCCATGAGGGCCGCCACCGGCAGCAGCAGGGGGAACGCGGGCAGCAGGAAGCGCGGCTTCGACTCGAAGAACCCGGCGCCGCCGTAGGTCATCACCAGCAGCACGCCGGTGTACACGAGCAGCGGCAGCGGGGTCGAGCGGTCCGCCGCCAGCAGGCCCGCCAGCACCAGCGCGGCCACCAGCAGCACCACCGTCACGTGGGTGGCGAGCTCCACGTTCCCGCCGCCCAGCGCGTGCCGCGCGGAGGCGACCGCGCCGGCCCCGAAGTCGAAGCGCGAGCCCCAGCCGCTCTGCACGGCGAAGTACCCGCCGAGCGGATCGCCCCGGCGCACGCCGACCAGCAGGACGTACGAGGCCCAGCCCGCCGGCGCCGCCAGCGCGGCGGCCCACACCGCGGGCGCGCGGCCCCGCCGCCGCCAGAGCTCCCAGGCGGCGCTCACCACCACGGCGGCGGCGACCGCGATCCCGGTGGGCCGGGTCAGCCCGGCGAGCACGGCCAGACCCGCCGCCCACCCCCAGCGGCCGCGCAGCAGCGCGTACAGGGCCCAGGCGGCGAAGGCGGTCAGCAGGGCCTCGGTGTAGGCGAGGGTCAGCATGAGGGCGTGCGGCAGCACGGCCCACAGCGCGACGAGGAGCAGCCCGGCGCGGGCCCCCAGCAGGTGCGCCCCGACCCGGTACACCCCGACGGCGGCCGCTCCGGCGGCGAGCCAGGCGACGGCGAGCGCGGCGACGGCCAGGGAGCCGGGCAGCACCGCGGAGGCGCAGCGGATGAGGACGGGGTAGAGCGGGAAGAAGGCGGAGTCGCTCTGCACGGAGCCGATCCCGGGCCAGATCTGGGTGCGCCCGTAGCCGTTCTCGGCGATCCGCAGGTACCAGGTGGAGTCCCAGGACTCGCCGAGCACGCGTACGGGGCTGCGCCCGGTCCACCAGGCGGCCACGGCGACCGCCAGCACACCGGCCCCGCGGACGGCGGCGTACACCCCGAGGGCGACGAGCGCGCCGGGCGCCCGGCCGTGCAGGCCGCGCCCGCCGGGCTCACCGTGCCCGTCGCGCCCCTCGCGCCCGGTCCGTATGCCGCTGCTCGACAGCGTCGCCATGCATCCCGACTTTCCTGGTCTCGCCTGAGTACGCTCATCGGATGATGAGAGCTTCCGGCACGTTCGAGGTCGTCAGCTTCACCCCGGCACCGCTCGCCCCGGAGCCCGCCGTGGAAACCGGGCTCCCGGTCGGAGTCGCGACGATGGAGAAACACTACGAGGGCGAGAGCCTCACGGGCCGCTCGGCCACGCTCTTCACGGCCGCCTTCGACCAGGAGACGGGCGTCGGCAGCTACGTGGCGATGGAATCCTTCGAAGGCTCCCTCGCCGGCCGCGAGGGAGCCTTCAACTTCGTCCACTCGGACGCCACGGACGGCGGCCCCACCCGCGGCGCCGAACACTTCGCGATCGTCCCGGGCAGCGGCACGGCCGCCCTGAAGGGCATCACGGGCGCGGGCGGCCTGCGCGTCGACGAGAACGGCGTCCACCACATCTGGTTCGACTACGCCCTCCCGGCCTGACCCCGGAGCCGCCCCGCCGCAGCGCGCCGGGGCGGCCCCGGGCCTCCGCCGCCGCGCACCGCTCAGAGGCGGCGCAGGCGGTTCACCGCTTCCTCCAGGACGGACGTCTGCTTGCAGAAGGCCCACCTGACCTGGGTGGCGCCCGCCTGCTTGTCGTCGTAGAAGACCTGGTTCGGGATCGCGACCACCCCGCAGCGTTCGGGCAGCGCCCGGCAGAAGGCCAGGCCGTCCTTCTCGCCGAGCGGGGTGATGTCCGTGGTGATGAAGTACGTGCCCTGCGGGCGGTAGACCTCGAAGCCGGCCGCCGCGAGGCCGTCGGCCAGCAGGTCGCGCTTCGCGGCCAGGTCGGCGCGGAAGGACGTGAAGTACGAGTCCGGCAGGGCCAGCGCCTCGGCGATCGCGTACTGGAAGGGGCCGGAGGAGACGTAGGTGAGGAACTGCTTCGCCGAGCGGACCGCCGTCACCAGCTCCGGGGTCCCGGTCACCCAGCCGACCTTCCAGCCGGTGAAGGAGAAGGTCTTGCCGGCGGAGGAGATGGTGACCGTGCGCTCGCGCATGCCCGGCAGGCCGGCCAGCGGGGTGTGGGCGCCCTCGAAGACCAGGTGCTCGTACACCTCGTCCGTGATGACCAGCAGGTCGCGGGAGACGGCCAGCTCCGCGACCGCGGCCAGCTCGGCGGGGGTGAGGACCGTGCCCGTCGGGTTGTGCGGGGTGTTCAGGAGGAGGAGGCGGGTGCGCGGGGTGACCGCCGCCTTCAGCGCGTCGACGTCCAGGCGGAAATCGGGGGCGCGCAGGGTCAGCGGGACGCGGACCGCGCCGGCCATCGCGATGCAGGCGGCGTACGAGTCGTAGAAGGGCTCCAGGGCGATGACCTCGTCGCCCGGCTCCAGGAGGGCCAGCAGGGTGGCCGCGATGGCCTCCGTGGCGCCCGCCGTGACCAGGACCTCGGTGTCGGGGTCGTAGGCCAGGCCGTAGAAGCGCTGCTGGTGGGCGGCGATCGCGCCGCGCAGCTCCGGGACGCCGGGACCCGGCGGGTACTGGTTGCCCCGGCCGTCGAGGACCGCGCGCGCCGCCGCTTCGGCGATCTCGACCGGGCCGTCGGTGTCGGGGAACCCCTGGCCGAGGTTGATCGCCCCGGTGGAGGCGGCCAGCGCGGACATCTCCGCGAAGATCGTCGTGCCGAAGGCCGCCAGCTTGCGGTTGAGGAAGGGGCGGTTGGTGCGTTCGGGAGCGCTCATGGGCGCCATCCTGTGGGCAACCTCTGGACTTGCTCAAGTGTGCTTTGGGCCGTGCTGCCCGAGGGCATCCCCCCGGTACGCGGGACAACAGGGGATTCCGCACCCGGGAAACCGGGGGTCAGACGGAAGGGGGGACGAGCATGGTGGTCGTCCTGGTCTTGGTCGGCGTCGCCGTGGTTGTCGGCATCGGCTTCATCGCGGTGGCGGCGGTCCGCGCGGCATGCAGCGGGTACACGTCGGGCGGTTCGGGCGGGTCCGACAGCGCCGCCACCAGCAGCTGGTGGGTGGGCGGCAGCAGCAGTGGCGGCGGATCCTCGACGTCCTCCTGCGGGTCCTCCTCGTCCTCCTGCGGCTCCTCGTCCTCCTGTGGATCGTCCTCGTCCTGCGGCGGCGGAGGATGCGGTTCCAGCTGACACGGGGCAGCATGGATCCGTGGCCTCCGCCGCGGGAATACAAGAGACGCCCGCCGGGGACAACTTCCGTCGGGCGTCTTCTTGTTCGGGGCGACGGGGCCGCGCATTACGGCGTACGGGCGGCATGTTGTTGAACACGTGAACTGTGGAGCCCCCGAGGGGATGTAAACCCCGTCAAGTTGGGTAAAAACGCTGTGAGTGCCGTGCCTTTCATGATTCCCTCGGTTGAGTAGACCAGTCCTCGGACCTCCCTGGACTTCCTGTGGACCCGTGCCGGTGTCCCCCACCCGTTGACTACCGCTGGCGGGCCCCGGCCCATCTCCCTCGCGCGTTTGCGGAGCCGACTCATGCTCACGACCCTCCAGACCACCTATACCGACACGCGTGCAGCCGATCTCGCCTGGGCCCTGGGTCGGGACCGGCTGCCCGCCCTGGCCGTACTGAACCTCGAACTTGGTGGCGCGAAAGTGGAGTTGCGCCTCCTCGGAGCCTCCCACCAGGTGCTTCTGGAGGAGGGTGACGTGTTCTGTTCGGAGACCGTCGCCTGCATGCCCGGCAGCAGCACCCCCCTCCCGCTCGGCGTGGCCAAGCGGGTCGGCGAATGGGAGTACGAGTTCGCCGCCCGGGTCGAGACCCTCTCGCGCGGCTCCTTCGCCGGGCGGGCGCAGGAGCTGCTCGCTCTGGTGGCCGATCACCCGAACGGGCTCGCCGGGACCTTCCCCGGCAGCCCGCACGCCTTCACCGCCATGCTCGCGCAGCGCTACGAGGGCCAGGTCCGGTGGCGGACCTGGCACGCGTACCCGCAGGAAGGACAGCTGGTGGCGACCCGCACCCGGGTCGGCGTACGGATGGGGGCGGCGGGCGCGGCGGCCGCCGCCGCGGCCACGGCGGCGGCCGGCACCTTCGGAGCTCCCGTCGGGGCCTCCGCGGGAGCTCCCTTCGCGTCCTCCGTCGAATCGCCGGCGCTGATCTAGTCCCCGGGCTCCCAGGTCCCCGGGTCCGGTAGGCCCGGCTCCGGCGTCTCCGGCGTCTCCGGCTCCCGCGTCCCCGGCTTCCGCGTCCCCGGCTCCGGCGGGGGCGCCGCGGGGGCACGGGAGCCGGGGGTTGCCGAGCGGTTACGCCAACTGCCCCAACCAGTGCGCCACTTACACCCATGTGGGTGACCGGATGCGAGCAGGCGGTGACGTACGGTTCGCTTCATGATCGACCGTTCCGCCCCGCGCGGGGTGCTGCGCACCCGGTGGCGCCGCCTCCCGGCTCCGGAGCCGCGCGGAGCGGCCCGCGTCCCGGCTGCCCTTCCCGTACGGCCGAGGACCGGCCGACTCCTCGTCCTGGCCACCGTGTTCGTCTGCGCCGCCTGCGGGCTCGTATACGAACTGGAGCTGCTCGCCCTCGGCTCCTACCTCATCGGGGACTCCGTCACCCAGGCGTCGGTCGTGCTGTCCGTCATGGTCTTCGCCATGGGCGTCGGATCCCTGCTCGCCAAGGCGCTGCGCAACCGCCCCGCCTTCGGCTTCGCCGCCATCGAGGCAGCCCTCGCCCTCCTGGGCGGCCTCTCCGCCATGGCCCTCTACGCCAGCTTCGCCTGGCTGGGGGAGTCCCGGCTCGCGCTCGTCGCCTTCTCCTTCGCCATCGGCGTCCTCATCGGCGCCGAGATCCCGCTCCTGATGGTGCTCATCCAGCGGATCCGCAGACAGGACGCGGGCGGCGCCGTCGCCGACCTGTTCGCCGCCGACTACGTCGGCGCCCTCGTCGGCGGCCTCGCCTTCCCCTTCCTGCTCCTGCCCGTCCTCGGCCAGCTCTCCGGCGCCGTGCTCACCGGAACCGTCAACGCCCTCGTCGGCGGCGGCCTCGTCTTGTGGCTCTTCCGCCGGGACCTGAGCCGCCGCGCCCGCTGGCTGCTCGTCGCCGCCAACCTCGCCGTCCTCACCGTCCTGGGCTGTGCCACCGTCTTCGCCGACGACTTCGAACGCGTGGCCCGCCGCGCCGTCTACGGCGGCGAGGTCCGCGTCGCCGTGCAGACCGGCGTCCAGGAACTCGTCCTCACCGGCCCCGCGACCGGCTCGCCGCGCTCCCTCGACCTCTTCCTCGACGGCCGCCTGCGGGTCAGCGGCTACGACGAGTACCGCTACCACGAGGCCCTCGTCCACCCCGCCATGACCGGCTCGCACACCCGCGTGCTGGTCCTCGGCGGCGGAGACGGCCTCGCCGCCCGCGAGGTACTGCGCTACCGCGACGTCGCCTCCGTCACCGTCGTCGAGCTCGACCCCGGCGTCGTACACCTCGCCCGCACCGACCCGATGCTCTCCGCGCTCAACGGCCGGGCGTACGAGGACCCGCGGCTCGGCGTCGTCAGCCAGGACGCCTTCCGCTGGCTGCGCGGACCCGCCGCACACGGTCGCTTCGACGTCATCGTCTCCGACCTGCCCGACCCCGGCATCACCCCCAGCACGAAGCTGTACTCGCAGGAGTTCTACGGGCTGGCCGCCCGGGCCCTGCGCCCCGGCGGGCGCCTCGCCGTCCACGCCGGACCGTTCGCCACCAGGCCCCGCAGCTACTGGACCGTCGAGGCCACCCTGCGCGCCGCGGGCCTGAGCACCGCCCCCTACAGCGCGGGCGGCCGCCTCTCGGGCTTCGCCGCCGGGCCCGACCGGGCGCTCGGCGCCGCCGCCGCGCCGCCGCCGCAGGACTGGGGCTTCGTCCTCGCCGCCCGCGAGGGAGTCCCCCGACTGCGCGTGGACCGGGACACGCCCGCGCTGCGCTCACTGTCCACGCAGTCCCTCGGCGACGCCGCCCGCGACGCGGAACGGGTCCGCATGCCGGGCCTGCCGCCGTCGACGCTCCCGCACCCGAGGTACTCGTAACCCGCCCCGATGCCGGAGGACGGGTGACGGGTGACGGGTGCCGCCCGGGGCCCGGGGTCATTGACTTCGCCGCCTCACTGACGGGAAGCGGCCGCGTCGGTAGGCTCGAGCGCATGGAGCATCAGGTGTTCGTTCCGGTCCCCGCCGCCGACGTCCGCGCCGTGCTGCGCGATCCCGCCCGGGTGGCGCGCTGCGTACCGGGACTCCAGCAGGACGCCGACACCGGGGCCGGGCCGCTGTCCGGCCGGCTTAAGGTGCGGGTCGGCGGGCACACCGTGACCTACCGGGGCGCCCTGACCGTCACCGAGCGGGACCCCGACCGCTTCACCCTCTCCGGCGAGGGCACGGAGGTGCGGGGCAGCGGCAGCGTGAAGCTCTCCCTCGAGCTGCGCCTGACCGAGGCGGACGGCGGCACCCGGCTGGAGTTCACCGCCGAGGGCGCCGCCGACGGCCGGGCCGCCGCCTTCGCCCCGGAAGCGGCCGCCACGGCCGCGCACCGCCTCCTCGACCGGGCCGCCGGACACCTGGCGGCGCTCGCGGTCACCGACGCGCCCGAGGAGCGCGAAGCGCCCGAAGCGCGCCAGGATTCCGGGGCCGCGGCCCCGGCCGCGGACCTCGGCGCCGACCGTGCGGCCGACCGTGCGGCCGACCTCGACGCCGACCTCGACGCCGACCTCGACGCCGACCTCGACGTGGACCCGGGCCTGGACTCCGATCTGGACCCCGGTCCGGACGCGGACGCCGACCTCGACATCACCGAGGTCACCGCCTCCGTTTTCGACACCGAGGTCCCGCCCCCCTCGCTCGACCCGTTCCTCGACGGCACCTTCGAAGGCGCCGCCCTCGGGGACCTCGGCGGCCCCCCGCGCCCGCCCGCGGAGGCCGCCCACGCCCGCCGCACGATGATCGGCCGCAGCGCGGAGGAGGTCGACCACGCCCCGCCGCGCGGCCGCTACGCCCCGGTCCCCGCCCCCACCTCCGCCGCGGCGGGCGCGAACCTGCGCTGGATCGCCCCGGCAGCCGCCGTCGCCGTCGCATCGGCCGTCCTCCTGGGCCGGGCCCTGCGCCGCCGCCGCTGACCACGCGCCGCACCGTGCGGCCCTGAACACCCCGCCGACCTGGCTAAGGTCATGGCATGAGTACGCAACTGCGCGCCGGCGGCGCCGAGGTGACCATCGACCAGGAGAACGGCTGCCGGATCAGCAGTCTGCGCGTCGACGGGACGGAGCTGCTGAGGCAAGGGGACCACTACGGCTCCTTCCCGATGGTCCCCTGGTGCGGCCGCACCAGGAACGGGCAGTTCCAGGACGGCGCGACCCTGCACCAGCTGCCGCTCAACCACCCGCCGCACGCCATCCACGGCTTCGGCCGCGACGCCGCCTGGCGCCCCGCCCGCGCGACCGCCACCGAGGCCGCGTTCACGTACCCGCTCGCCGACCCCTGGCCGTACGACGGGCTCGTCACGCAGATCTTCGAGCTCGGCGAGGACGCGCTGACCCTGACCATGGGCATCGAGACGTACGAGGACTCCTTCCCGGCGCAGGCCGGCTGGCACCCCTGGTTCCACCGCAACCTCGGCAACGGCGGCGAGGACGTGCGCATCGCCTTCGACGCCGCCTGGCAGGAGGAGCGCGGCGCCGACCACCTGCCCACCGGCAACCGGATCGACCCGAAGACCGGCCCGTGGGACGACTGCTTCGGCATGCCCTACGGCGTGGACGTCACCCTGACGTGGCCCGGCGCGCTGGAGTTGAAGGTCGCCAGCCGCTCCGAATGGGTGGTCGTCTACGACGAGGAGCCCGAGGCCGTCTGCGTGGAGCCGCAGTCCGGCCCGCCGAACGGCCTGAACAGCCTCCCGCACCTGGTCACCCCGGTGGACCCGCTGGAGATCTCCACGACCTGGAGCTGGCGGCGCCTGGCTTAGGGGCCTTTCCCGGCCCCACTAAGCTCGTGCCCATGAGTGACGTACGCGATGAGCTTCTGCAGCAGATCAAGGACAAGGCCGTCGTGCACGGCAAGGTGATCCTGTCCTCCGGCCTCGAGGCCGACTACTACATCGACCTCCGCCGGGTGACCCTCGACGGCAAGGCGGCCCCGATGGTCGGGCAGGTCATGCTCGACCTCACCGCCGACCTGGAGTTCGACTGCGTCGGCGGCCTGACCCTGGGCGCCGACCCGGTCGCCACCTCGATGCTGCACGCCTCCGCCGCGCGCGGCGCGACCCTGGACGCCTTCGTCGTCCGCAAGGCGCAGAAGGCGCACGGCATGCAGCGCCGTATCGAGGGCACCGACGTGAAGGGCAAGCGCTGCCTGGTCGTCGAGGACACCTCGACCACCGGCGGTTCCCCGCTGACCGCCGTCGAGGCGGTCCGCGAGGCCGGCGGCGAGGTCGTCGCCGTCGCGACGATCGTCGACCGGGGTGCGGCCGACGCCATCGCCGCGGCCGGCCTGCCCTACCTCACCGGCTACCAGCTGGACGATCTCGGCCTCTGAGAAGAGCAGGGGGCGTTTCACGCAACTGGTGACTTAGGTCCCCAAGCCCCGCGGCGCAGCGCACCGACCGCTGCTGACCTGGGCTTTTCCGGCCGGGTGGAGTGTTTCACGTGAAACACTCCACCCGGCCGGATCCATGTCGCGCCGTCACCGAGGTGGAGTGTGCCGCCGAGTCTGGAAAGATGGGCCCGACGGCAACGTCGCCCCCAGGTCAGGGCCCGCAATAAGCACACTCCCCGCACATCCAAGGAGCGGACAGATGCCCATCGCAACCCCCGAGGTCTACAACGAGATGCTCGACCGGGCGAAGGCAGGCAAGTTTGCCTACCCGGCGATCAACGTGACCTCGACCCAGACCCTGCACGCTGCGCTGCGCGGCTTCGCGGAGGCCGAGAGCGACGGCATCATCCAGATCTCCACCGGTGGTGCGGAGTTCCTGGGTGGCCAGTACAACAAGGACATGGTCACCGGCGCCGCCGCCCTGGCCGAGTTCGCGCACATCGTGGCCGCCAAGTACGACATCACCGTCGCGCTGCACACGGACCACTGCCCCAAGGACAAGCTGGACACCTACGTCCGTCCGCTGATCGAGATCTCCGCCGAGCGCGTGGCCCGCGGCCTGAACCCGCTCTTCCAGTCGCACATGTGGGACGGCTCCGCCGAAACCCTCGCCGACAACCTGGCCATCGGCCAGGAGCTGCTGGCCAAGGCCGCCGCCGCGAAGATCATCCTCGAGGTCGAGATCACCCCGACCGGCGGCGAGGAGGACGGCGTCAGCCACGAGATCAACGACGAGCTGTACACCACCGTCGACGACGCGCTGCGCACCGCCGAGGCCCTGGGCCTGGGCGAGAAGGGCCGCTACCTGCTGGCCGCCTCCTTCGGCAACGTGCACGGCGTCTACAAGCCGGGCAACGTGGTCCTGCGCCCCGAGCTCCTCAAGGACCTCCAGGCCGGCGTCGGCGAGAAGTACGGCAAGTCCTCGCCGTTCGACTTCGTCTTCCACGGCGGCTCGGGCTCCACGGCCGAGGAGATCGCCACCGCGCTGGAGAACGGCGTCGTGAAGATGAACCTCGACACCGACACCCAGTACGCGTTCACCCGCCCGGTCGTGGACCACATGTTCCGCAACTACGACGCGGTCCTGAAGGTCGACGGCGAGGTCGGCACCAAGTCGAAGTACGACCCCCGCACGTGGGGCAAGGCCGCCGAGGCCGGCATGGCCGCGCGCGTCACCGAGGCCTGCGCGAACCTGCGTTCCACGGGCACCAAGCTCAAGTAGTCGCCCGGCGTCCCGAGTCTCGAGCCGTGCGCTCGCAACCCGGGGCGCCGAGCCGTGCGCGAGGGCCCGGGCCCGCCGTCTTCGGACGGCGGGGCCGGGCCCTTCGCGCATGCCGCGATACCCCAGACTGTGGGCATGTCCATTCACCAGAACCTCCTCGGGGGCCCCGCCCCCACCCACCTCCCCGACGAGCCGGGCCGCGCGGCCATCGCCGCCGGCACGCCCGCCGTCGAGGTGGCCGCCGCGCACCCGACCTCCTCCCTGGCCTGGGCCCTCCTCGCCGACGAGGCCTTCGAGGCCGGCCGCACGGTCGAGTCGTACGCGTACGCCCGCACGGGCTACCACCGCGGCCTCGACGCGCTGCGCCGCGCGGGCTGGAAGGGCCACGGCCCGGTGCCGTGGGAGCACGAGCCGAACCGCGGCTTCCTGCGCGCCCTGAACGCCCTGGCCCGCGCGGCCGGCGCGATCGAGGAGAAGGAGGAGTACGAGCGCTGCTCGACCTTCCTGCGCGACTCCTCCGAGACGGCCGCGGACGTCCTCGGCGCCTGACGCCGCACGCGGCCGGGCGGGTCCGGCGCCGGGCGGGGTCCTCGGACCCGTCCGGCCCGGCCCCGGTCGCCGGACGTGACGTACGCCACTCACTATTGAAGCCCTGCGGCACGACGGTCTTATGATGCGGACAGGGGACCGGAGCTCCACTCACCTCACCGGAAGGAGCGGACCGCTACCCGGAAGCACGTATCGAGGAGACAGCGATGTCGCACGCCCTTGATGCCTCCGGAGACGGCGGTTCGGACACCCCGAACCTCGACTTCGCCGGCACGACCCCCTACGAGGACTACGTCCAGGCGGACGTCCTCACCCACCTCCAGCACCTGCGCTCGGACGACCCGGGCGAGATGGTCTTCCTGGTCACCACCCAGGTCATGGAGCTGTGGTTCACGGTCATCGTCCACGAGTGGGAGACCGCCGCGCAGGCGCTCCGCGAGGACGACCTCCCCGTCGCGATGGACGCGCTGAAACGATCCCTCCGCGAGCTGGAGGCCCTGAACGCCTCCTGGCGCCCCCTCGCCCAGCTGACCCCGGGCCAGTTCAACTCGTACCGCGCCGCCCTCGGCGAGGGTTCCGGCTTCCAGTCGGCGATGTACCGCCGGATGGAGTTCCTGCTCGGCGAGAAGTCCGCCTCCATGCTGGTCCCGCACCGCGGCGCGCCGCGCGTCCACGCGGAGCTGGAGAAGGCCCTCCACGAGCCCAGCCTCTACGACGAGGTGCTGCGCCTGCTCGCCCGCCGCGGTCTGGCGGTCCCGGCCGACGTCCTCGACCGCGACCCGGCCCGGCGCCACGAGCCCTCGCCCGAGGTGGAGGCCGCCTGGACCTCCCTGTACGCGACCCCGGACGCCCACCCGGACCTGCACCGGCTCGGCGAGGTCCTGACGGACGTCGCGGAGCTGGTCTGGCGCTGGCGCAACGACCACCTGGTCGCCACCCGCCGCGCGATGGGCGCCAAGACGGGCACGGGCGGCTCGGCCGGCGTGACCTGGCTGGAGAAGCGGGCCACGAAGAACGTCTTCCCGGAGCTCTGGACGGCGCGCAGCCATGTCTGAGCCGACCCTGTCCGCCCGCGCCGAAGCCCTGGACGCGGCGGACCCCCTCGCCAAGCTCCGCGACCGCTTCACCCTCCCCGACGGCGTCGTCTACCTCGACGGCAACAGCCTCGGCGCCCTCCCGGCGGGCGTCGCGGCCCGCCTCGCGGAGGTCGTCACGGAGCAGTGGGGCGCCCGCCTCATCCGCTCCTGGACCGAGGGCGAAGCCAACTGGTGGAACGCCCCCGAGCGGGTCGGCGACCGGGTGGCCCCGCTGCTCGGCGCGGCCCCCGGCCAGGTGGTCGTCGGCGACTCCACCAGCGTCAACCTGTTCAAGGCCCTGGTCGGCGCGGCCCGCCTCGCCGCGCCCGGCCGCGTCGAGATGCTCGTGGACGCCGCCACCTTCCCCACCGACGGCTACATCGCCGAATCGGCGGCCCGGATGACGGGCCTGCGGGTCGTCCCGGTGGACCCGGCCCGGGCGGCGGAGGCGATGACGGCCGACACCGCCGTCGTCCTCCTCAACCACGCCGACTACCGCACCGGGCGCCTGCACGACCTCCCGGCCCTGACCGCCGCCGCCCACGCGGCGGGCGCGGTCATCGTCTGGGACCTGTGCCACACGGCCGGCGCCCTGCCCGTCGACCTCGACGCGCACGGGGTGGACCTCGCGGTCGGATGCTCGTACAAGTACCTCAACGGCGGCCCCGGCGCCCCCGCGTACCTGTACATCGCCGCCCGCCACCAGGCCGCCTTCGACTCCCCGCTGCCCGGCTGGAACGGCCACGCGGAGCCGTTCGCGATGACCCCGTCCTACGAGGCGGCGCCCGGCGTGGTCCGGGGCCGGGTCGGGACGCCCGACATCCTCTCCCTGCTCGCCCTGGAGGCCGCCCTCGACGCCTGGGACGGGGTCGCGGTCGAGGACGTCCGGGCGAAGTCGCTCGCGCTGACCGACTTCTTCCTCGAGTGCGTGGCGGCGTACGTCCCCGACGGCAGGGTCGAACTCGTCACCCCCACCGGGCACGGGCAGCGGGCCAGCCAGGTCTCCCTGCGGACGGAGAACGCGGCCGAGGTCATGCGCGAGCTCATATCCCGGGGCGTGATCGGGGACTTCCGGGCCCCCGACATCCTGCGCTTCGGCTTCACCCCGCTGTACGTCGGTTTCGCCGACGCGGAGCGCGCGGCCCGCACGTTGGGTCACATTTTCGGGTGACCTGGTAGCACCAGGTAGCGAAACGTCACATCAGCGCGCGGGCGGGGCTTCGGCCCCGCCCGCGCCCATATCCGCCCGGCCCGCCACGGATGGGCCCGTTCCAGCCTGATACGGTCCCGCTCTGCCGGGTACACCGGAACATCTGTCCCCCCTGTCCCATGCGTTACCGGAGGTTGAGCCGATGACGGACCCCGCAGTCGAACGGGACGCCGCCGAGGCCGCCTCGGCCTTCTCTCATCCGCCGGTCGCCCCCGACGCCACGGCGGCCTACGGGGAACACCCCGACCAGATCGTCGACTTCTACGCCCCGCGCGGCGAAAGGGCCGACGGCTCCGCCCGGTCCGCCCCGCTGGTGGTCGTCCTGCACGGCGGCGCCTGGCGCGCCCCGTACGACCGCCACCACATCACCCCCTTCGCTGACTTCCTGGCCCGCCGGGGTTTCGCCGTCGCCAACGTCGAGTACCGGCGCGGCAGTTCCCTGCCCCACCAGGACGCGGCCGGCCCCGTCGCGGGCCGCTGGCCGGAGACCTTCGACGACGTGGCCGCCGCGATGGACGCCCTGCCGGACCTGGCCGCCGCCGCCCTGCCGCAGGCCGACCCCCGGCGCACGGTGCTGACCGGCCACTCGGCGGGCGGCCACCTCGCCCTGTGGGCCGCGGCCCGGCACGTGCTCCCGCCGGACGCCCCGGCCGGCTGGCGGCTGCCGTCCCCGCCGCTGCTGCGCGGGGTGGTGGCGCTGGCCCCCATCGCGGACTTCGCGGTGGCGCAGGAGCTCGGGGTGTGCGGCGGAGCTTCGGCGCAACTGCTCGGCGGCGAGGCCGTCTTCGCCGAGCGCCGCCCATACGCCGACCCGGCGGCGCTGCTCCCGACGGGCATCGCGACGGCGGTGGTCCAGGGCCGTGGCGACATCGTGGTCCCGGAGGCGGTGTCCGAGGCGTACGTGGCGGCGGCCGCGCGGGCGGGGGAGACGGTGGGCCTGACCCTGCTGGACGGTGTCGGCCACTTCCCGCTCATCGACCCGGCGGCGGACGCGTGCGCGGTGGTCGCGGAGGAGCTCTCGCAGCTGGCCTGGTAGGGCCGGCGGACGCCTGGCGAACCGGCCAGTCGGGGACGTATCCGGGCCAACTCCCCCCGCCTCGTGGATACCCGGGTGATCATGCCCGGCCGGGTCTGTACGCTGAGCGGGATTTCATCCTGAGCGTGTTCAAAAAATGGGGGGCCGGTGCGCAATCGCCGTCTCGTAATGTCCGCTGCCGCCATCGTCACGGCGGCCGGAGCAGGACTCATACCGGTCACGGCCCACGCGGCCGATCCGGTCAAGCCGGGCGTCCACAAGGTGGCCTCGCCCGCCATCAGCGACCTGGACAAGGCCTCGGCCGGGTTCCAGACCTTCACCAGCCCCAAGGACCGCACGGTCCGCAAGCCCCTGAACGCCGCCAAGGGCGCCGCCGTGGCCGCGCAGGCCGCGGAGGGCAACCCCGACCTCGGCATCGTGCTGGAGGCCAAGGCCGTCTCCGCGCACGGTTTCGCGCTGACGACCACGGTCAACAGCGCGAACGCCTCGCTCAACGTCGTCATCGACTGGGGCGACGGGCAGAGCGACCAGGCCGACCCGTACGGCTCGGCGGTGCTCCAGCACACGCACGCGTACGCGAAGCTCGGCGAGTACAACGTCAAGATCACGGTGAAGGACCCGGTGAACAACGCCGAGGTCTCCAACGTGCTCGAGGTGCAGACCGCGGGCTCGGACTTCACCCCGTACGGGCCGACCCGCCTGCTGGACACCCGTAACGGCACGGGCGCCGCGAAGGCCAAGGTGGCCCCGTACGCCACGTCCCGCGTGAAGATCGCCGGCAACGGCAAGATCCCCGAGGGCGTCACCGCGGTGGCCCTCAACCTCACCGTCACCAACGCCACCAGTGCGGGCCACGTGACGGCCTTCCCCTCGGGCGGCGAGCGCCCGACCACCTCGAACGTCAACTTCGAGGCCGGTCAGACCGTGCCGAACCTGGTGATCGTGCCGGTCGGCAAGGACGGCTACGTCGAGCTGTACAACGGCGGCTGGGAGCCGGTCGACCTGCTCGCGGACGTCACCGGCTACTTCGGCCGCAAGGCCGCGAGCGGCTACACGCCGAGGGACCCCGCCCGCATCGTCGACACCCGCTCGGGCATCGGCACCCAGCGCGGCCAGCTGGCCGGACAGGGCTCCTTCAAGATCCAGATGCCTGCCGGGCTCCACACGGCCATCGCGCTCAACGTGACGGTCACCAATCCGCGCGAGGACGGCCACCTGACCGCCTACCCGAGCGACCAGTCGGCGCCCACCACCTCGAACGTGAACTTCAAGACCGGGCAGACCGTCGCCAACTCGGTGATCGTGCCGGTCGCGGCCGACGGCTCGGTCACCATCCGCAACGGCGCCTGGCAGCCGACCGACGTGGTCGTCGACCTCGTCGGCACCTACGGCAAGGACAGCTCCGGCTCCTTCGTGCCGCTCAAGAAGCCGGCGCGGTGGCTCGACACCCGCGCCTGGGGCAAGGGCCAGGCGCCCGCGCGCGGCTACGTCTCCAGCCACTTCTCCCCGGGGGAGGAGGGCATCGCGGGCTACGTGCTGAACACCACGGTCACCAACACCGTCGGCGACGGCTTCCTGTCGGTCGCGCCGGACCCGAACACCGCGGAGGACTACGCGAACGGGACGAACCGCTGGCCCGACCGGCCGGTCGCCTCCACGCTGAACTGGACGGCGGGCAAGACCGTCCCGAACCTGGTCCAGGCGAGCTCCGGGAACACCGGAATCGTCGACTTCTGGAACCAGGGCTGGGAGGACGCCGACCTGATCGTCGACATCTTCGGCTATTACGAGACCAAGTAGCCGATCCCGTCCGCGCCCCGGGACCGGCCGTAAGGCCTGGTCACGGGGTGCGGGAGGGGAGCGGTATGTCCCTCTGTACGCTGAGCACACTTTCGAACCGGTTCAGGTGTTCAGCAGAAAAAGGGGGGGCCGGTGCGCAATCACCGACTCATGTTTTCCGCCGCTCTCATCGCGGCGGGCGTAGGCCTCGTACCGAGCGCGGCCCAGGCCGATCCGGTCACGTCCGACGGCCGCTCGGTCGCCGTTCCCGATGTGGACGCGGACTTCGACAAGGCCCTGGAAGGCGCCAAGAAGACCTTCTCCAGCCCGGCGGACCGCACGGTCCGCACGACGCTGCCCGCCGCCAAGGGGATGGCGGCCGCGCAGTCGGCGGACGCGGGCAACCCGGACCTGAAGGTCGAGCTCGACGGCTTCAGCAACTCCGCGCTCGGCGCCTGGCTGTCGGTCGCCGTGCAGAGCGCCGACGTGCCGCTCACGGTCACCATCGCCTGGGGCGACGGGACCGAGGACGTGGTCCAGACGACGGGCAGCCTGGCGGAGAACTACCACCACGTCTACAAGAAGAGCGGCGCGTACACCGCCAAGGTCACCGTGAAGGACGCCGCCAACAAGGTGGAGGCGTTCAACCAGCTCGCCGTCACGCTGATGGGCTCGGACTTCACCCCGCACGCCCCCACCCGCCTGCTGGACACCCGCTCCGGGACGGGCGCGGCGAAGACCAAGGTCGGCGCGCGCAGCAGCGTACGCGTGAAGATCGCCCAGAACGCGCAGATCCCGCAGGGCGCCACCGCGGTCGCCCTCAACGTCACGGTCACCAACACGACCGAGGCCGGGCACGTCACCGTCTTCCCCGGCAAGGGCTCCGAGCGTCCGGACACGTCGAACGTCAACTACACCGCCGGCCAGTCCGTCCCGAACCTGGTGATCGTGCCGGTCGGCGAGGACGGCTACGTGGAGCTGTTCAACGGCGGCTGGCAGCCGATCGACCTGATCGCGGACGTGACCGGGTACTTCACCCAGAGCGCCGCGAGCGGCTACACCTCGCTGGCCCCGACCCGCTTCGTCGACAGCCGCAGCGGCCTGGGCACCGCCAAGGGCCAGGTCCCCGGCTACGGGACCTTCTCCACCCAGATCAACGGCCTGGGCGGGGTCCCGCAGACCGCCACCGCCGTCGCCCTCAACGTGACCGTCACCAACCCGCGCGAGGCCGGCCACCTGACGGCCTTCCCGAGCGGCGGCGCGGTGCCCAGCACGTCCAACCTGAACTTCACCGCCGGCCAGACCGTCGCCAACTCGGTGATCGTGCCGGTCGGCCCCGACGGGAAGATCAGCGTCCGCAACGGCAGCTGGCTGGGCGCCGACGTCATCGTCGACGTCGTCGGCTACTACAGCCCGGAGAGCAAGGCCGCGTTCGTCCCCTTCGAGCCGGGCCGCATCTTCGACAGCCGGGACCCGGAGTACGGCCCCGTGGGCCCGGCGCCGGCCCGCGCCTACCTGCGCATGCAGATCTCGGACGGGGAGGGCGTGGAGGGCTACGTCCTGAACACGACGGTCACCAACCCGACCGACACCGGCTTCCTCTCGGTCTCCCCGGACCCGAACGCGTGGGAGGACTACGAGAACGGCACCGCGGAGGAGCCCCAGCGCCCCGTCTCCTCCACGCTGAACTGGACCCCGGGCCAGACGGTCCCGAACCTGGTGCAGGCGAGCGCCGGCGAGCACGGGGTCGTGGACTTCTGGAACCAGAGCTTCGGCACCGCGGACCTGATCGTCGACATGTTCGGCTACTACGGCTCCAACTGACGGGCATCCCCGCCTGAAACGCCGGAAGGTCCCGCCCGATCCCACGATCGGCCGGGACCTTCATCGTGTTCGCTTCCGAGCCTTTCCGGCCGCCGGATCTGGCCGGAAAGGGGTTATGTACGCTGACCTGGCTTTCGAACTTGATCGACTGCCGAACGAAAATAGGGGGCCGGTGCGCAATCGCCGACTCGTAGTTTCCGCTGCCCTGGTGGCGGCGGGTGTGGGGCTCGTACCCGGGACGGCTCAGGCGGCGGGTCCCGCCGCTCCCGCCGCCCACGGGGTGGCCGCACCCGGAACGACCGCGGACCGGGCCGGGGGGCCCACGTCCGAGACCTTCCACAGCGCCGGCGACCGTACGGTCGTCACGCCGTCGGCCGGCGCCGAGACCGGGAAGGGCGCGAGCGCGCGGGCGCAGGGCGCGGCCGGCCAGGCCGCCCCCGTGATCGAGCTGGACGCCTACGCCGTCAGCGCGCACAAGATCGACTTGGTGACCGCCGTCACGGGTGCGGGCGCCGATCTCGATGTCACCGTCTCCTGGGGTGACGGCGTCACGGAGAACCCCACCGCCTCCGGCGGGGACCACCGCAACCTCGTCCACACGTACGCCGAGGTCGGCGCGTACACCGTCACGGTCACGGTGAAGGACACCAAGAACAACGTCCAGGCCGTGAACCAGATCGAGGTCGTGACGGCGGGTGGCGAGTTCACCCCGGTCGCACCCGCCCGGCTGCTGGACACCCGCGCGGGCATCGGCGGGGCGAAGGCCAAGGTCGGCGGTCGGGGCAGCGTGTCCCTGAAGATCGGCGGCACCGGCGCGATTCCCGCGGGGGTCACCGCCGTGGTCCTCAACGTCACGGTCACCAACACCACCGAGGCGGGCCACATCGCGGTCCAGCCCGGCCGGGACTACGTCGATCCCGAGACGTCGAACCTCAACTACACCGCGGGCCAGAGCGTCCCGAACCTGGTCATCGTGCAGGTCAAGGACGGCTGGGTGCACCTGGTCAACGGGGGCTGGGCCCCGGTCGACCTGATCGCGGACGTCACCGGCTACTTCACCGCGTCCTCGGCCAGCGGCTACACCACGCTGTCCCCGGTCCGTGCCGTCGACACCCGCTCGGGCCTGGGCGCGCCGAAGGGCCAGGTCGCCGGGCAGGCGAACCTCGGCGTCACGGTCGCCGACCGCAACGGTGTCCCGAAGGGCGCCACCGCCGTGGCGCTCAACCTGACCGTCACGAACCCGAAGGAAGCCGGTCACCTGACCGTCTACCCCGGCGGGCAGCAGGCGCCGTCCACGTCCAGCGTGAACTTCGCCGCCGGCCAGACCGTCGCCAACTCGGTGATCGTGCCGGTCGGCCCCGACGGGAAGATCGTCGTCCGCAACGGCAGCTGGCAGCCCGCGGACGTGGTGATCGACGTCGTCGGCTACTACAGCCCCGACAGCCAGGCGGCGTTGTGGCCGATCGGGCCGTACCGGCTGATCGACACCCGCGAGGACACCTGGTACCGCAAGGCCGGGCCGGTGGCGGCCCGCGAGTACCTCCCGCTGCCGCTCATGGGCGACTCGGCCTCGCCCGTCGACGGCTGGGCACTGAACGTCACGGTCACCAACACGCGCGACGTGGGCTTCCTGTCGGTGTCCCCGGACCCGAACACCTGGCCCGACTACCAGAAGGGCACGCAGGTCACACCGGCCCGGCCCGTCTCCTCGTCCCTGAACTGGACGGCCGGCCAGACCGTCCCGAACCTGGTCCAGACGTCCGGTGGCAAGGGTGACGTCATCGACTTCTGGAACCAGGGCTGGCAGTCCGTCGACGTGGTCGTCGACAGCCTCGGGATCTACCAGAAGGACTGATCCGCCCGGCCGGTGAGCACCGGACACACGGAAGGGGCGGTGCGCACCGTACGGTGCGCACCGCCCCTCCCGATTGCCTCGTGCCTAGAGGAACGAGTTGATCTCGATCGTCTCGGTGCGGCCGGGGCCGACGCCGATCGCGGAGATCGGGGCGCCCGACATCTCCTCGAGGGCCTTGACGTACGCCTGGGCGTTCTTCGGGAGGTCCGCGAAGGTCTTGGCCTTGGTGATGTCCTCGGACCAGCCGGGGAAGTTCTCGTAGATCGGCTTCGCGTGGTGGAAGTCCGTCTGCGAGTACGGGAGCTCCTCGACGCGCTTGCCGTCGATCTCGTACGCGACGCAGACCGGGATCTCCTCCCAGCCGGTCAGCACGTCCAGCTTGGTGAGGAAGAAGTCCGTCAGGCCGTTGACGCGGGTCGCGTAGCGGGCGATCGGGGCGTCGAACCAGCCGCAGCGGCGGTCGCGGCCGGTGGTCACACCGCGCTCGCCGCCGATGCGGCGCAGGGCCTCGCCGTCCGCGTCGAACAGCTCGGTCGGGAACGGGCCGGCGCCGACGCGGGTCGTGTACGCCTTCAGGATGCCGATGACGCGGCTGATCTTCGTCGGGCCGACGCCGGCGCCGGTGCAGGCGCCACCGGCGGTCGGGTTGGACGAGGTGACGAAGGGGTACGTGCCGTGGTCGACGTCGAGCAGCGTGCCCTGGCCGCCCTCGAAGAGCACGACCTTGTCCTCGTCGAGCGCGTTGTTGATGATCAGGGTGGTGTCGGCGACGTACTGCTTGATCTGCTCCGCGTACCCGAGGAGCTCTTCGACGATCTGCGCCGACTCGATCGCACGGCGGTTGTACAGCTTCGTGAGGAGCTGGTTCTTGCCCTCGAGCGCCGCTTCGACCTTCTGGGTGAGGATCGACTCGTCGTAGAGGTCCTGGATCCGGATGCCGACGCGGTTGATCTTGTCCGCGTAGGTCGGTCCGATGCCGCGGCCGGTCGTACCGATCTTGCGCTTGCCGAGGAAGCGCTCGCCGACCTTGTCGAGGGTGACGTTGTACGGCGTGATCACGTGCGCGTTGCCGCTGACCAGCAGCTTGGAGGTATCGATGCCGCGCTCGTTCAGGCCGCGCAGCTCGGAGAGCAGGACGGCCGGGTCGATGACGACACCGTTGCCGATGACCGGGGTGCATCCGGGGGAGAGGATGCCGGAAGGGAGAAGGTGCAGCGCGTACTTCTGGTCGCCCACGACGACCGTGTGGCCGGCGTTGTTGCCGCCCTGATAGCGCACTACATAGTCAACGGATCCACCGAGCAGGTCGGTGGCCTTTCCCTTGCCCTCGTCACCCCACTGAGCTCCGAGCAGCACAAGAGCGGGCACAGGCGTACACCTCTTCCGGATGGGGCATGTCCAAGGTCAGGGGGCGTACGACGATGTACACCGCAGGCTGAGCCGTCGGACCGGTACCCCGGAATAGACGAAGGCCCTGGCGCAATAGCGCAAGGGCCTCTTGCACAAAGATGCTACCCGAGGAAGGACCGAGGTGTCGGCTCCAGAGCCCACCATGAGCCATGCGGGCGCGCCGGTAGGCGGCCTGCTCGTGCTCGTCGACCCGGTCGCCCGCCGTCTTGACGGCGAGTCCGTGCGAATCGCGAAAGATGTCCTGTCAGCCGGAGCCGCGGCGAAAATCTGCCTCCCGGACTCGCAGGAGGAGTTTGCGCGGGCCTTGGCCCGCCGGGGCCATCGCCGGCCGGTGATCGTGGGCGACGACCGGGCGCTCGTGCGGGCCGTCGGTCTGCTGCACCGGGAGCGGGCGCTCTCCGAGGGGGCCGTTTCGCTGATTCCCGTGGGGCCCGCGGGGTCACTCGGACTGGCGAGGCGCCTCGGCGTGCCGCTTTCGGCCGTGTCGGCCGCCCGCGCGGTCCTGGACGGGACCGTCGGCATGCGGGACCTCCTCGTCGACGACAGCGACGGGGTGGTGCTGGGCGGGGTCGCGATCCCGCCCGTCCGGGCCGTGCCGCGGCCGTCCGGGCCGTCGGTGTGGAGCGCGTACCGCTCGCTGGTCCGCACGCTGGTGCGCCCGCCGGGGGCGGGGTCCGCGGCTACGGGCGGCCACCGGCTGCGCGTGGAGGCCGACGGGGTGCTCCTGGCGGACGTGGACCGGCTGGTGGAGGACGTCTGCGTGTCGGCGCGGGAGGGCGACGGGCTGGCGGACGTCGTGGTGCGGCTGGGCGCGGGAGAGGGCCCGGACGGGGGGTCCGTGGTGCGCGCGCGGGCGGCCGCCGTGACCGTGTCCGGGGCGGACTTCCGCTACCGGGCCGACGCGGCCGTCACCGGTCCGGTCCGGCGCCGTACGTGGACCTTGTGCCCGGCGGCGTGGGGCCTGACACTGCCGTTGCAGCGCTGAGCGGCCCGGGGGCCGGTGCGCGGCGGAGGAGGCGGAAGCGGTGGTGCACCAGCCTGGTCCGGGCCGGCTCCACGAGGTGGACGGGCCCGGGCCCCCGGACGAGGCGGCCGTCCGCGACGCGCTCGGCGACTGGCGCCAGGACGCCACGCTGATCTGCGTGCTGCCGGCGCTGTGCTGGCCCGCGCTGATCGGGGCGCTGGTGACCCGCCCCGCGCCGCTTCAGGCGGTACTGCTGGGGCTGCTGTGCCTCCCGGTGCTCTTCGCGCTCCGGGAGCTGTACGCCGCCCGGCGCGTGTCCCGCATCCTGCGGACCCAGGGGCTGCGCTGGACCCCGTACGAGGCGCGGGTGCTGCGGGGGAGCGGGCCGGCGCCGCTGCTCGTCCTCGACGGCGGCCGCCACGTGCTGACCCTGGGGCCGCTCGGCCGGCGGGTGCTGTCGCCGCGGGCCCGGCCCCGCACGGATCCGGCCCCGGCGCCGTCGGCCCTCGCGCCCCCGTCGGCGGAGTGCTGGGTGTGGCTGGCCGGGGATCCGGGCCCGGGGGCCGTCGTCTGGGCCCCGCTCGCCCGCGAGCTGGGCCTGGCGCGCGCGCTTTGGCGGCGGGGCGCGGCCGTCAGCCTCGGGCGGCCGACTCGATGAGGTCGCAGACCGGGCCCGGGAGGGACGCCAGGGAGGCGTGGCTCGCGTCGAGCTCGACGGTCCTGCGGGGATCCATGCGGGCGGCCATGCGGCGCTCGTTGTCGGGGTGGATCATGCGGTCGGCGGTGGAGACCTGGTACCAGGACGGCTTCGCCCGCCAGGGGTCACGGCCATGACCAGGGCCTCTTCCGGGGTCAGGTCCTGCGCGAAGCTTGATCCACTGGCCGCCACGCCACTGACCGCCACGCCACTGCCCCTGCCGCCGCCGAGGGAGACGCTCGCGGGGGCCAGAGCGGGAGCCAGGCTTTCGCCCGACCCGCGAGGAGGAGACGAACCGTCAGGAGCCTTCGGTAGCAGCGGTGGTGGGGCGTGCGGGCCCGTTCGCGCTCGTGCTCGGCGTCGGCGCCACCGGGACGCTGTTCGCCGCGGCCTTCGCACGCGCCCGCCGATTTCCGAAAAGTTGTCCACAGCTGTGGACAACTTTTCGGATCCGGCTAAGAGGGGGTCACCAGCCGGGTCTCGTAGGCGAACACCGCGGCCTGCGTGCGGTCCCGCAGGCCCAGCTTCACCAGGATCCGGCTCACGTGCGTCTTGATCGTGGACTCGGCGATGATCAGACGGTCCGCGATCTCCGCGTTGGACAGCCCCTGCGCGATCAGCACCAGCACCTCCGTCTCCCGCTCCGTCAGCTCCGAGACCGCCGCCGCGCCCGCATGCGTCCGGACGTCCGACAGCTTGGAGAACTCGGTGATGAGCCGTTTGGTCACCGAGGGGGCCAGCAGCGCCTCTCCGGCGGCCACCACCCTTACCCCGTCGGCCAGTTGCCGGGCTGAGGCGTCCTTGAGGAGGAACCCGGAGGCCCCGGCCCGCAACGCCTGGTACACGTACTCGTCGAGGTCGAAGGTCGTCAGGACCAGCACCTTCGCGTTCGTGTCGGCGGCCACGATCTCCCGCGTCGCCTCCAGGCCGTTCATCTCCGGCATCCGGATGTCCATCAGCACCACGTCCGGCCGCAGCGCCGCCACCTGCGCGATGGCCTCCCGTCCGTTCACCGCCTCCCCGACCACCTCGATGCCGTCCATCGCGTTCAGCAGGACGGAGAAGCCCTCCCGGACCATCATCTGGTCATCGACGATGAGCACTCTGATCGTCATGCCGGGTCCTTCGCCGGCTCCGGGCGGCTGCTGGACACGGGTATGAACACCGCCACCTCGTACCCTCCGGAGGCCCTCTCCCCGGCCGTCATCTCCCCTTCCAGCATGGCCACCCGCTCGCGCATCCCGGTGATCCCCTGCCCGGACCCCGGGGAGGGCCGGACGTCCCCGGTCGCCGCCTCATTGACGATGCGTATGCCCAGGCCGCCCAGTACGTACGACACTTCGACCGCGGCCACCGCGCCCGGTGCGTGCCGCAGGGTGTTGCTCAGGGCCTCCTGGATGATCCGGTAGGCCGACAGCTCCACGCCCGGCGGCAGCTCGCGCACGGAGCCCGTCACCGTCTTGTCCACGCTCAGCCCGGCTTCGCGCACATTGGCCAGCAGCCCGTCCAGCGAGGCCAGCGAGGGCTGCGGGGCGTCCGGCGCCTCGTAGTCGGCGGAGCGCACCACGCCCAGCACCCGGCGCAGCTCGGTCAGGGCCGCCACCGCGTTCTCCCGGATGGTGACGAAGGCCGCCTCCAGCTCCGGCGGCGGATTCTTCACCCGGTAGGGCGCGGCCTCCGCCTGGATGGCCACCACCGACATGTGGTGGGCGACCACGTCGTGCAGCTCCCGCGCGATCGTGGTCCGCTCCTCCAGCAGCGTCCGCCGGTCCCGCTCCACGGCCGTGACCTCCTGCTGCGCGGACACTTCCCGCTCCGCCTGCTTGCGGATGTTGCGGACGCTGACCGTCAGCAGGGCGATCGCCGACACGAAGGCCATCGGGCCGACGGTGACGGAGTTGCCGTGCCCGAGCACCACGACGGACAGCCCGGTGCCGATCGCCACCGTGACCAGCCACATCCAGCCCGCGGTCCGGGGCTTGGTCCGCATCGCGACGACGGTGATCGTCACGAGGTACGAGACGAACATCGTCGGGGACCAGGGCCAGTTGGGATCCGAGGAATCGATGACGGAGAAGAGCAGTGTGACGGCCACGGCGGCCCAGAAGGCGCCCACGGGACGCACCAGGGTCATCAGGATGGGGGCCGCCGTCAGCAGTCCCATCACCAGGCCGGCCGCGGGCATGCTGCTGGTGGCGGCCGTGAAGGTCACCGTGAAGAACGCCACGACACACAGGGCCGCATGCGGCAGGTGCGCGGCCTCCGCCCGTATCCGCTGCGGGAGCCGCCGGATCAGCCGCCCGTCCGGGCGCATGGGGGGAAGCGGACGGTAGGCGAAGGCATCGGTGATCAGATCCTGGCGCAGGCTCTGGATGAGGCCCGAAGCCAGCCGGATCTCGGGTGTCCGGGGGGTGGCCCCGGGGGTCGTCTCGCTCATGTTCTCCACGGTAGGTTGCCCGCCACCTCGCCCGCGTCGCCGCTGAAGGGGATTTCCCGGGGTCCCCCTCAAGTACTACCCGGGCCGTTTCAGTAGCCCGTCGGACGGATCAGACCCGTCTCGTACGCGAACACCGCGGCCTGCGTGCGGTCCCGCAGGCCCAGCTTCACCAGGATCCGGCCCACGTGCGTCTTCACCGTCTGCTCGGCCAGGACCAGGTGCCCGGCGATCTCCGCATTCGACATGCCCTGTGCGACCAGCGACAGCACCTCCGTCTCCCGGCCGGTCAGCTCGTCGATCCGCGCCCTCGAGGGCGCTCTCGGAGCCCCCAGCCGGGAGAACTCGGTGATCAGGCGCTTGGTGATGTTCGGCGCGAGGAGCGCCTCCCCGGCCGCGATCACACGGACCGCCTCCGCCAGCTGATTGGCCGAGGCGTCCTTGAGGAGGAAGCCCGAGGCGCCGGCGCGCAGCGCCTCATACACGTACTCGTCGAGGTCGAAGGTGGTGAGCACCAGCACCTTCACCGTGGAGCCGGGGGCGCCGGTGATGAGGGAGGTGGCCTCGATGCCGCCCATCCCGGGCATGCGGATGTCCATCAGGACCACGTCCGGCGCGAGCTCGGCCACCTTCGCCACGGCCTCGGCGCCGTCGACCGCCTGGCCGACGACTTCGATGTCGGGCTGGGCGTTGAGCAGCACGGTGAAGCCCTGCCGGACCATCATCTGGTCGTCGGCGATCATCACCTTGATCGGAGCGGTCGGGGCGGTCATGAGTCCTCCTCCTCCTTCTTCGTGCCGGCGGCGGGTGGGAGACCGCCGCCCGCGGACACGGGGTCGACGGGAAGCACGGCGCTCACCTCGTACCCCCCACCGGGGCGGGGGCCGGCGGCCAGCTCGCCCCCCAGCATGCCCGCCCGCTCCCGCATCCCCAGCAGCCCGTGCCCCGCTCCGGGCGACGGCGGGACCGGCCGGGTCGGCGCGGAGTTGGCGACGCACAGGTGCAGCTCGCGCGGCCCGTAGGCGAGCCCGACCTCCACCCGGGAACCCGGTGCGTACCGCAGGCAGTTGCTCAGCGCCTCCTGCACGATCCGGTACGCGGTGAGCTCCACGCCCGGGGACAGTGGCCGGCGGACGCCCGCGATCTCCGTGGTGACATCCAGCCCTGCCCCCCGCACGTTGTCCACGAGGCCGTCCAACTCGGCCAGCGTGGGCTGCGGATGGTGGGGCGCGCCGGGATCGTCCGGCTGCTCGGAGCGCAGGACGCCGAGCACGCGCCGCAGCTCCGTCAGCGCCTCCAAGGCGTTCGCGCGGATGCCGGCCAGGTTCTCCTTGAGCTCCTCCGACGGGTTCTCCACGAGGTAGGGGGCCACCTGAGCCTGGATGGAGATCACCGACATGTGGTGGGCCACGACGTCGTGCAGCTCGCGGGCGATCCGGCTGCGCTCCTCCAGCAGGGTGCGCCGGGCGCGCTCCTCCTCGGTGAGGGTCTCCTGCTCGACGAGTTGGGTGCGGGCCAGCCGCGTCGAGCGCAGGGCGTACCCGAGGAGGCCGGTGAAGGCGAAGAGGAGGACGGCCCCGGGGGCGCTGCTGCCCGCCTGGCCGGGCTTGAAGAGGGCCTCGGCCAGCCCGGTGCAGACGGCGGCGACGGCGACGGCCCCGACGGTCACCCGGGGCGGTACGCGCAGGGCCACCAGCAGCAGCACCGGGGCGAAGGCGAACATCCCGGCGGGCAGCCAGGGCCAGCTCTGGCCCTGCCCGACGTGGTCGTGGATCATCCAGGCGACCAGGGCCGCCGCGCTCAGGCCGAGCCAGTACCCGGCCAGCGGCCGCCGCATGGCGACCAGGACGGACAAACCGACCAGGATCGACAGCAGCAGGGCGGAGGGGCCCGTCACCTTGTAGTGGTCGTTGATCTGGTTCAGGGTGATCGAGCAGAAGAACGCGGCGAGATAGACGAGCGCCACATGCGGGAGCCAGGCCAGCCACCGCGGCCGCGACATCTTCGGCAGCGGATCGGACTTCAGGTCGAGCAGGTCCCGGGCCACGCTCCGCACCACGGCCGAGGTCCTGGCGAGGCGGCCACCAGAGCCCGCACCGGTCGGGGCCGGGGGCTCGCTCTGATCGTTCACGCCGCCCAGCCTAGTGCTGTGACCGGGAAGGTCCGCCGGGTCGCGGCGCCCGGCACGGCACCTCGCCGCGACCCGGCAAACCTTCCCGGCCACAGCACTAGGCACGGACTTCCTCCTTCCGGGGCGCCGCCGGGCCATCGGCGGCGGCGAGCGCGGTCTTCCCCGCGGCCGGCATGGACGAGGCGACGATCCTCGAGGCCGTGACCGGCTGCGGGGAACGCCCGCGCGGGCCGCGCTTCTCGGGCCGGCGGCCGCCCTGCTCGTAGGTGCGGAACGCGGCCCAGCAGACGGCCAGCGCGGCCGCGAACACCGGCAGCCAGAGCAGCCGGACGGCTATCCAGCGCCCAGAGTCGGGCACGGTGTGCAGCCCGGGCAGGTCCGAGGAGACCAGCAGCCCCAGGGAGGTGACGGCCATCATCGCGGTCTGGTGCCACAGGAAGACGGTCATGGCGGACAGGTTCACCAGGGCCACCTTCGCCCAGGCGCGCGGCCGGCTCATCGCCCGGGCCAGCTGCTCCCGCAGCAGCAGCGCCAGCCCGCACTGGGCCAGACCGAACGCGACGGCGGCCAGCGTCGGCGGGTTCAGGTTCGACATCGCGGCCCCCGGGACGCCGACCATGGACGCCGGGTACCCGCCCCAGATGATCAGCGCGGCCGTGGCGGCGACCCCGCCGCCCAGCAGCAGGGCCGCCGGGGTGCGCCGGGAGAACGCGCCCCGCGACCAGGCGGCGCCCAGGGTGTAGGGGACGAGCCAGCCGGCGGCCACATTGACCCAGCCGATCCACTCCGGCCCGTCGAGCCCGAAGCGCCAGACATCGACGGCGGCCACGGCGGCCAGCGGCCACCAGGGGCTGAGCCGGGAGACGAGCGGGGTCGCGGCGGTGAGCACGGCGAAGACGAGCAGGAACCACAAGGGGGAGAGGACGAGCTTGAGCAGGGTGTGGACGGTGTCCGTGCCGACCCCGCCGAGCAGCATCCCCGAGGCCGCGACGGTCCAGAGGACGAGGACGGCGGCGACGGGCCGGAACAGCCTGCCCAGCCGTTGCCCGACCCACCGGCCGTAGGAGACTCCGCGCCCACGCGCCGACTCGTACCCCTGGGCGGCGACGTGGCCGCCGACGAGGAAGAAGACGGCCAGGGTCTGGAACACCCAGGAGACCGGGGCCAGTGCGCTCATGTGGGCCAGCGGACTGGTGGTCCGCAGGCCGCCGTCGACGCTGGTGAGCGCGGTGACCAGCCAGTGCCCCAGCACGACACCGAGGATGGCGAAGGCCCTGAGAGCGTCCACGGCCCGGTCCCGGTGGGCGGGGGTGCCGGCGTCGATGCGGTCCGCGAGGGCGGACCAACGGGAGTGCGGCTTACGCGAGCGCATGGGAGGCCTCCGGAGCGGTGACGGCTGACGGGGTGACGTGCGCGGTGGCGGGCGCCGTGACGTGGGCGGTGACGGGCGCGGTGGCGGGCGCGGGACGGGCCGCCGGGGAGGTGCCGAGCACGATCCCGGCCAGGCCGTCCAGGGACTCGGTGCCCGGCTTGAGGTAGTCGCTGTGCCCGCCGGAGCCGGCCGTGAAGGGAAGGGCGCCGAAGGCCGGGTCCACGGGATCCACGCCGAAGCCGATGCCGGCGACGCGGACGTGCGGGACGTTCGCGATCCAGTCGCCGGCGCCCCGACCGGCCCAGACCCGGGCCCGGGTCGGCAGATCCCCGGCGGAGTCCGCCCCCGTGCCGGGGCTGCCGAACAGTGCGACATCGGTGACCTTGGGACCTGTCCCGGTGCGGGAGCAGACGACGGAACCGTAGGAGTGGCAGAGCAGCGAGAGCCGGGCGTCCGCGACGGTGATGCGCTCCAAGCGGGCGAGGAACGGCTCCAGTTCCGCCGCGGCCTCGTCCGCGCGGTCGGTGGTCAGGACGGACGGGCTGACCGTGCCGGGGGTGTCATACCCGAGCCAGGCGACCACGGCGGAGCGCGGATGCTCGGCCTGGAGGCGCTGCTGCAGAGCGACCGCCCCGGTACGGAACCTCTGGTAGGTGTCCAGCGTCGTGTCCGAACCGGGGACCAGGACGGTGATCCGGTCGGCGCTCTCCAGGTCGCCGAAGACCTCTGTCGCGCGGCCCGTGCCGCGCCCGTCGAAGACGAGGAACCGGGCGCCGCCGTCCGCCTCCATGGCCCGCAGCTTCGCGGCACGGCCGCTGCGGCCGGCGTCCTGGGCCATCCCGGCGGCCTCGGAGAGGTTCGCGAGATTCGCGGCGTACCGGTCGGGGAACGAGGCGGTCTCGGCGAGAACGGCGGGAGCCGGGGCGGGTATCCGGGGAGACGCGGCGGCGGAGACGGGGAACACGACGGCCGCGGCGACGAGCCCGGCCAGCAGCGTGCGGCGCGGACGGCCGCTGCGGCGGCTGTCGGGACGTGCGGTGGGGCGGCGGCTCATGGGTCCGTTCCTTCGTTCGTGCCAGAGGGGCGGTGCTGCGTTCTTCTCTGGTCACGAAATTAGGAAGCGGAGGCCATGGTCGGCGTCCCGCTGGAGAGCGGTCTTCCCAAGTAGCCCTCAGGTATGACAGGGGCTACTCAGGGAGGGAGGGGGCAGGCTGAAAGAGGGTCAGTCCGCCATCCGGGACAAGGGAAACGGGCCGGGAGCCGGGTAGCCGGGCACCGGGCCGTCGAGCGGCTCGCCGAGCGGTTCGACGTACCCCGCGCGCCAGCGGGGGGCCGGGTCCTGGCCGGGGCTCGTCCAGTACTCCCGCGCGCCCACGATCTCCCCGCCCCGCACGGTCCACAGGGAGACGGCGCGGTAGACGACGTGGTCCTGGGGTATCTCCACCTCGGTGACGACGAGATCGCCGTCACCGAGGATCCGCAGCACTTCCACGGATCTCTCGTCCGCGTAGTCCTCATCGCTGAGGACGGATATGAAATTGGCCCGCCCGACGATGCGTTCGCCGCTGACGGGCCATTCGATCACCGCGTCCTCGGCGATCAGCGGAGCCAGCCCGTCCCAGTCGCGCGCCCCGATCCGCTCCCACAGCTGTGCCACTACCTTCAACGGCTCCATGTGCCGCAGTGTGCGGGGGAGTTGCAGGACGCAACAAGCTTTACTTACAGGCTTATTGACATCGAAATAATCATCTCCGGCGGTACGTGAGCGGGGCGCTCGCGCTGTTTTCGAGCTCCCGGACCAGACTTCCGTCGGGAAGCAGCCGCAGCGTGCTCCGGGCGCCCGGCGAACAGGTCGGCGGGGCGCCGGAGGTGACGGAGGAGGGGTCGAGCCCCACCGTGCCCGGGGCGGCGACGCGCAGCGGCGCGCTCCAGGAGCAGGCCAGACCGGGCGACTGGACGGTCAGGGACATGACGGGGGAGCCGGCCGGGGCGGGGGTGAGGGTGAGCACCCAGGTCTGCCCGTTGGAGGTGGAGCGCCAGGTGCCGGCGCCGCGCCGCTACGGGCAGAGGCGTTCCACCCGCCATTTCCCGGCCTCCAGGACGTACTTCAGGCGGTCGTGCAGGCGGTTCTCGTGGCCCTGCCAGAACTCCACCGCGTAAGCGACCACGCAGATGCCGCCGCTGTGGGACGGCATCCGCGTGGTCCCTGCCGCGCTGGCCTGCCGGCAAGGCCACGAGAACCGCCTGCTCGCCCGCCCGACGTAAGTGCTGGAGCCCGGGAATTGGCGGCCGGCACACCCCTCCCCCCACCCCCGCACATCAGAGAGCAGGCATTCCCATGGAGTTCGGCGCAGCGCTGCGGCAAGAGCGGCTCGTCGCCATCGTCCGCGGCAAGGACGCCGAGGCGTCCTTCCGCACCGTCATGACCCTCGTCGAAGAGGGGGTGCCGCTCGTCGAGGTCTCGCTCAGCGGGACCGGTGCACTGGACGTCATCGGCCGGGCCCGCAAGGAGCTCGGCGACGCGGCATGGCTCGGGGCCGGCACGGTCCTGACCGCCGAGGACGCCCAGCGGGCGGCCGAAGCCGGGGCCAACCTGATGGTCACCCCGGGGCTCGGCGCCGGCGTGGTCGAATCGGTCCGGCAGGGACTGCCGGTGCTGGCCGGGGTCATCACCCCGTCCGAGGTCATCGCGGCCGACGCGGCGGGGGCCGCGGCGCTGAAGCTGTTCCCCGGCACGATCGGCGGACCGGCGTACCTGCGGGCGCTGCGCGCGCCCTTCCCCGACCTGCCGTTCGTGCCGGTCGGCGGGGTGGACGCGGCAGCCGCCGCCGAGTACCTGTCCTCCGGGGCGGTCGCGGTCGGAGTCGGCGCCCCACTGGTCGGGGACGCGGCCGACGGCGGGGACCTGGACGCGCTGCGGCGCCGGGCCGCCGAGTTCAAGGCGGTGTGCGCGTGAGCGGGCCCGGCGCCACCCCCGATGTGCTGACCTTCGGGGAGACCACGGTCGCGCTGCGCGGCAGCGGGCCGCTGCGGCTGGGCGGGACCATGGAGGTCTGCGTGGCCGGCGCCGAGTCGAACGTCGCGATCGGGCTGGCCCGGCTCGGCCACGCGGTCCGCTGGGCGGGCGCGGTCGGCGCGGACGAGGCCGGCGAGCTGGTGCTGCGGACGCTGCGCGACGAGGGCGTCGACGTCTCCGGAGCCTCCCTCGACGACGGCGGGGCCCCGACCGGGCTGATGCTCGCGGAGCCGAGGACGCCGGAACCGACGCGGGTGCACTACCACCGCGCCGGCTCGGCGGGCTCCCGCCTCAAGGCCTGCTCGCTGGAGCGCGCCTTCACGGCGGCCCCGCCCAGGGTCCTGCACCTGACCGGCATCACCCCGGCGCTGTCCCGCTCGGCCCGCTCGGCGGCGACGATGGCACGCTGCGCCTCGCGGCCGAGCACTCGGCGCTGGTCTGCCTGGACGTCAACTTCCGGTCCCGCCTCTGGGACGCGGAGGAAGCGGCGTCGGTGCTCCGCGCGTGGGCCCCTTCGGTGGACGTCCTGATCGCCTCGAACGACGAGCTGCCGCTGTGCCTGCCGGCGGACGCCCCGGCCGACCCGACCGCCCGGGCGAAGCAACTGCTGGCGCTCGGGGTCGGGGAGGTGGTGGTCAAACTCGGCGCGGCCGGGGCGACCGCCTACGGCGAAGACGGCGCGTCGGTCCACGCCCCCGCCCGCCCGGTCCGGGCCGTGGACACGGCCGACGCGGGCGACACCGGCGGCGCGGGCGACGCGTTCGTCGCGGGTTACCTCTCGGCGTTCCTCGACGGGGCCGGTACGGAGGCCCGCCTGGACCGCGCCGTCACGACGGGCGCCTTCGCGGTGTCCTCGCGGGGCGACTGGGAGGGCGCGCCGACCCGCTCGGAGCCGGCCCTCCTGTCGTCCCCCGCCGGCACGGTGCTCCGCTGGGACCCCGGCGGGGTCCGGGCCGACACGGGGGTGCGGCCTGGACCCCGCCGGCCCAATCCTCCCGCCGGCCCGATACCCCCGCCGGCCCAGTACCCCCGTCGGCGCGGGGCTCGGGGATTCCGGAGACCGGGTGCACTGCGTAGCCTGTACCGCATGCCCCGTTACGAATACCGCTGCCGGACCTGCGAAGACACCTTCGAGGTCAGCCGGCCCATGGCCGAGTCCTCCGCCCCCGCCGACTGTCCCGCCGGGCACCCCGACACCGTCAAACTGCTCTCCGCCGTCGCCGTGGGCGGGACGAGCAGCGCCCCCGCGGCCCCGATGGGCGGAGGCGGCGGAGGCGGCTGCTGCGGAGGCGGCGGCTGCGGTTAGGAAGCCCGCTCGTGATCAATACACCTAGCGCTTGCGCGAGAGGGTCAGGCCGTCGGAGATGGTGAGCATGACCGACTCCATGCGGGCGTCCGCCGCCACGTGGTCGTTGTAGGCCCGGACGCCCGCCGCCGCGCCCGTCGCCGATTCGTCCAGCACCGAGCCGTGGTAGAGCGTGTTGTCGGTGACGATCAGCCCGCCCGGGCGCAGCCGCGGCACGAGCTCCTCCCAGTAGGCGATCTGGCTCTCCTTGTCCGCGTCGACGTACGCCATGTCGATGTGCGGCTCCGCCGGCATCGCGCGCAGCGTCTGGAGCGCGGGCGCGATCCGCAGCTCGATGCGGTCCGCGACGCCCGCCTTCGCCCAGGCCTCGCGGGCGTACGCCGTCCACTCCTCGGAGACGTCGCACGCGATGAGCCGGCCGTCCGCGGGCAGCGCCTGGGCCATCGACAGCGAGGAGAAGCCGGTGAAGGTGCCGATCTCCACGATGTGCCGGGCCCCGGTCAGCCGGACCAGGAAGGCCAGGAGCGGCCCCTGCTCCTCGGCCGACTGCATGCCGGCCGAGCGCGGGAACACCTCGTAGGTCGTGGCCACCAGCCCCCGCTGGACCTCGTCCAGCGGGGGGATGTGCGCCAGCATGTACTGGTAGAGCTCATCTGTGATCTTGGTGCTGTTGCCCTTGGTCATGCCCCCAGTGTGCCGACCGCGGCCGCCTCGCGGGCGAATGCGCGCACGATTTCCTCACCGGCCAGCACGCCCTTCTCGGCCAGCGCCGTGACGTGCGGCGCCGTCCAGTCGGCGTCGGCCAGCTCTCCGTGGCCCGGGCGCCAGCCCTGGTCCGCCGCGAGCAGCAGGTCCGCGTCCAGCAGCGAGTCCCCGGCGGCGAGCGTGGCCGTGGCCCCCGTACGCCGGGCCACCTCGCGCATGGCCGCGCTCTTGGTCAGCGGGCGCGGGACGGCGTAGATCTTCCGGCCCTGCAGCGAGATCGTCCAGCCGCGCGCCTCGGCCCATTCCGTCAGCGACTTGATCCACTCCGGCGGGACCAGGTCCCGCTCCACGACCAGGTAGGCGAACAGGTCCTCGGCGACCCGCGCCTTGCGCAGCCACGCCGGGTCGGTCGCGGACAGCAGGTGTGCGCGCATCTCCTCCAGCGGGGCGGACTCCGCGGCCAGCCGGGCCGCGACCTGGCGGCGCCAGTCCCGGTCCGGGACCCCGTCCACCAGGAGCTGGCCGCCGTTGGCGCAGATCGCGTACGCCGCCGGCCGCCCGGGGAAGCGGATGCGCTGGTACTGCTTGCGCGTGCGGGTGGTGGTCGGGACGAACACGACGTCCGGGTCCGCCGACAGCTCCACCAGCAGCTGCGCCGCCGTCTCCGTCATGTACGACAGCGGCTTGCTCTCGTGCACCTCGACGCACAGCAGCCGCGGGGCCTCCGGGTCGGGCATGGTCAGGGCGAGCGCGGCCGCGGAGTAGATGAGCGTGCGGTCGAGGTCACTGGCTACGAGGACGGTCACTTGGCTGACACAGCCTTTCCGTCGGCGCCCGTGGCGCCGCGCGTGAAACGGGGGTGGATGAGGCCCACGCACGTGTAGGGAAGTCCGTCGACCTCCTCCACCGGCACCCCGCGCTGCTGCGCGAGGAGTCGTACGTGGTCCAGGTCGGCCCCGGCGCCGCGCTGCGCGAGGATCTTCCACGGCACCCGGCGCAGCAGGACCCGCGTGGTCTCGCCGACGCCCGGCTTGACGAGGTTCACGTCGTGGATCCCGTACTCCTCGCTGATGCGCTCGACCGCGGCCCAGCCCACCCAGGTCGGCGTGCGGTCGGCGGCGAGGAGCTCCTTGACCTCGGCGTCCACGGCCTCGGCCACCTCCTCGAAGTGCGCGGCGACGGTGTCGACGAAGTCGACGGAGACGTCGGCTCCGGCGAGCTCGCGGTAGAACTTCGCGCCGTGGAAGTCGGCGGGACCGACCAGGTCTGACCTCAGAACCGTACGCGAGACCAGTCCGGAAACAGTGGAATTGAGACAGGCCGACGGGATCAGGAAGTCCTCGCGGGTTCCGTAGGTCTCCACGCAGGATCCGGGGTCTGCGAGGACCACGATCTCCGGGTTGAAGCCCTCGAACTCGCCCAGGGCCTCGCGCAGCTCGCGGCTGATGGCGCCCTTGCCGGTCCACCCGTCGACGAAGACCACGTCGGCCGGATCGTGGTGGGCGGCCAGCCAGCGCAGCGCGTTGGCGTCGATGCCGCGGCCGCGCACGATGGAGACGGCGTAGTGCGGCAGGTCGAGGCCGTGCCGGGCCCGGGCCCAGCGCCGCATCAGGACCCCCACCGGGGTGCCGGCGCGGGCCAGGGAGACGAGGACGGGCGAGGGGCGGGGGTCCCTCCCATGCCGAAGGCTATGGGGGCGCTCGGCGAGGACGGTCTCGGTGACCACGCCGACCGCGCGGGCCATGCGGGCGGCGGAGGCGGTCAGCGCGCTCTGGTAGAGCCGCTGGTACTCCGGGGACGGCTGGTACTCGACGGGCAGGGACTCCGCGTAGTGGGCCCCGCCCGCCTGTATGGCCTCCTCGCGCTCCTCCGTCGGGGCTTCCAGCTCGACGTCGGAGAAGTCCTGGAGGAGCCAGCCGACGTCCTCGGCGGCGTACGAGGAGAAGGCTGGGCCGCGCAGCGGTTCGCGCCGGGGCTCGGTCATGGAGGGCTCCTGCGGTTCGGGGACGTACGACGGTATGACGGCCAGCAGGACGTGGCCGGTGTGCGGGGCGAGGGCCGCGAGGAGCCCGGCGCGGAGCTCGGGGGTGTCGCCGGCCGAGTCCACGACGGCGACGACGGCGTCGAAGGCGGCGCCCGCCACGTTGTACGCGTACCGGTCGCCCGGGCCGTCGGCGGGGGCGTCGTGGGCCGGGAAGACGAGGCGGGTGCGGATCGCGTAGCCGGGATCGTCGACGGCGAGCACCGGGGAGCGGGTGGTGGTGGAGAAGCGGACCTCGGCGGCCGCACCGGACGCCTCCAGGGCCTGCGCGAGGCGCAGCGGGGCGTACATCAGCTCCTCGTTGCCGAGTACGAGGACCCGTGCGGGGGCCGCGCCGAGCGCGGCCGTGAGCCGGTCCGCCATGGCGGGCAGGGCCGCGTCCAGCGCTTCGCGGTGCGCGGGGGTGAAGCCGTGCCGTCCGCCGTCGGGTATCCCGGCCGGCCAGTCCAGGGCCACCGTGGTGACCCGCGGGTCGGCTGCCGGGGCGCCGCCCCGGACCCCGCTCCGCGAACTCCCCCGGACTCCGTCCAGCGGGACCCCCGGGAGGGGCCGGATCTCCTCGTACTCCTCCACCAGTGCCTGTCCCTTCTCCAGGACGCCCTCCGGGAGGGAGACCGTGCCGGAGGCGAGGGAGATCAGGTCCACCCGGGCGCCGAGGTCGGCGGCGAAGGCGGTGAGCCGGTCGCGGTCGGCCGGGGAGCGCATGTCGACGAGGGCGACGACGACGTAGTGGCCGCGCGGGTGGCGGGCGTGCAGGTCGCGGATGGTGTTCAGGACCGTGTTGCCGGTGGAGAACTCGTCGTCGACGAGGACCAGCGGGCCCGGGCCAGCCAGCAGCTCCGGGTCCTCGGGGAGCAGCAGGTGCGAGGTGGCGTGCGAGTGGGCCTCCTCGAAGCCGCCCGCGGGCTCCACGCCGGGCACGGGGCGGCGGGTGGAGTGCAGGTAGGGGGCGAGGCCGAGGCCGTCGGCGACGCAGTGGCCGAGCCCGGTCGCGGTCTCGGCGTAGCCGAGGACCACCGCCGAGGCGGCCCCCCGCTCGCCCAGCAGCTCCCGGACGCGCTCGCCGAGCCCGTACCCGGCGGCGTACACGGCGGCCGGGGACTGCGGGACGTGCTTGCCCAGCACCTGCGAGACCAGCAGGTGCGCCCGCTTGGGGTTGCGCCGCAGCGCGAGCCCGAGCAGCTCTTCGAGCCTCGGCCCGCCGGCCCCGGTGCCCGCCCCCTCCTCCAGGCTGACGCCCAGCCGGTCCGCGACCCAGGTTCCCGACCACACCGCTTCGATCTTCTTGCCCTTCCTCGCAGTCAACGGCCCGCTCACACCTGGAGCCCGGCCGTGAGGAGATCGACGAAGCCGACCTCCTCCTTCGCCACACCGAAGACCTCGGCGCGCAGCATGGTGCGCTCGGCCCAGGCCCGGTGGGGCTTCACCTCGTTCATCTTGTTCGTGTAGGCGGAACGCATCACTCCGCCGCCTCCGCGCTCGGGTCGGAGGATGTCTTGAGCATCGCTGAACTCCTCGTGCGACACCACCGAGAGCGCGTGGACCGGGGTGACGTGGGCGGGGTGGATGCAGGTCTTGCCCAGCAGCCCGTTGGCCCGGTCCAGCTCGATCTCGCGCAGCAGCCCGTCCAGGTCGTGCTCGATCAGCGCGGTGCGCAGCTCCTCGACGCCCTCCTCCAGGAAGGGGCTGCGGCGCAGCTGCGGCTTGAAGAGGCGCTGCTGGCTGCGGAAGTACTCCCACACCGGGCCGGTGACCGTGAAGCCGGTGCCGTCGGCGCGGCTGAGCACGTTGACCACGTCGGCGATGACGCCCGCGACGATCTGGACGTCGTAGGCGGTCATGTCGGGGGTGCGGCGCAGACCGTACGCGGAGCAGAAGTCGGTCACTCCCAGCCGCAGCGCGAGCACCCGCTCGCGGTACTTGTTGACCGTGCGGGAGATCCCGGCGAGGGCCTCGACGCGGGTCTCCAGGTGCAGCAGCTCCGGGGTCTCCAGGACGGGCATCGCGTACAGCCGGGACTGTCCGCTCGCCGCCTCCGCCTCCGCGACGGCTTCGAGGAAGGCGATCCCGCGTGTTTCGGTGAATTTCGGGAGTACGAATCCGGCCAGTCTCGCTGCCGAGCCGCCGAGCCGGTGCACGAGATCGGGGATCTGCTCGGGCGTGCGGACGCGGATGAAGAGCAGCGGGAGCTCCGCCGGGTCCTCGTCGAGGGCGGCGAACTGCCGGACGAGGTTCTCCTCGCCCCCCACGACATCGGCGTCGCTGATGGAATCCTCCAGGCAGAGGACCATGGAGACGACTCCGCGGCCGGCCTGCTTGCGGATGTCCCGTGCGAGCTGGGTCCGGGTGGCCGGACTGTAGAGGGTGGCCCCCAGGGCGGCCGCGAGCGTGCGTGCGGGGGAGGCGGCGGTGAACTCTGCCGGCTCCTGGTGGAAGAGGTCCTTTCGGACTGTGGGCGAGATGTGCCCGAAATGACGCATGTGCTTCCCCCGTACTGCCTCGGCGGCCCAACTGGCGTGGCCGGTAATAGTACGTACGAATGAGATTCAAGAGTTCCTCAAGCACATGAAATCGAGGTAACCCTCTTGCACCATGCCCAGGACTCGCGGTCGGGACAAGGTCTCCGGGGGGCCGCATTGTCCCGGTCGTGCCCGGGAGTGCAGGATGGCCGTCATGACGCACGCGATGCAGAAGGGCTCGAACATCCCGGTGACCGCCGCGGCGGTCCGGGCGGTGCTGCGCTGGACCGGTGGGCCCGATGTGCCGGACGTGGACGCCTCCGCGCTGCTCGTGGGCCCGGACGGGCGGGTGCGCTCGGACGAGGACTTCGTCTTCTACAACCAGCCCCGGCACCCTTCGGGGGCCGTCTGGCGGCTCGGCAAGAAGCAGCTCGGCGACGGGATCACCGACGCCGTCCAGGCGGACCTGCGGGCCGTCACCCCGCTCGTGGACCGGATCCTGGTCGTCGCCTCCGCCGAGGACGTGCCCTTCCAGCGCGTCCATGACCTGCGGATCCTCCTCTACGACGCCACCGCGACCGGCGGCTCCGAACCGCTGGCCTTCTTCGACGTGCGGCCCGAGACCGGCGCCGAGACGGCGCTGATCTGCGGCGAGCTGTACCGGCGGGGCGAGGGGTGGAAGTTCCGGGCGCTCGGCGAGGGCTACTCCAACGGGCTGGTCGGGCTGGCCACCGACCACGGGATCTCCGTGGACGAGGGCACCGCCGACGCCCCCGACGCCCCGGCCGGCCAGGCGGCCGCCCCGGTGGCGCCCGCGCCGCCCACACAGGCCCTGCCGGACGCGCAGCCCGCCTACGGGTACCCGCAGCCGGTGTCGCCCGTGCCGGTGCCCGCTCCGGGCGGGGATCCGGCCTTCCGGCTGCCCGTGCAGGGTCCGCAGTTCATCCGCCGGTGAGCACGCGCCGCGTCATCCGCCGGTGAGCGCGCGAGCGGGCGCGCGCCGCCCGCCGGCCGCGCGCCTCACCGGCTGGACGTCTTGTAGCCCCGGCCCCACTGGAGGCCCCACCCGTACAGGCGGTCGAGCTCGGCCTGGAACCCGTAGACGAACTTGACCTCGCGGCGCACGATCAGCTCGCCCTTGATGTTCTCCATGGAGACCACGGCGCAGGAGCGGGCCTGCGGGTGGCGCTCCTCCAGCGGGATCTCGATGCGCGGCCCGGTGATCGGGTAGAGGGTGACCATGGCGTGCGTCCGGTCGAAGGCCGGGGTCTGGTCGTAGATGTAGACGAAGACCAGCAGCCGCTTGATGTCCTCCGCGTGGTCGAGGTTGACGAAGATCGTCTCGCCGGAGGGCGCCCCGAACCGGTCGTCGCCGCTCAGCTTCACGTAGGGCGGGCTGTTGATGTCGCCGTGCAGGTTGCCCAGCGGCTGGACGACGCCGCGGGTGCCGTCGGTGAGCTCGTAGAGGCAGCCGATGTCGAGGTCGACGTTGACCATGCCCTGGGTGTGCGCCTGCACCATGTCGGGTTTGAACAGTTTGAACGGATGCCGGAAGAGCTGTCCGCTCTGGCCGGCCGCGCGGCCGCCTATGTCCGAGGTCCGCATCCGCCAGGACAGGTTGACGCGCAGGTTTCCGTGCACCGCCCCCTGCTTGGTGAGCGACACCGTCGGATGGCGTTTGGTCAGCTCGATGGCGTTCGACGAGGCGCTGCCCGACTGGAAGTGCACACCGCGGTTGCCCCTGATGCCGTCGAAGAATCCCATTCCCTCAACCCCCCTGATCCCCTGGTCCGCTGGTTGCCTGGTTGCCTGGTTGCCCGGTCCCCTGGCTGCCCGCCGGCATGCGCGGGCGGGGCGGCCCGGTGGGTCCGTGGACCCTCCGGACCGCCCCGCACTTGAGCGTTCCGCATTACCGCCGTGATCATGCCTCGGCGGTGGAACCCTCCAGTTCCAGGCGCTTGTTGCGGCGCACCGAGGACCAGAAGGACCAGCCGATCAGCACGACGCCGACGAGACCGGTGATGACCTCGTTGATCTCGTGCTGGATGGTGACGAGCAGGATGACGGCGAGCGCGCCGATGGCGTAGTGCGCGCCGTGCTCCAGGTAGACGTAGTCGTCGAGGGTGCCCTGGCGGACCAGGTAGACCGTGAGCGACCGGACGTACATGGCACCGATGCCGAGGCCCAGGGCCATGAGGACGATGTCGTTGGTGATGGCGAAGGCGCCGATGACCCCGTCGAAGGAGAAGGAGGCGTCGAGGACTTCGAGGTAGAGGAACATGAAGAACGCGGCCTTGCCGGCCATGGCGATGGCCGTGACCGGCTTGCCGGACTTCTTGGCCGCCTCTTCCGCCTCGTGCTCGGCCTCTTCCTCTTCTTCGAGCTTGTTCTCGAAGTAGCCGGAGAGACCGCCGACGACCATGTAGGTGATCAGGCCGAGGACACCCGAGATCAGGACGGTCTGCGCCTTGTCCACGTGGGCGCCACCGTGCTGGTGGGCCTGGGTGGCGAAGGTCATGGCCGTGATGACCAGGATGATCAGCGCGATGCACGCCGACAGCATGTCGATCTTGCCGAGCTTCGCGAGCGGACGCTCGAGCCAGGCGAGCCACTTGATGTCACGGTCCTCGAAGATGAAGTCGAGGAAGATCATCAGCAGGAACATGCCACCGAAGGCGGCGATGGACGGGTGAGCGTCCGTGACCAGCTCCTGGTACCGGTTCTTGTCGGTAAGGGCCAGGTTGACGGCGTCGATGGGCCCGATCTTGGCGCTGATCGCGACGATGACGACAGGGAAGACCAGTCGCATGCCGAAGACCGCGATCAGAACGCCGATGGTGAGGAAGATCTTCTGCCAGAAGGCATTCATCTTCTTCAGGATTCCGGCGTTGACCACCGCGTTGTCGAAGGACAGCGAGATCTCGAGGATCGACAGGATCGCGACGATCCCGAAGGCCTCCCAGCTCCCGTAGAACAGCGCCGCAACCAGTCCGAGCGCAGTGATTGCGAACGACCAGCCGAAGGTTTTCAGAACCACTGGCATCCCATCGTCTTGTACGGCTTTACGAAACGTTGACCCCGAAGTCTAGAGCGATGCCGCGGAGCCCCGACGCGTACCCCTGCCCCACTGCGCGGAACTTCCATTCGCCGCCGTACCGGTAGACCTCGCCGAAGATCATCGCGGTCTCGCTGGAGGCGTCCTCGGAGAGGTCGTAGCGCGCCAACTCCTGGCCGTCCGCCTCGTTGACCACGCGGATGAACGCGTTGCTGACCTGGCCGAAGCTCTGCCGGCGGGAGTCCGCGTCGTGAATGGAGACCGGAAAGACGATCTTGTCCACGGACTCCGGCACCTTGGTGAGGTCGATGATGATCGACTCGTCGTCACCGTCACCCTCGCCGGTGAGGTTGTCCCCCGTGTGTTCGACGGAGCCCTCGGGGCTCTTCAGGTTGTTGTAGAAGACGAAGTAGTCGTCGCCGAGCACCCGGCCGCTGTTGCACAGCAGCGCGCTCGCGTCGAGGTCGAAGTCGGCTCCCGTGGTCGAGCGCGCGTCCCATCCGAGGCCGATCAGAACCCGGGTGAGGTTCGGTGCAGCCTTGGAGAGGGAGACATTGCCCCCCTTGGCGAGTGTGACGCCCATGTTGTGGTCCTCCCCGGACAACGGTGTGACGAGACGGTACGGCGGGTGCTGCGGGTACGGCGGTAAAGCCGGTCCGGCGCCGTACACACAGTGCACGGCGCCGGACGGGGTGAAGAGGCTCGCTCTGACGGATCAGGCCGGCCCAAGGCCTCAGACGTTGACGCCGAAGTCCTGCGCGATGCCGCGCAGGCCGGAGGCGTAGCCCTGGCCGATGGCGCGGAACTTCCACTCGGCGCCGTTGCGGTAGAGCTCGCCGAAGACCATGGCGGTCTCCGTCGAGGCGTCCTCCGACAGGTCGTAGCGGGCGAGCTCGGCGTTGTCGGCCTGGTTCACGACGCGGATGTACGCGTTGCGGACCTGGCCGAAGCTCTGCTGGCGGCTCTCGGCCTCGTAGATCGAGACCGGGAAGACGATCTTGGCCACGTCGGCGGGGACGCCGGCGAGGTTGACCTTGATCGCTTCGTCGTCGCCTTCGCCCTCACCGGTGGTGTTGTCACCGGTGTGCTCGACGGAACCGTCCGGGCTCTTCAGGTTGTTGAAGAACACGAAGTTCGCGTCGCTGGCGACCTTGCCCTGGTCGTTGGTCAGGATCGCGCTGGCGTCGAGGTCGAAGTCGACACCGGTGGTGGTGCGAGCGTCCCAGCCCAGACCGACGATGACCGCCGTCAGGTTCGGCGCGGCCTTGGTCAGCGAGACGTTGCCGCCCTTGCTGAGGCTGACTCCCACGGGTCCTCCATAAGGTTTTTGTGTGGGGCGGGGCCCCGTCGTGCGGTTTCTACCGGATCAACGTTTCGATCCTAGTGACGGGTTCCCGCCTGTACGGGCTTATTCGAAGCGGACAGGCGGACAGGCGGACAGGCGGACGTGCAACCGTGCGACCGTGCGACCGTGCCCATGAGCCTGCGGCACGCACTCAGAGGCTGTCGAGGGCCTTGATGTACTCGTTCAGGTCACGCGCGTCGGGCAGCCCGTTGACGACGCTCCAGCGCACGATGCCGTCCTTGTCGATGACGAAGGTGCCGCGGACCGCGCAGCCCTTGTCCTCGTCGAAGACGCCGTAGGCGCGGGAGGTCTCGCCGTGCGGCCAGAAGTCCGACAGGAGCGGGTACTCCAGGCCCTCCTGCTCGCCGAAGACGCGCAGGGTGGGCACGGAGTCGTTGGAGACCGCGAGGAGCTGCACGTCGGCGTTCTGGAAGCGCGGGAGCTGGTCCCGCAGCTCGCACAGCTCGCCGGTGCAGACACCGGTGAAGGCGAACGGGTAGAAGAGCAGCACCACGGCCTTCTCCCCGCGGAAGTCGGAGAGCCGCACGGTGGCGCCGTGGTTGTCCTTGAGCTCGAAGTCCGGGGCCTTGCTGCCGACCTCGATCGCCATCTGTCGCATCCCTTCGGTCCCGCAGCCCCGCGTTGGGCTGTCCGGGTGATCTCAGCTTATGGGTCCGCCGCGCTCGCGGCGGTGGCCGCGGCCGCCGCCGAACGCACACACCCCGCCGGCCGGGATGATTCCGGCAGGCGGGGTGTGTGTCCGCTTGGCTGCGGGGCGCGGCTCAGCGCTTGGACTTGGCCGTCTTCGGAGTCACCAGCTTGGTGGCGGTCCACTCCTTGCCGACGGGCAGTCCCTTGGCCAGGGAGAGGCCGGCGGTCTCGGCGGCCTCACTGATGTCGCTGGCCTCGACGAAGCCGTCCTTGCCGGTCTTGGGAGTCACCAGCAGGATCAGTGCGCCGTCCTCGACCAGCTCGGTCGCGTCGACCAGGGCGTCCGTCAGGTCGCCGTCGTCCTCCCGGAACCACAGCAGAACCGCGTCTGCGACATCGTCGTAGTCCTCATCGACGAGTTCGGTGACGTGATCCTCTACGGCATCACGGAATTCCTGATCGACGTCGTCGTCGTAGCCGATCTCCTGGACCACCTGTTCGGACTGGAAACCCAGCCGGGCGGCCAGGTTCTCCGCGTGGTCCGCGGTCGCGCTCACGGGGTGCCTCCTGCTCATGTTCGGTGAATGTTCTTCGGCGGCGCGCGTACGCGCAGCATTGGGCGTAGTCCACACGGGCGCGGCGGATCGCGCAAGTACCCGGCCGCCGAGACCGTCGAAACGGTGACGATTGCGGCCGTCTCGCCGCAACTTTCAGCCCCTCCGTATGTACCTCTGGTGATTCATCCCACACCATTCCACCCCATTCGGCATCGCCTCGGGACTTTCCTACCTGTTTGAGGGACGAACGACCTCGCGAAGCCGTAGATCGACATGGGCGTAAGGTTGCGGTTTGGCCGGTGCCGTCGCCACAGCCGTCACAATCCCGCCGACCTCGAGGGATTACCGAGCGGTAAAGATGACGATTACCGGCGAGCGTAAGACCATGGGAGGCGGCGAACCCCAAGGCACGACTCCCCCGACAGCGAAGGAACAGCGTGGCTTCCGCATCCGATCGCAATCCGATCATCATTGGTGGCCTGCCGAGCCAGGTCCCGGACTTCGATCCGGAAGAGACGCAGGAGTGGCTCGACTCCCTCGACGCCGCCGTCGACGAGCGGGGCCGCGAGCGCGCCCGCTACCTGATGCTGCGGCTGATCGAGCGGGCCCGCGAGAAGCGCGTGGCCGTGCCCGAGATGCGCTCCACCGACTACGTCAACACCATCGCCACCAAGGACGAGCCCTTCTTCCCCGGCAACGAGGAGATCGAGCGCAAGGTCCTCAACGCCACCCGGTGGAACGCGGCCGTCATGGTCTCGCGCGCCCAGCGCCCCGGCATCGGCGTCGGCGGCCACATCGCCACGTTCGCCTCCTCCGCGTCCCTCTACGACGTGGGCTTCAACCACTTCTTCCGGGGCAAGGACGAGGGTGACGGCGGCGACCAGATCTTCTTCCAGGGCCACGCCTCCCCCGGCATCTACGCCCGCGCCTACCTCCTGGACCGGCTCTCCGAGCAGCAGCTCGACGCGTTCCGCCAGGAGAAGTCGAAGGCCCCGTACGGCCTGTCCAGCTATCCGCACCCGCGGCTGATGCCGGACTTCTGGGAGTTCCCGACCGTCTCGATGGGCCTCGGCCCGCTCGGTGCGATCTACCAGGCCCGGATGAACCGCTACATGCAGGCCCGCGGTATCGCGGACACGTCCAAGTCACACGTTTGGGCGTATCTCGGCGACGGCGAGATGGACGAGCCGGAGTCGCTCGGCCAGCTGTCCATCGCGGCCCGCGAGCACCTGGACAACCTGACCTTCGTCGTCAACTGCAACCTGCAGCGCCTCGACGGCCCGGTCCGCGGCAACGGCAAGATCATGCAGGAGCTGGAGTCGCAGTTCCGCGGCGCCGGCTGGAACGTCATCAAGCTGATCTGGGACCGGTCCTGGGACCCGCTGCTGGCCCAGGACCGCGACGGCATCCTGGTCAACAAGCTGAACACCACCCCGGACGGGCAGTTCCAGACGTACGCCACCGAGACCGGTGCGTACATCCGCGACCACTTCTTCGGCGGCGACCACCGGCTGCGCGCGATGGTCGAGAACATGACCGACCAGCAGATCCAGCACCTGGGCCGCGGCGGTCACGACCACAAGAAGGTCTACGCGGCGTACGCGGCGGCCAAGGCCCACAAGGGCCAGCCGACGGTGATCCTGGCGCAGACGGTCAAGGGCTGGACCCTCGGCCCGAACTTCGAGGGCCGCAACGCGACCCACCAGATGAAGAAGCTGACGGCGGACGACCTCAAGCGCTTCCGCGACCGCCTGCACATCCCGATCACGGACGCCCAGCTGGAGGACGGCGCGCCGCCGTACTACCACCCGGGCCGCAACTCCCCCGAGATCCAGTACATGCACGACCGCCGCAGCGCGCTCGGCGGCTACGTGCCGACCCGCGTGGTGCGCGCCAAGCCGCTCCAGCTGCCGGGCGACGCCACGTACGCGGCCGCCAAGAAGGGTTCGGGACAGCAGTCGATCGCCACCACCATGGCCTTCGTCCGCATCCTGAAGGACCTCATGCGGGACAAGGAGATCGGCAGGCGCTTCGTGCTGATCGCGCCCGACGAGTACCGCACCTTCGGCATGGACGCGTTCTTCCCGAGCGCCAAGATCTACAACCCGCTGGGCCAGCAGTACGAGGCGGTCGACCGCGACCTGCTGCTCGCGTACAAGGAGTCCCCGACGGGCCAGATGCTGCACGACGGCATCTCGGAGGCGGGCTGCACGGCCTCGCTGATCGCCGCCGGTTCGGCGTACGCGACGCACGGCGAGCCGCTGATCCCGGTCTACGTCTTCTACTCGATGTTCGGTTTCCAGCGCACCGGTGACCAGTTCTGGCAGATGGCCGACCAGCTGGCCCGCGGCTTCGTCCTCGGCGCGACCGCCGGCCGGACCACCCTGACGGGTGAGGGCCTGCAGCACGCCGACGGCCACTCCCAGCTGCTGGCGTCGACCAACCCGGGCTGTGTGGCGTACGACCCGGCGTACGGGTACGAGATCGCGCACATCGTCCGGGACGGTCTGCGGCGGATGTACGGGCCCGACGCCGAGGACGTCTTCTACTACCTGACGGTCTACAACGAGCCGATCCAGCACCCGGCCGAGCCGGCGGACGTCGATGTGGACGGCATCCTGAACGGCATCCACCGGGTCTCGGCCGGCACGGCCGGCGCCGTCGGGGCGCAGATCATGGCCTCGGGCGTGGCGGTGCCGTGGGCGCTGGAGGCGCAGCGGATCCTGGCCGCCGAGTGGAACGTCAAGGCGGACGTGTGGTCGGCGACCTCCTGGAACGAGCTGCGCCGCGAGGCCGTGGCGGTGGAGGAGCACAACCTGCTCCACCCGGAGGAGGAGCAGCGCGTCCCGTACGTGACGCGCAAGCTGTCCGGCGCGGAGGGTCCGTTCGTGGCGGTCTCCGACTGGATGCGGGCGGTCCCGGACCAGATCTCGCGCTGGGTCCCGGGCACGTACACCTCGCTGGGCGCGGACGGCTTCGGCTTCGCGGACACGCGCGGTGCGGCCCGGCGGTTCTTCCACATCGACGCGCAGTCGGTGGTCCTCTCGGTGCTGACCGAGCTGGCCAAGGAGGGCAAGATCGACCGCTCCGCGCTGAAGCAGGCGATCGACCGCTACCAGCTGCTGGACGTCAGGGCCGCGGACCCGGGCGCGGCGGGCGGCGACGCCTGACCCCCCGCGGGTCGAACGGGTGAGGACGGGGGGCCGGGCCGCCGAGGCGACCCGGCCCCCCGTCGTTCCCGGGTCCGGGTGCGGGGTGCGGGGTCCGGACCCCGATGCCGGGGTCCGCCGCGTCTTACGCGTTCTTTACGATGCTCCGCATGAAGCAACCCTCCCGCCAGTCGCGGTGGGAGCGCCGGACGCAGACGCCTCTGCTGGTGCTCGCCCTCGGATTCGCCGTCGCCTATGCCGTGCCCATCGTCGTGCCCGACGCGAGTGCGGCCGTGCACCGCGCCTGCATGCACGCCGAGTGGGTGGTGTGGGCGGCCTTCGCCGCCGACTACCTGATGCGGCTGGGCCTGTCGGCTTCGAAGAAGGCGTTCGTACGGACCCACTGGATGGACCTGGCGGCGGTGCTGCTGCCGATGATCCAGCCGCTGCGGCTGCTGCGCGTGGTCTCCACGCTGATGCTGGTGGGCCGGCGGGCCCGGATGGCCCCGCAGATCCGGCTGACCACCTACGTGGCGGGCGCGGTGGTCGGGCTGCTGATGTTCGGCTCGCTCGCCGTGCTGAGCGTGGAGCGGGAGGCTCCCGGCGGCAACATCAAGAACCTGGGCGACGCCCTGTGGTGGTCGGTGACCACCATGACGACGGTCGGCTACGGCGACCACTCCCCCACCACCGGGCTCGGCCGGCTGCTGGCGGTGGGGCTGATGCTGTCCGGGATCGCGCTGCTGGGTGTGGTGACCGCCAACATCGCGGCCTGGTTCATCTCCCGCTTCGAGCGGGACGACCGGGTGGAACGGGCCCAGACGGCCGCGATCGCCGAACTGGCGTCGGAGGTACGGGCGCTGCGCGCGGAGGTCGCCCGGCTCGCCGCACCCGGGCCCGGGGCAGGACCCGGGCCCGGGACCGCTCCGGGCGCGGGGGCGGGCCTGCCGGCCCAGGCGCCCGGGGCGGCTCCGGCGGCGGCCGCCGTCAGCGCTCCCACACCTTGAACGCCCTGACCTGGTAGGGCGACTGGGGCAGCCACACCCCGTCGCCCGGATAGGTCTGGAACTCGCCCGTCTCGGCGCACTCGGCGGACTGGTAGGTGGTCACCGGGCGCCCGGTGCGGTTGACGAGGGACTGGGCGGTGGTGCCGGGCGGCAGCGCCGTACAGCTGTTGATGTCGAGGGTGCTGAGCTCGTGGGTCTTGCGGGCCCCTTTGAACTCCGGCTTCGCCCACAGGCACAGCTGACCGGTCGCGCAGGCCCCGAGCGTCGGCGGCCCGGCGGCCCGGCCCGGGGCGTGCCCGGAGCCGTGGGCCGGAGCCTGGCCCGCCGCGTGGGCGGCGGCGGTGGTTCCGGGGATCAGCAGGGTGGCGGCGAGGACGGCGGCCGGGGCGAAGGTCGTGCTCCACGTACGCATGACGGGTCAACTCCTGGTGGACGGACGGGCCCCGGACCGTTTCCGAAAGCTCCGTCGACACCACGCTGACCTGCGCGGACGGCCGGGCGGAAGGGGCCGCGGCCGGGTCCACCCTGATAGGCGACAACCCCGCCGGAACCGTCCGGCGGGGCTCTCGTACGCACGGAGTTGACGCCTCCGCGACCCCGTCCGATCGGCGGCGGACGGGGCCGGGGAGGCGCCGGAGGGGGCGCCGCCCGGGCCGCAGCGGGCGGCTCGGGCGGCGCCGGTCAGTGCCGGTCAGCGCCGGTCGGCGGGCTGGACACGGGCTGGACGTGGGCTGGACACGGGCTAGATGTGGGCCGCGCCCGCCCCCGCGGCGGCGTTCTCGCCGCGCTTGGTGAAGCCGGCGACGATCGCGGCGAGTACCGCGACCACGCCCGCGACGGTGAAGGCGGTGCTCATGCCCGCCACGAACGTGTCGTGGGCGACGCCCGTGATGGCCTGCGCGACCTGCTCCGCAGCGCCCGGCGGGACCGGGGCCACACCGACCTGGACCCCCTTCTCCGCGAGGTCGAGCTGCTCGGGGGTGAGCGGCGGCAGCTTCGCCGCGGCCCAGTTGTCCCCGAAGGTGCCGGCGACCTTGCTCGCCATGACCGCGCCGAGCACGGCGGTGCCCAGGCTGCCGCCGACCTGCATGGCGGCCTGCTGGAGCCCGCCGGCCACGCCGGACAGCTCCAGCGGGGCGTTGCCGACGATGACCTCGGTGGCGCCGACCATGACGGGCGCGAGCCCGAGGCCCATCAGGGCGAACCAGAGCGACATGGTGAGGGTGGAGGTGGCCGGGGTCAGCTGGGCCATCCCGAAACAGGCGACGGCGGTGGCGACCATGCCCGCGACCAGCGGCGGGCGCGGGCCGACCTTGGTGATGGCGAAGCCGGCCAGCGGCGAGCCGATGATCATCATCCCGGTGAGGGGCAGCAGGTGCAGGCCGCTGTCCACGGGGCTCATGCCGTGGATGTTCTGCAGGTAGAAGGTCACGAAGAACAGCCCGCCCATGAAGGCGAAGGCCATCAGGACCATCAGCACGGTGCCCGCGGACAGCGGCAGCGAGCGGAACATCCCGAGCGGGATCAGCGGCTCGGAGACGTGGTTCTCCCAGACGGCGAAGGCCGCGAAGCAGAGCAGGGAGCCGCCGAGGAAGGCCAGGGTCTTGAGGTCGCCCCAGCCCCATTCGGAGGCCTTGATCAGGGCCCAGATCAGCGAGAACATCCCGCCCGACAGCAGGGCGATGCCGAGGACGTCGAAGGAGCGCGGGGCGTTCTCGGCCCGGTGGTCGACCAGGATGAACAGGCCGAAGGCGAGCGCGAGCACGCCGACGGGCACGTTGATGAAGAAGACCGACTGCCAGCTCACGTTCTCCACGAGCAGGCCGCCGACGATCGGCCCGGCGGCGGTCGAGGCGCCGATGACCATGCCCCAGATGCCGATGGCCATGTTGAGCTTCTCGGCCGGGAACGTGGCGCGCAGCAGCCCGAGCGCGGCGGGCATCAGCAGGGCACCGAAGACGCCCTGGGCGACGCGGAAGCCGATGACGAGCTCGACTCCGCCGGAGAGGCCGATGGCCGCCGAGGAGACGGCGAAGCCGGCGATGCCTATGAGGAAGGTCTGGCGGTGGCCGAAGCGGTCGCCGAGCTTGCCCGCGGTGATCAGGGAGACCGCGAGGGCCAGGAGGTAGCCGTTGGTGATCCACTGGACGTCCGCGAGCGAGGCGCCGAGGTCCTTCTGGATGGCCGGGTTGGCGACGGCGACGATCGTGCCGTCGAGGGTGACCATCATGACGCCGACCGCGACGGCGAAGAGGGTCAGCCACGGATGGCCGCGCAGGCCGGTGCGGACCGGCGCCGGGTCCGGTTCCTTGCCGAGGACCACGCCTTGGCCGTCGACGGTGATCTGACTAGTCATGCGGACAGATTAGTGACAGTCGCTGACACTTCACAGACGGCTTAACGAGACAGTCGCTGTCAGGTCCGTCACAGATACGCTGACCGCCCACTCCAGCGTCAGAAGGGACCCCGTACGCCGTGATGACCGAAGAGCGTCCCGCGCCGCCCGCACCGGCGACCGGACTGCGCGAGCGCAAGAAGCGGCGCACCCGCGACGCGCTGCTGCGCGCCGCCCTCCTCCTCTTCATCGCCCAGGGGTACGAGGAGACCACCGTCGACGAGATCACCGACGCGGTGGACGTCTCCCAGCGCACCTTCTTCCGGTACTTCGCCAACAAGGAAGAGGTCGCCTTCGCGGTCCAGGACCTGGTCGAATCGCACTTCGTCGCCGCGCTGCGCTCCCGCCCCGCGGCCGAGGGCCCGCTCGAGGCGATGCGCGCGGCCGTCCTCGACGCCTGGGACACCGTCGAGGAGGCCATCTCGGACCTGGTCCCGGTCGACCTGTACATGCGCAGCTACCGGCTCATCGAGTCCACCCCGGCCCTGCTCGCCGTGCACCTGCGCCGCTCCACGGAGCTGGAGGAGCGGATCTCCCGGCTGATCGCCGAGCGCGAGGGGCTGGACGTGGACGCCGATCCGCGCCCCCGGGTGGCCGTCGCCGCGTTCTCGGGCGTGATGCGGGTCACCGGGCGGCTCTGGGGGCAGGGCGAGGACACCGGCGTCGCGACGATCCGGCGGATGACCGAGCGCTACCTCGACCAGATCGGCCCTGCGCTGGCCGCCGACTGGCGCCGCCCGGTCTGACCCGCGCGATCTTCCGGGCCGGCCCGCACGATCTTCCGGGCCGCCATCCGGCGCCGCTCCGCTCCGCGCGGCCCGCGGTGACTCCGGTCACCCGGCGCGCCGCGGGCCGGAATGGTCTCCTACGCTGAGCGCAGTGAAACTGTCCGGCCTTGCCCACCCCCACTCGTCCGACGCCGTCGCGCGCCCGGCCGTCCTGCGCACCCTGCTCGCGCTGACGGTGGTCTTCCTCATGCTCGCGACCACCGGATGGACCTCCGTGTACCGGCCCGAGGACGGGGCCTCGGCGCGCCGGGCGGCACTCACCTCCTGGGCCCAGTCGCGCTTCGGCGGCCGGCCGCTGCCCGCCGCCGACGCCCCCGCGCCGATCGTGGCGCGCTTCTTCGCGAGCCTGGACGGCGCCCAGCGCGCCCGGCTCGCCGAAGCCCACCCGCTCGTGGTCGGAAGCCTCGACGGCGTGCCCGTGGCCACCCGCTACCGGGCCAACCGGATCGCCCTGCAGCAGGCCGCGCGGTCCGAGGAGGCCCACCGCGGCGACGTCACGCTGGCCCCCTCCGACCGCGCCACGGCCGGGCGGCGCGCCCACCGCTTCGAGTCCCTCGCCGAAGCGGGCCGGCAGATCCTCATGTTCGACCCCACCGGCAGCGGCCTGGTCGCCGAGGTCTTCGGCGACCTCGGCACGGCCCGCCGGGTCTCGGTGATCATCCCGGGCGTCGACACCGACGCGCTCACCTTCGAGCGCACCGAGCGGCGCCTGACCGCCCCCGTCGGCATGGCGGAGTCCCTGTACGAGGCCGAGCGCGCGGCCGCGCCCGCCGGCCGCACGGCCGTCATCGCCTGGGCCGGCTACACCGCCCCGAGCGGGGTCGGCATGGACGCGGCGACCGGCCGGATGGCCGTGGACGGCGCCGCCAGACTGCGCGCGCTGACCTCCGCGCTGCCCGGGAGCTCGAGCGTGGCGCTGTTCTGCCACAGCTACGGCTCCGTGGTCTGCGGGGTAGCCGCGCACGAGCTGCCGGCCCGGGTCACGGACATCGCAGTGGCGGGCAGCCCCGGGATGCGGGTCGACAACGCCCGCGAGCTGGGCACTTCGGCGCGGGTGTGGTCGATGCGGGACACCGGCGACTGGATCGCCGACGTCCCGCACCTGGAGTTCGGCGGCCTCGGCCACGGCGCGGATCCGGTCTCCCCGGAGTTCGGCGCGCGCGTGCTGTCGGCGGCCGGAGCCAAGAGCCACACCGGCTACTTCACGCCAGGGACCGCTTCCCTGGACAACTTCGCCAAAATCGGAACCGGTGCGTTCGGTTCCACTGTGTGCGCCACCGGGGACGACACCTGCCGGCGCGGGATTTCCCGCGCCGACGGTTCCTGACCCACCCGGACGACCCGAAATCGGACCTCACAGCGGGGGGACGCGCGGGGGTGCGTCCCTTTACGATGTGCCGCATGGGTGACGTACTGGCCGGAAACCATGCCGTCTGGGAGTTCGACCGCACCACGGACTCGATGATCATCCGCTTCGCACGGGGGATGCGAACGCCCAGGCTCTGGCACGCCCTGGGAACCCGCCGGATCCCCCTCGAAGCGTTGTCCGGGGTGAGCGTGACCGCGGGGCGCCGGGACACCGTCGTGCTGCGCGCCCACGCGCGAGCGGGCGCGGACCCCCTGGTGGAGGCCGCGGCGGGGCAGCTGAGGGAAGCGTGCGATCCGTACCGGCTGGTGCTGCCCGGCGACGCCCGGGGTCGGGCGGCCGCCTTCGCACAGGCCCTGCGCGAGCGGCTGGGCCCGGCCGGACCCGCCGACCGCTTCCTGGTCGCGGCTCCGCAGCCGCCGCTCGCCCTGAAGGCGTACGACGCCCGCCTCGCCTTCGACGGCGCCTGCGTCGCCTTCCGCTGGTCCCGCACCGGGGCCACGAGCACCAAGTGGAAGGCCGGCGACCAGCGTTATCCGCTGTCCGCGCTGACCGGCCTCGCCTGGCACTCCCCGGACCGCCCCGGGGCCCACCTGCGGCTCTCGGTCCAGGGCGCCCCGGGTGACCCGCGCCCCGACCACGACCTCGCCTCCGCCGTCTTCGGCGTGGGCTACGGCGCCGTCCACGAGTCCCTGCCGTTCGCGGCGGCGGTCCTCGCCGGGCTGCGCACCCGCACCCCCGTCGCGTCGGTCCCTAGACCCCGCGCCGACGATCGCCTCCGGCACCTCGCCGAACTGCACGGCGCGGGCCTGCTCACCGACGCGGAGTACACGGCCCTGCGCGACCGCTTCGCGGCCGAAGCCTGACCCCGACCCGACCCGACCCGGCCCGGGTCGACCCGGGCTACGCCTCGCGGGCCACCGACGTCGCGGACATGTCCGGGTAGCGGTCTCCCGCGACCAGGGACGCGATCGGCTCCAGCCGCGCCAGCTCGGCTTCCGTCAGGGCGATCCGCGTCGCCGCCGTGTTCTCCGCGACCCGCTCCGGCTTGCGCGTGCCGGGGATCGGCACCACCGTCAGCCCGTGCACCGCCGCCCGCCGCTGCACCCACGCCAGCGCGATCTGCCCCGGCGTGGCCCCGTGCGCCGCCGCGATCTCCCGTACCGGCGCCAGCAGCGCCGCGTTCGTCCGCGCGTTCTCCCCCGTGAACCGGGGCTGGTCCCGGCGGAAGTCACCGGCCGTCAGCTCCGCCGCCGCGTCCGTGAACGCGCCGGTCAGGAAGCCGCGTCCGAGCGGGGAGTACGGCACGAGCGCCACGCCGAGCTCCGCCGCGGCGGCCGCGGCGCTGCGCTCCACGTCCCGGCTGAAGAGCGACCACTCCGACTGGAGCGCCGCGATCGGGTGCACGGCGTGCGCCTCGCGCAGCTCGGGCCCGGTCACCTCGCTCAGCCCGAGGTGGCGCACCTTGCCCTCCCGCACCAACTCCGCCATCGCGCCGACCGATTCGGCGAAGGGGACGGCCGGATCGTGCCGGTGCATGTAGTAGAGGTCGATCACCTCGGTGCCGAGCCTGCGCAGGCTGGCCTCCACCGCCCGACGGATGTACGCCGCGTCGTTGCGGACCCCCCGGTACACCGGGTCGTCGGTGCGCTCGATGGCGAACTTCGTGGCGAGGGTGATCTCTTCGCGGTGCGCGGCCACGAACGGCGCGAGGAACTCCTCGTTCGCGCCCCGCCCGTAGACGTCGGCGGTGTCGAAGAGGGTGACCCCGGCGTCGAGCGCCGCGTCGAGGGTCCGGCGGGCGACCGCCTCGTCCGTGTCCCCGTAGAACTCGCTCATGCCCATGCAGCCGAGGCCCTGGACGCCCACCAGCGGGCCGCCCTTGCCCAGTTCGACCTTTTCGAGCCTGCCGGTCTTCTCGGCGTGCTCGGCGTGCTCGGTGTTCTCGGTCATGTCCGGTCCGCCTTTTCCGCGACGGCGTGCATCGCATACATGTCGATCTTGTAGTCCAATACGGCGAGCGCGTCGCCCAGTTCCGCGATCCGCGCCCGCACATCGCGCCGCGTCCGCTCCAGCAGTTCGCGCCGCTGGCCGACGGTGTGCCCGCCCTCCCTGACCAGTTCGGCGTAGCGGACCATGTCCGCCACCGACATCCCGGTGGCGCGCAGCTTGCCCACGAAGGCCAGCCAGTCGAGGTCCTTGTCGCTGAAGCGCCGCTGTCCCGAGTGCGAGCGGTCCACGTGCGGCATGAGGCCGATCCGCTCGTACCAGCGCAAGGTGTGCTGGGTCAGACCGGTCCGGGCCTCGACCTCGCTGATCGTGTACCGCGTCTGCGTCAGGCTCATGGCCACACGCTAAAACCTTGGAGTGCACTCCAAGCAAGTAGGCTCGGCCGCATGGAGAGCATGCAGAGTCTGCGGACCATCGAGAACTGGCCGGTTGTGACCGCCGCGGCCGCCGTCGTCCGCGCCGACGGGACCGTACTGGGCGCCCACGGCCCGGTGGACCACCGCTTCGCCCTGGCCTCCGTGACCAAGCCGCTCGCCGCCTACGCCGCCCTCGTCGCCTACGAGGAGGGCGCGATCGAGCTGGACGAGCCGGCCGGGCCGCAGGGCTCCACCGTCCGCCACCTGCTGGCGCACACCAGTGGCCTGGCCTTCGACGAGCACCGCGTGAGCTCCCCGCCCGGGCAGCGCCGCCTGTACTCGAACGCCGGTTTCGAGGTGCTGGGCGACCACATCGCCAAGGCCACCGGGATCCCCTTCTCCGAGTACGTCCACCAGGCGGTCTTCGAGCCGCTGGGCATGGCGTCGAGCAGCCTGGAGGGCTCCCCCGCCAAGGACGGCGTCTCCACCGTCGCCGACCTCGCGCGCTTCGCCGCCGAACTCCAGCAGCCGCGGCTGCTGGACGTCCGCACCGTCGCCGAGGCCACCGCCGTGGTCCACCCCGGACTGAAGGGCGTCCTGCCCGGCTACGGCCACCAGTCCCCCAACGACTGGGGCCTCGGTCTGGAGATCCGCGACGGGAAGGCCCCGCACTGGACGGGCTCCGGCTCCTCGCCGCGCACCTTCGGGCACTTCGGGCAGGCCGGGACCTTCCTGTGGGTGGACCCGGACGCGCGCGCCGCGTGCGTGGCGCTGACCGACCGCCCCTTCGGCCCGTGGGCCGTGGAGGCCTGGCCCGTGTTCACCGACGCGGTGCTCGCCGACCTCCGCCGCCCGGTCTGATCGGCCGGCCGGTCAGGGAAGCTCCCAGATCAGCAGCTCGCCCGGGGATCCGGCGACGAGCTCCAGGTCCGGCTCGCCGGTGATCCGCAGGGAGTCCCCGGGGCCGATCTCCTCCCCGTGCTCGCCGTCCAGGCGCAGGTCTCCCCGTACGACGTGCACGTACACCCGCTCGGCCGCCGGCACGGCGACCCGCTCGCCCGCGCCCGGCCGCCGTACGTGCAGGACGGCCCCGGCCGCCGGCACCGCGTAGGGCGTGCTGTCGGCGATGCCCCTGACCAGGGCGTACGAGGGCTCCCCGGCCGTGTCGAGCGGCGCGAGCCACATCTGGACGAAGCGCAGCGGCCCGGGGCCGTCGTTGCGCTCCACGTGGCGCGTGCCGGAAGCGGCGCCGAGGTGCTGTACGTCGCCGGGCCGGACCAGGGTTCCGGCGCCCGTGGCGCCCTGGTGGGTGAGCTCGCCGTCGGCCACCCAGGTGACGATCTCGGTGTGGCTGTGGGGGTGCTCGTCGAAGCCGGCGCCGGGGGCGAGGGTCTCCTCGTTGCACGCCATGACCGGGCCGAAGCGCAGGTTGTCCGGGTCGTAGTGCTGTCCGAAGGAGAAGGCGTGCCGGGTGGCGATCCCGGCCTGCGCGTCCCCGCCCTCGTACCGGTCGGAGCCGCGGCGTACATCAATCATGGGGGTCACCGTAGCCTCCGGACCGGGTGGCGCCCGTGGTACCGGACGCCGCGAGCTCTCCCCGATAAGGCAGTCTTGTCACGTGCCCCAACCCGAACGTGAGCATTCCCCCGCGATCCATTCCGCGCATCCGGCTCCCGCCCATCCGCATTCCGCGACGCTGCGGCGGCTCGAGAAGTCCTCCGGCCGGCTCGCGGCCAACGCCATCGCGCGCATGGACGAGACGCTGCCGTGGTACCGGGCGATGCCACCGGAGAACCGGTCCTGGATCGGCCTGGTCGCCCAGGCCGGCATCGCCGCGTTCACCGAGTGGTTCCGGCATCCGGAGGCCCCTCAGGCGATCTCGACCGATGTCTTCGGGACGGCTCCGCGCGAGCTGACCCGGGCGATCACCCTGCGCCAGACCGTCGAGATGGTGCGGACCACGATCGAGGTCATGGAGACCGCGATCGACGAGGTCGCGGCACCCGGTGACGAGTCGATCCTGCGCGAGGCGCTGCTGGTGTACGCCCGGGAGATCGCCTTCGCGACCGCCCAGGTGTACGCGCAGGCCGCCGAGGCCCGCGGGGCGTGGGACGCCCGGCTGGAGTCGCTGGTCGTCAACGCGGTGCTGTCCGGCGAGGCCGACGAGGGCGCCCTGTCCCGGGCGGCGGCGCTCGGCTGGAACTCCCCGGACCACGTGTGCGTCGTGCTGGGCACCGCGCCGGAGGGCGACAGCGAGCTGACGGTGGAGGCGATCCGGCGCGCGGCCCGCCACCACAAGCTGCAGGTCCTCACCGGTGTGCTCGGCGACCGGCTCGTGGTCATCGCGGGCGGCAGCGACAATCCGATGCAGGTCGCGAAGTCCCTGATCGGGCCGTTCGCGGCGGGTCCGGTGGTGGCCGGCCCGGTCGTCCCGGACCTGCTGAACGCCACGAAGTCCGCGCAGGCGGCGGCGGCCGGGCTCAAGGCCTGCACGGCCTGGCAGGACGCTCCGCGTCCGGTGCTGGCGGACGATCTCCTGCCCGAACGCGCGATCGCGTCGGACCCTTCGGCGCGCGAGCAGTTGGTGGAGGAGATCTACAGACCGCTGGAGGAGGCGGGTTCGGCCCTCCTGGAGACGCTCAGCGTCTACCTGGAGCAGGCGAGCAGTCTCGAAGGCGCAGCTCGGATGCTGTTCGTTCACCCCAACACCGTGCGCTACCGGCTGCGACGTGTGACGGACGTCACCGGCTGGTCGCCCTCAGATGTCCGTTCCGCGTTCACCCTGAGGATCGCCCTGATCCTCGGGCGTCTGGCCGACGGCGATCCTCAGTCCTAGACTTTTGTCGGACATCAACAATTACCCCGAAGGTTCTTCGTCCCTGTCCCCACGGGCGGCGCGGACCGAACACAAGAGAGAGTGTGAGGGTGCTCGTACTCGTCGCTCCCGGCCAAGGCGCACAGACGCCCGGCTTCCTGACTCCCTGGCTCGAACTGCCCGGCGCCGCTGCCCGCGTCGCCGGCTGGTCGGACGCCATCGGGCTCGACCTTGCCCACTACGGCACGAAGGCCGACGCGGAGGAGATCCGCGACACGGCCGTGGCGCAGCCCCTGCTGGTTGCCGCCGGTCTGCTCTCCGCGTCCGCGCTGGGCGCGCCCACGGCCTTCGGTGCCGTCGCGGGCCACAGCGTCGGCGAGATCACCGCCGCCGCCTACGCCGGCGTGCTGTCCGACACGGACGCGCTGTCCTTCGTACGCACCCGCGGGCTCGGCATGGCCGAGGCCGCGGCGATCACCGCGACGGGCATGGCGGCGGTCCTCGGCGGGGAGCCGGACGTCGTCGTGGCCCACCTGGAGAAGCTGGGCCTGACCCCGGCGAACGTGAACGGCGCGGGCCAGATCGTGGCCGCGGGGACCATGGAGCAGATCGCGGCCCTGGAGGCCGAGAAGCCCGAGGGTTCCATGAAGGTCGTCGCCCTCAAGGTCGCGGGCGCCTTCCACACGCACCACATGGCTCCGGCGGTCGCCGGTCTGGAGAAGGCGGCAGCCGCCCTCTCCCCGGCCGACCCGGTGCTGAAGTACGTATCGAACAAGGATGGCCAGGTCGTGACCACGGGCGCCGATGTCGTCGCCCGGCTGGTCGGCCAGGTGGCCAACCCGGTCCGCTGGGACCTGTGCATGGAGACGTTCGCCGAACTGGGTGTCACGGGGATCATCGAGCTGTCCCCGGGTGGCACTCTGACGGGTCTGGCCAAGCGCGCGCTCAAGGGCGTACCGAGCGTGGCCCTGAGGACCCCGGACGATCTCGAGAAGGCCGCGGCGCTCGTAGCCGAGCACGCGGTCTGAGAGAAGGAGCCCACACAGCATGTCGAAGATCAAGCCATCCAAGGGCTCCCCGTACGCCCGCATCCTCGGTGTGGGCGGCTACCGCCCTGTCCGCGTGGTGCCCAACGAGGTCATCCTCGAGACCATCGACTCGTCCGACGAGTGGATCCGCTCCCGTTCCGGCATCGCCACGCGGCACTGGGCCTCGCCCCAGGAGACCGTCGCCGCGATGTCGGTGGAGGCCTCCGGCAAGGCGCTGGCCGCCGCCGGGATCGAGCCGGAGAAGATCGGCGCCGTGATCGTCTCGACGGTGTCGCACTTCAAGCAGACCCCGGCGGTCGCGACGGAGATCGCGCACCGCATCGGCGCGGGCAAGCCCGCGGCCTTCGACATCTCGGCGGGCTGCGCCGGCTTCGGCTACGGCCTGACCCTGGCCAAGGGCCTGATCGTGGAGGGTTCGGCGGAGTACGTCCTCGTCATCGGCGTGGAGCGGCTCTCGGACCTCACCGACCTGGAGGACCGTGCGACGGCCTTCCTCTTCGGCGACGGCGCGGGCGCCGTGGTCGTCGGCCCCTCGGACGAGCCGGGCATCGGCCCCACGGTGTGGGGTTCCGAGGGCGACAAGTCCGAGACGATCAAGCAGACCGTGCCGTGGGACGAGTACCGCAGCACGGACAGCGCCGAGAAGTTTCCGGCCATCACCCAGGAGGGCCAGGCGGTCTTCCGCTGGGCCGTCTTCGAGATGGCCAAGGTGGCCCAGCAGGCGCTCGACGCAGCCGGGATCACCGCCGATGACCTGGACGTCTTCATTCCGCACCAGGCAAACATGCGGATCATCGACTCGATGGTGAAGACTCTGAAGCTGCCGGAGCACGTCACGGTCGCCCGTGACGTCGAAACCACCGGCAACACCTCGGCCGCCTCGATCCCGCTCGCTATGGAGCGGCTCCTGGCGACCGGAGCGGCGAAGAGCGGCGACACCGCGCTCGTCATCGGCTTCGGGGCGGGACTCGTCTACGCCGCGACGGTCGTTACCCTCCCCTAGGGTCCGGAATCCCTTTTTCCGTCCCTGTTCCACCCCAGTACCCAATGAAGGAGCGCCACATGGCCTACACCCAGGATGAGATCGTCGAAGGTCTCGCCGAGATCGTCAACGAGATCGCCGGCATCCCGACCGAGGACGTCCAGCTCGAGAAGTCCTTCACCGACGACCTGGACGTCGACTCGCTGTCCATGGTCGAGGTCGTCGTCGCCGCCGAAGAGCGCTTCGAGGTGAAGATCCCGGACGAGGACGTCAAGGGTCTCAAGACCGTCGGCGATGCTGCGAGCTACATCCTCAAGAACCAGGCCTGAGCCTGACGAGCGTTTGTCGCCACCTGGCGGTGGCGCCGTGACAATTCAGCACCCCCTGAGACGTGGAGAAAGAATTCCTGTGAGCCCGACCAATCGCACCGTGGTCGTCACCGGTATCGGCGCAACCACTCCGCTGGGTGGCGACAGCGCTTCGACCTGGGAAGGTCTGCTTGCCGGCCGTTCCGGCGTAAAGCCCCTCGAGGGCGAGCGCTTTGCCGAACTCCCGGTTCGTATCGCCGCAACTGCCGCCGTGGACCCGAGTGAGGTCCTTCCCCGGCCGCTGGCCCGCAAGCTGGACCGCTCGGCCCAGTTCGCGATCATCGCGGCCCGCGAGGCGTGGGCCGACGCCGGCTACACCGCCCCGGCGGGCGAGGACGCGTCGATCGCGCCCGAGCGCCTGGGCACCGTCATCGCCTCCGGCATCGGCGGCGTGACCACCCTGCTCGACCAGTACGACGTACTGAAGGAAAAGGGTGTGCGCCGGGTCTCCCCGCACACCGTCCCCATGCTCATGCCGAACGGCCCGTCGGCCAACGTCGGCCTGGAGGTCAACGCCCGCGCGGGTGTGCACACTCCGGTCAGCGCCTGCGCGTCGGGCGCCGAGGCCATCGGCTACGCCGTCGAGATGATCCGCACCGGCCGTGCCGACGTGGTCGTCGCGGGCGGCACCGAGGCGGCGATCCACCCGCTGCCGATCGCCGCGTTCGCCAACATGATGGCGATGTCCAAGAACAACGAGAACCCGACCACGGCCTCCCGCCCGTACGACAAGGCCCGCGACGGCTTCGTCCTCGGCGAGGGCGCCGGCGTCGTGATCCTGGAGTCCGCCGAGCACGCCGCCGCGCGCGGCGCCCGGGTCTACTGCGAGGTGCTGGGCCAGGGCCTGTCCGCGGACAGCCACCACATCGCGCAGCCGGAGCCGACCGGCCGCGGTGTCGCGGCCGCCGTGCAGAACCTGCTCGACAACACGGGTCTCGACCCGGCCGAGCTGGTCCACCTGAACGCGCACGCCACGTCCACCCCGCAGGGTGACACGGCCGAGCTGAAGGCCCTGCGCAAGGTGCTGGGCGACGACCTCGACCACATCGCGATCTCGGCCACCAAGTCGATGACCGGTCACCTCCTCGGTGGCGCGGGCGGCATCGAGACCGTCGCGACGGTGCTGGCGCTGTACCACCGCCTGGCCCCGCCGACGATCAACCTCGACGACATCGACGACGACATCGACGCGGACATCGTGCGCGGCGAGCCCCGCAAGCTCCCGGCCGACGGCCCGATCTCCGCGATCAACAACTCCTTCGGCTTCGGCGGCCACAACGTGACGCTCGCGTTCCGTACTGTCTGACCGAGACCCACGCGAAAGGCCCACCCGGATGGTTCCGGGTGGGCCTTTCGCGTGCGCGAGCAGGGCTCAGACGACCTGGTGGAGCCAGCGCACCGGAGCGCCCTCGCCGGCGTAGCGGAAGGGTTCGAGCTCGTCGTCCCAGGGCTTGCCGAGCAGTTTGGCGATCTCCGCCTCCAGGTCCGTCTCTCCGCGCGAGGACCGGGCGAGGGCGGCACGCAGCCGGTCCTCGGGGATCAGGATGTCGCCGTGCATTCCGGTGACGGCGTGGAAGATGCCGAGCTGCGGGGTGGAGCTGTAGCGCTCGCCCTCGGCCGTCGGGCAGGGTTCCGCGGTCACTTCGAAGCGGAGCAGGTGCCAGCCGCGCAGGGCGGAGGCGAGTTTCGATGCGGTGCCCGCCTCGGCCTGCCAGGAGAACTCGGCTCTCCAGGTGCCCGGGGAGGCGGGCTGACGGATCCAGTCGAGGTTCACCCGCACCCCGAGCACCCCCGCAACAGCCCATTCCACGTGCGGGCAGAGCGCGCGCGGTGCGGAGTGCACGTACAGGACTCCACGTGTCGTCACCGGGACCTCCAGTGTGGGACGAGGTCGGGAATAAACTCCAGAAAACGGACAGTATGTGACGTGATGTAATGTAACGGAAATTATTTGACATTGCGTTGCGGGACTTGCGGCCGAAACGCCACGGGAAAAAGCTACCGTGCGCCGGGGGTCATGGTGTGACGTACGGTCGCTCCCAGGCCCGTAAACACAGAGCATTCACTCAGCAGGACGCCCCCGATGGACGCGGGGCGACGAGGAGGGACCTCCCGCATGCGCACCACCGCCCCGCGCCGCCGAGCGCGCAGGACGCTTCCGGGCGCGGGCGCGACGGCCGCCCTGCTGGTCGTGGCGGCGGGTGTGCTGGGCGGGTGTTCGGCCGACGGGGCGAAGCCCGCGGGCGAACGGGGGGCGCAGGCCGCGCCCCGCTGGAACACCGCGCCCGCCTCGGTCGCCGCGGTCGGCGACTCCATCACGCGCGGTTTCGACGCCTGTTCGGTGCTGGCCGACTGCCCGGAGGCCTCCTGGGCCACCGGTGACGACCCCGCCGTCCACTCGCTGGCCGCTCGGCTGCTCGGGGAGGCCGAGGCGCCCGCGCGCAGTTGGAACTACGCGGTGACCGGCTCCCGGATGGCCGACCTGCCGGGACAGCTGGCCTCCGCCGCCGCGCACAGGCCCGGCCTGGTCACGGTGATGGTGGGCTCGAACGACGCCTGCCGGCCGTCGGCTTCGTCGATGACCCCGGTGGCCGCCTTCCGCTCCGGGTTCGAGAAGGCGCTCGCGGACCTGCGGGCCGCCTCGCCCGCCTCGCAGGTGTACGTCTCCAGCGTCCCGGACCTCCAGCGCCTGTGGGAGCAGGGCAAGGACGATCCGATGGTGCGCCAGGTCTGGCGGCTCGGCATCTGCCAGTCGATGCTCGCCGAACCCACCTCCGAGACCGCCGGGGCGACGGCCCGGCGCGAGCAGGTGCGGGCGCGCGTGGTCGAGTACAACGAGGTGCTGCGCGAGGTCTGCGCGAAGGACGGGCTGTGCCGCTACGACGGCGGCGCGGTCTTCCAGTACCCGTTCTCGGCGGAGCAGTTGAGCCGCTGGGACTGGTTCCACCCGGGCAAGGACGGACAGGCGCGGCTCGCGGAACTGGCGCACCGACAGGTGACCTCCGCCGAGCCCCCGCGTTGACGCCGGACAGCGGACAGGACCGGGGGCGGGTGTCAGGGCCCGCCCCCGGTCCAGCTCTTGGATCACCTCAACACGGGTGATTTCCGGCCATTACAGATCGAGGGTCGCCGTCAGCCGCGTGTCGCCGTGCGCGTGGCTCGCGCGGACCTCGTAGCCGCCGCCGATCCGCTGCCAGGCGCGGGCGTCCTCGTCCCAGATCTCGAAGGCGCGCCCGGGCAGGGCGATCTCGACCTCCACGCTCTCGCCGGGCCCGGCGCTCACGCTCGCGAAGCCGGCCAGCCAGCTCGCCGGGCGCTCCACGGTGTCGGCCGTGGGGGCCAGGTAGATCTGGACGGTCTCGCGGCCCGGCCGGGCGCCGGTGTTGGTGAGGCGGACCCGCACCGCCTCCGGGGTGGCCTCCAGGGACTCGTACGCCCAGTCCGTGTAGCCGAGGCCGTGGCCGAAGGGGTAGGCGGGGGCGATCCCCTCCCGCTCGTACGCCCGGTAGCCGATGAAGAGCCCCTCTCCGTACTCCAGGCGCCCCTCGGTCGGGATGACCTCGGTGACCGGCGCGTCCGCGAACCGCGCGGGCCAGGTGGTGGGCAGCCGCCCGCCCGGCTCGGCGTCGCCGAGGAGTACGTCGGCCAGCGCGGCCCCGCCCTCCTGCCCGGGGAACCAGGTCAGCAGGACGGCGGCGACCTCCTCGCGCCACGGGAGCTCGACCGGGGAGCCGGCGTTGACGACGACCACGGTGTTCGGGTTGACCGCGGCGACGGCCCTGACCAGGTCGTCCTGGCGGCCCGGGAGGGTGAGGTCGACCCGGTCGAAGCCCTCGGACTCCACGCGCTCGGTGGTGGCGACGACCACGACGGCGGTGTCGGCCGCGCGCGCCGCCTCCACGGCCTCGTCGATGAGCTCGTCGGCGGAGCGCTGCGGGCCGAGATGGAGGAAGGAGAACATGATCGCCTTGAGGGGCAGGGCGCTCACGTCGGGGACCTGGTAGGTCAGGGAGACCTCGACGGCCTCGCCCTCGGTGAGGGTGAGGCGGGTCCGTTCGTTGGGGGCTCCGAAGAAGGCCTCGAACGGGTCGGCCTCGTTGCCCATCGACTGGACGCCCTCCCAGCGGATCTCGCCGCCGACGGCGAGGGCGAAGGCGCCGAGTCCGCGGGTGCCGAAGGCGTGCTCGCCGCTCTCGCGCGGGACGAAGGTGCCGACGACCTCGATGCTCGCCATCGTCTCGTACGCGGCGCCCTCGGGCAGGTCGTCGCCGATCCACTGGACCTGGCCGGTCGGCAGCGAGCCCGTGCCGAGGACGGCGCCGGAGGCGTCGCGGCAGATCGCGCGGAGCTCGAAGCCCTTGTCAGCGGGGGTGAGTTCGTCGCTGGGGTCGGCGCCGACGGCGAAGCGCACCGCGCCCTCGGGGAGGGCCGCGGTCAGTCCGTCCAGCGGGGAGACGATCCGCTCGGGGAAGACGGTGGCGGAACCGCCGCCCAGCACGCGGGCGTCGCGGGCGGCGGCGCCGATGACGGCGACGGTGCGGCCGGCGGAGGTGTCGAGGGGCAGGGCCCGCTCGGTGCCGGACACGGCCTCGTTGCGGACGAGGACGAAGCCGCGGGCGGCGAGCTCGCGGGCCAGGGCCTGGCCGTCGACGGGCGCCGGGACCTCGCCGACGACGGCGGGGGCGCCCTCCAGGATGCCGACGCGGGCGGCGAGGCGCAGGACGTTGCGGACGGCCTCGTCGACGGCGGCTTCCGGCACCTCGCCGGAGCGGACGGCGTCGGCGAGCGGTGCGCCGTAGACGCAGGCGGGGCCGGGCATGACCACGTCGAGGCCGCCGAGGATGTCGCCGGTGGTGGAGCGGGCGGCCATCCAGTCGGAGACGTTGCAGCCGTCGAAGCCCCACTCGGCGCGCAGGACCTCGTTGACGAGGTGGGCGTTCTCGCTCATGTACACGCCGTTGACCCGGTTGTAGGCCGTCATGATGCCCCACGGGTGGGCGTTGGCGACGATCGCCTCGAAGGGCGCCAGGTACAGCTCGCGCAGCGGGCGCGGGGCGATGACGCTGTCGACGGTGAACCGGTCGGTCTCGGCGTCGTTGCCGACGAAGTGCTTGACGGTGGTGCCGACCCCGCCGTCCTGGACCCCGTTCACGTAGCCGCTGCCGACGGCGCCGGTGAGGTACGGGTCCTCCGAGTAGCACTCGAAGTGGCGGCCGCCGAGCGGGGAGCGGTGCAGGTTGACGGTGGGCGCGAGGAGGACGTGGACGCCCTTGCGGCGGGCCTCCTGGGCGAGGAGGCGGCCGGCCCGGCGGGCGAGCGCCGGGTCCCAGGCGGCGGCGAGCGCGGTCGGGGAGGGCAGGGCGACGGACGGGTCGTCGGCGGTCCAGCGCACGCCGCGCACCCCGATGGGGCCGTCGGAGAAGACCAGGGAGCGCAGCCCGATCTCGGGGACGGCGGGCAGGGACCACATGTCCTGGCCGGCCAGCAGCCGGGCCTTGGTGTCGAGGTCCAGCTTGCCCAGCGCCGCCTCTACGACGTCGTTGCGGACCTGATCGGCATCGGTCACGGCCATGCCTCCTCGTTGAGTGCGGGTAGTCGAGACGCGGGGCCGCGCGCCGGCCGTGCGGGGCGGCTGCGCGGTGCGGCTGGCTCCATCGTGGACCGTTTACCTGTAGAGCGGTAGGGTTCGTAATCTGTTCGTGATAGAAAGATGCCGTACGGTCCTGCTGGCGGGCTGAACGGAAGGGGCGTCGCGGCGATGGCCAGGGCGAGAAGTGAGGAACGGCGCGGGGAGATCGTCCGCGCGGCCGTCGAGGTCATCGCGGAGCGCGGCTACCGCGGCGCTTCACTCGGTACGGTCGCCGAGCGCGTGGGGCTGACCCAGCAGGGGCTGCTGCACTACTTCCCGACCAAGGAGGCGCTGCTGGTCGCCGTCCTGGAGGAGCGCGACCGCTGGGACACCGGCGGCGGCAGCCGCGCCTCGGCCGGCACGTGGCGCCTGGACCTGCTGGCCTCGCTGGTGGACTACAACGCGATGCGCCCGGGCATCGTGCAGACCTTCTCCGCACTGCTCGGCGAGAGCGTCACCGACGGCCATCCCGCACGGGAGTTCTTCACCGATCGGTACGCGCAGGTGCGCGGGGAGATGGCGGCGATGCTGCGCGCCGAGTTCGGCGAGCGCCTCCCCTCGGGCCTCACCCCCGAGCAGGCGGCCCCGCTGCTGGCCGCCGTGATGGACGGCCTCCAGTACCAGTGGCTGCTCGCCCCGGAAGCCGTGGACATGCCGGCCGTCTTCCGGTCCTTCCTGACGCTCCTGCACGGACCGGCGGCCTGACCCGGACCCGCTCCCCGCCCCCTCGCGCCGGCTGGCAAGCTGGAGCCCGTGAAGATCGCCGCCGCCCAGCTGACCTGCGTCCCCGCCGACGTGCCCGCCAACGCCGCGCGCGCGGCCGCCCTCGCCGCCCGGGCCCGGGCGGAGGGCGTCGACCTGGTGGTGTTCCCCGAGCTCACGCTGACCGGGTACGAACTGCCCGCGCTCGCCACCGACCCGGGACTGTGGCTGACCGGGCCGGACGACCCCCGGCTGGACCCCGTCCGGGCCGCCGGGACCGCCACCGCCGTCAACGTCGCGCTGCGCGGGGACGGCCCCCTGCCCCTCATCGCGACCCTGGTGCACGACGCGGCCGGCGCGCACGTGACCACGTACGCCAAGCAGCACCTCTTCCGCCACGAGCAGGAGGTCTTCGCGGCGGGGGCGGTCCCGGGCCGGTTCGAACTCGGCGGGATCCGCTTCTCCCTGGGCATCTGCTTCGACAACCACTTCGCGGACGTGCCCGGCGCGGGCGCGGCGGCCGGCTGCCGGGTGCACCTGGCGAGCTCGCTCTACGGGACGGGCGACGGCGTCGGCGAGCGCGCCTGGGTCCACCCCGGGATCGCCCGGGACCACGGCATGTACGTGGCCCTCGCCAACCACGTCGGGCCGGCGGGGCCGTGGACCGGGTGCGGGGGCGCGGCCGTGTGGGCGCCGGGGGGGGCGCTGCTGGCCGAGGCCGACGACCGCACGCCGTCCTTCGCGGTGGCGGACATCCCGGCGGAGCGGGCCAACGCCTGACGGGCGGGCCCGCGCCGGACGGGCGGGCCCGCGCCGGATCAGCGGGCCGCCGTCGCCCGCGGCTGCGCGCCGGAGCCGGCGGCCTCGTCCGGGTCCGCTCCGCCGCGGCCCGCTCCGTCCGGTTCCCCGGGCGCGCGGTCGCGCATCAGGGCGGGCACCACGAGGGCGATCGCCGCCACCGTGTACACGCCGCTCCACAGCACCCAGCCGCCGGGCGGGTTCCAGTGCGCCGAGTACGGGATCCAGGGGCCGCTGACGCCGACCGCGAAGCGCCGCAGCGCCCAGAAGAACGCCGCCGCGTTCGCCAGCGCGAGGCCGGCCACCGCGAAGCCGACCAACCGGCGCCAGGGGAAGCCCTTCTCGGGCGCCCGGCTCGCGCAGATCAGCGCCGCCATCAACGGCAGGCCGACCGCGAAGGGCAGCAGGTAGCGGCCCTGCCAGACCATGCCGAGCGTCTCCGCCTGCGAGGCCTGGGCCACCACCGGGACCACGACGATCGCCACCAGCATGCCGATCAGCGCCACCGCCTCGCGCCCGCGGCCGTACGCCAGCCCCAGCACGGTGACCACGGCGATCACGCCGAGCCAGACCTGCCAGGTGAAGGCCGGGGCCGGGGTGTCCAGCCAGCCGAAGTAGCCGAGCATCTGGTGGACGTAGGTCTCGGTGTTCCCGAAGGTCTGCCGGGCCGCTTCCCGCATGGTGAGCGACTTGGGGACGTTGATCACCGAGTTGTCGGGGTGCGCGCGGGCCCAGAGCAGCGCACCGACCGTGGCGAGGCCGAGCAGCGCCGTCCAGATCCACAGGGCCTTGCGGCGCAGCACCGGGCGCAGCGCGCCGCGCTCGGCCAGCAGCACCGAGAAGACGACCGCCCCGGCGAACCAGATCAGTCCGAGCGGGCGGATGTTGATGAGCACCAGGCCGCCGATGCCGACCCTGGCCAGCCTGCGGTTCAGCAGTCCCGGATCGGGCGACATGAAGATCGACAGCAGGGCGGTCCACACCAGGATGCCGGCGGCGATCTCACCGCCGCTGGGGTTGACCATGCCGGCCATGTACAGGGCCATGGGCGTGGCCGCGGTGAAGACGCCGAGCAGCGCGACCGAGCGCCTGCGCGTCCACTCGGCGGCCGTGACCACGGCGCTCGCCAGCAGGGCCGAGCAGAACAGGGCCGCCATCAGGCGCATCAGGTACAGCCCGCGCGGACCGTCGACCAGCAGGCTCGGCCAGCCGGTCACCATGTAGTACGCCGGGTGGTAGCGGCCGGCCGCGGTCGGGACCTCGGCGGTCTTCTCCGAGTGGCCGAGCTTGCGGGCGCAGGACGCGGGCCGCTCCTCGTGCCAGGCGTAGCACTCGTGCTGCTTGGGCAGCTGCTTGTACCACTCCGGGAGCTTGACCCCGGTCTCGGCGAACTTCCCCTCGATGCCCGCCACCATGTGCGGGACCATCACCTCGGAGCCGTTGATCTGGCCCCGGGCGACGGCCGCCGCGCGGATGAAGTGCGCGTGCTCGTCCGGGGAGCCGCCGAGCGGGGTGGCGGCGGACCAGGAGGCCGCGAGGGTGAAGAAGAGCACGAAGGAGACAGCCCAGAGCCGCTTGGGAGTCTTGGCCGACCAGTCGGCCAGCCGCGTCAGTGCGGAGATCATGTCGTCCTTCGGGTCAACGGATGTAGCTCAGCCAGGACTGGTCGCCGTCCTTGGAGCACTCGTGCTTGGGGGCGAACTTCGGGCACTTGCCGTTCTGCTGGCGAACGGTGTGGGAAACCCAGGGCAGGATCCGGTACGTACCGTCCTGCGCCGGCATGTACCGGTCGGACATCGCGGAGGACACCGTGCCGAGCAGGAGCAGCAGGGCGCAGAGGGCGCCGATCACCGCTCCCTCGCGGCCGGGGAAGCCGCCGCCCGTGACGCCGGCCCGTCCCGGCGCGGCCGGGGCGCCGTCGGCCGCTTCGGCGGTGCGCCGCTCGGCCATCCGCTGCGAGACCAGGTGGGCCACCAGGCCGCACAGGATCAGTCCGCAGTAGAGCAGCTGGTTGTTGGTGCGCGTGTACAGCTGGACCGTGTGCGTCTCGTACATGTTCTGGGCGATGTACATGCGCATCACCCACGCGCTGATGAACATCGCGGCGATGGTGACCACCAGCGGCTTGCGCAGGCCCAGCCAGATCGCGACGCCCAGGCAGACGAAGGTCACGATGGCGAACAGGCCGACCCCGCCGAACTCCCCGGGCGGCGGCCAGTCGCCCACCTTGCCCGGCATGTCCGTGCGCCACATCAGGTAGTACGCCGGGTCGGTGAAGTTGTCGAAGCGGAAGTTGTAGTCCTTGGTGGTCTGCCCCTCCTTGAGCATGACCATCAGGTACTTCCCCGCCACCACCATGAAGGCGGCCAGGGCGGAGCCCATGAAGGCGGCGCCCTTGAGCCGGCCGCTCTTCCACGGGAAGTACAGCAGCGCGGCGAAGAACACGCCGCCCGCGCTCCACAGGAACCAGCCCGAGTACGTCAGGAAGAGCACCGCGAGCAGCGCGCCGAAGCCGGCGCCCTTGAGCAGCAGCGGACGCCAGTTCGCGGTGCCGCTGCGGCGCAGCGCCACGACCATGGCCACCAGGACCGGCACGAGCACGACGAGGACCGTCTGGCTGTACGGCTTGTAGGAGTCGATCAGCGCGAAGGCCGGTACGACGCCGAAGGCGAGCGCCCGGATCGGGCTGAGGAGCAGCCGCCAGGCGAAGTAGGTGAGCGGGCCGAAGAACGCGGCCCCGAGGATCTGGAGGTCCTTGAAGGCGTAGGCGGTGTTCCCGCCGCGGAACAGCTCGGCGTAGTAGCCGAGGGTGTAGAGCGGAGCCGGCGGGTAGACCGGGGAGCCGGAGGGCTTCCCGTTGGCCACCAGGTGGGCCCACTCGACGATCCGGCCGCTGTCGCCGTTGAGGCCGAACATCGGCCACGGCGTGCCCTGGAGCGCGACCACCGCGCCCGCCGCGACGAAACCGCTGGCCAGACCGGCGATGCCGGCGGCGGATATCCGGGTGGCCAGATCGAAGTGGCGGCCGCCGCGGAGCTTCATCGCCAGCAGCACCAGGCCGATGAGCAGCAGGCCGAGCAGCGCGAACCGCAGCTGGATCGCGGCCAGGCCGCTGACCTGCGCGATGCGGTTCAGCGGGTTGAGTTTGAAGCCGCGCGCCAGCACGGGGAGGATGAGGGCGGCGGTGAAGGCCACGACCGCTTCGAGCAGCAGCAGCGCGCCTCGGGAGCGCAGGAGGCGGGCCGGGCCCGACTCCGATCGGGCGGGCGCCGCGGGGGCGCTCTCGGGACCCGGGCGCACGGGCGCCGACCCCTCGGTACTGACTGTCACTTGAAGATGTCCCTACTGCTGGTCGGTCCTCGGCCCTGCGGCCGGTCGTTTCTCAGCAAGCCACTGTCCGGCTCGGGCCCCGAACGACCCGTGCTCCGGACAAGGACGCGGACTCAAGGACGGTGTGGGACAGCTTTGACTCTTGCCGCCGCACATACTATCGGGTGGCGCAGGAGGATAGCGGAGCCCCAGGGGCCCCGACTCCCACGGTGGCAACGGCCCCGGAACTCCTCGCGAAACCCGCTCCGGCGCGGCCTCGAACAGCCCCGTGACGGCCACCGGCGGGGCCTGCGGGCGCCCCGCGCCCGGTGTGCGCAAGCCGGGTCCGAGCAGCCCGCGACACGACCCCGTACGGCCCTCAAAGCGATCTCCAGGCATCCCGCACACCCCACTTGACCTGGGATTTCACTGTTCCCGACGGTAAGATCGGGGACACGGGAAAGGGGTTCGGATGGACCGGAACATACGCACTGTCGACGATGTGCTCGCCCTCATGGACGGCCTCTTCGCACCGGAGGCCGACCGCTGGACGACCGGCGGATCCTCCTGGTGGGACGACTTCTACACGGACCGGGAACGTCCGGTTCCCTTCTTCGCGGCGAAGCCCGACGAGAACCTCGTCTCCTGCCTCGCCCGCGGCCTGATCGCCCCGGGCGGCCGCGCCCTCGACCTGGGCTGCGGCCCCGGCCGCAACGCCCTGCACCTGGCCTCGCTCGGCTTCGAGGTGGACGCCGTGGACCTCTCCCCGACGGCCCTGGCGTGGGCCGCGGAGCGGGTCCGCGCGGCCGGGGCGCCGGCGGATCGGATCCGCTTCCACCAGGGCGACGCCTTCGGCGCGGCCGGCGCCGGGCTCGTGGGCCCGTACGACGTGATCTACGACTCCGGCTGCTTCCACCACCTGCCGCCGCACCGCCGCGTCAGCTACCTGGCCCTGCTGGACCGGCTCCTGGCGCCCGGCGGCAGCTTCGCCCTCACCTGCTTCGCCTCCGGCGCGATGGGCTCCGAACTGCCCGACGCCGAGTTCTACGGCCGGGCCCGCCTCGAGGGCGGCCTCGCCTACACCGCGGAGTCGTTGCGGTGGGTCTTCGGCGACCTCACCGAGGTCGAGCTGCGCCGGATGAACGACGAGCCGCCCTCGTCCGGCTCCTTCGGCGAGGCCTTCCTGTGGACGGCGCTGTTCCGCCGCCCGGCCGACGGGGCCCAGGGCCTCGGGCCGGGCCTCAGGCCGTGATGCCCGGCGCGTCGGGGAGCAGGTGCTTGGCGCCCCACGCGCCGAGGGACGCCAGGGCCTCGTTCAGCTCCAGGCCCAGCGGGGTCAGGGAGTACTCGACGCGCGGCGGCACCTCCTCGTAGACCTCGCGGTGGACGACGCCGTCCGTCTCCAGCTCGCGCAGCTGGGCCGCGAGGACCTTCTCCGAGACCCCCGGCACCAGTCGGCGCAGTTCGCCGAAGCGGCGCGGGCGCTGCTCCAGCTCCCACAAGACCGACACCTTCCACTTGCCGTCGATCACGGACATCGCCGCGGCGATCCCGCAGTGATCCGCGCCCGGCCGCTGTGTCTGCGCCATCACGCACCCCTCCCCACCTGTTCGCTCACCTCGGGGTAACCACCCACTCCGAAGTGCGTACTTGAGCATCCCACGGCCCGCCACCAGGCTGAACGGCATGACCGACACCAGCACGAAGACCCCGCTCACCCTCATCGGACTCGGCTCGATGGGCACCGCCCTCGCCCGCACCTGGCTCGCCGCCGGGCACCCGCTCACCGTCTGGAACCGCACCCCCGCCAAGGCCGAGGCCCTCGCCGCCGAAGGCGCCGTCGTGGCCGCGAGCGCCGCCGAGGCGGTGGCCGCGAACGGCCTCGTCGTACTCTGCCTGCTGGACGACGCCAGCGTCGGTTCGGCCCTGGAGGGCCTGGACCTGACCGGCAAGGACCTGGTCGACCTGACCACCGGCACGCCCGCCGACGGCCGCGCCCGGGCGGCGTGGGCCCAGGAGCGCGGGGCCCGGTTCCTCGACGGCGGGATCATGGCCACGCCGTCCATGATCGGCGTCCCCGAAGCCGGCGGGTACGTCTTCTACAGCGGCTCCCCCGCCCTCTTCGAGGCACACCGCGGCACGCTGGAGGTCCCGGCCGGCCCCCGCTTCGTGGGTTCCGACCCCGGTCACGCGGCCCTGCACGACGTGGCCCTGCTGAGCGCGATGACCGGGCTGTTCGCCGGGATCTCGCACGCCTACGCGCTGATCGAGGGCGAGGGGATCTCCCCGAAGGACCTGGCTCCGCTGCTGACCGAGTGGCTGGGGGCGATGGGCTTCTTCGCGGGCGCCGCCGCCGAGCGGCTGGTCTCGGGGGACTTCACCACGGGCGTCGAGTCGAACCTGGCCATGCAGGTCGCGGCGAGCGCCACCTATCTGCGGACCGCAGCGGAGCAGGGCGTCAGCCCCGAGCTGATCAGTCCGTACCTGGACCTGATGCGGGAGCGGCTGACGGCCGATCCGGCGGCCCACGGGGGCGAGGACACCACGGGGGTGATCAAGCTGCTGAAGCGCCGGGCCGCTTAGTACACGGGCGGCGGGCCGAAACTGCCGGCCGGGGTCTCCCCCGCCATCCCGGCACCGGCTTCGCCCGGGCCGTCCTGCCCGTGCTGCCTGTCCTGCCCCTCCCGCGCCCGCGGGTCCGTTTCCCCGTCCACGTCCAGCAGGTCCCTGGCCATCAGCGTGGCCCCGGCCACCGCGCCCGGCATCAGGAACACGGCGACGAACGGCACCAGGAAGGCGAGCACCAGCGGTACGCCGAAGCCGAGCACCAGCGCCCGGCGCGAGCGCAGCAGCGCCAGCTGCCCGGGGAGCTCGATCCGACGGCGCATCAGGGCGACGGAGACGAGCTCCTGGGTCAGGAAGAAGCCGGTGACGCAGAAGCCGAGGGCCGGCACCACGGTCTGCCCGAGCACGGGCACGAAGCCGAGGGCGAAGAGCAGGATCCCGTAGAGCAGCACCCGGCCGAGGATCTTGAGGCTGTCCCGGGCGGAGATCCACAGTTCCTGCCAGAGGGTGAGCCCCGACTCGGGGACCTCGCCGCCCTCGCTCCGGTCCACCTGCTCCGAGAGGGACTCGTAGAAGGGCTGGCCCACGAGCAGCGTCACGGCGGTGAAGGTGATCACGGCGAGGAAGAGGCCGAGGCCGAAGAGCACGGCGGTCAGGAAGCCGCGGAAGAACCCGAGCCACGGCGAGGACCAGCCGTCGGCGAAGGGAGTCGCCCAGGCGGTCAGGTCGTCGGCGCCGTAGCCGAGGCCGATGAGCGCCCCGGCGTACAGGACCAGGGAGACGAGCCCGGGCAGCAGGCCGAAGCCCAGCCAGCGTCCGTGCTTCAGCACCCACCGCTGTCCGGCCAGCAGATACCCGAATCCCCCCGCAAGATCACGCATGGGGCCAGTCTAGGTCGTGTCGTCACGGGCCCGTCCGGCCGGGCCCGCGCAGGCCGAAGGCCGCACCCCGGTGCCGGGGTGCGGCCTTCGTACGGTCATGCCGCTGCGGAGATCAGACCGCGAGCTCGACCGTGATGTTGCCGCGGGTCGCCTTGGAGTACGGGCAGACCTGGTGGGCCTTCTCGATGAGGTCCTTGGCGATGGCGGCGTCCACGTTCGGGATGGTGGCCGAGATCTTGACGATGATGCCGAAGCCGTCGTCGTTCTTGCCGATGCCGACCTCGGCGGTGACCGTGGAGCCGGAGATGTCGGCGTTCTCGTTGCGGGCGACGACGCCGAGCGCACCCTGGAAGCAGGCGCTGTAGCCGGCGGCGAACAGCTGCTCGGGGTTGGTGCCCTCGCCGCTGCCGCCGAGCTCCTTCGGCGGGTTCACGACGACGTCGAGCTTGCCGTCGTTGGTGGCGACGCGGCCGTCACGGCCGTTCTCGGCGGTGGCCACGGCGGTGTAAGCGACATCGGAGTACTGGATGGACATGTAAGGAAATCCTCCTGGTGAATCGCCCCGACTCGCGCCCACGCGTCGTGACGGTGTGGAGTGAGCCTAACGGGTGAAGGAAACGATCATCTTTCCGGTGTTCTCGCCGCGCAGCATTCCGAGGAACGCGCCGGTCGCGTTCTCCACGCCCTCGAAGACCGTTTCGTCGGCGACGAGCTGCCCCGAGCGCAGCCAGCCGGCCACGTCCTGGACGAACTGCTGCTGCATCCCGGCGTGGTCGCCGACGAGGACGCCCTGGAGGCGCAGGCGCTTGCCGATGACCAGCGCGAGGTTGCGCGGACCGGGCGCGGGTTCCGTGTCGTTGTACTGGGCGATGGCCCCGCACAGGGTGGCGCGGCCGTGCACGTTCAGGGAGGAGATGGCGGCTTCGAGGTGGTCGCCGCCGACGTTGTCGAAGTAGACGTCGATGCCTTCGGGCGCGGCCTCGCGCAGCTGCCCGGCGACGGGGCCGTTCTTGTAGTTGAAGGCGGCGTCGAAACCGTACTTCTCCGTGAGGAGCGTCACCTTCTCGTCGGAGCCGGCGGAGCCGATCACCCGGGAGGCGCCCTTGATCTTCGCGAACTGGCCGACGAGGCTGCCGACCGCTCCGGCGGCGCCGGAGACGAAGACGGAGTCGCCCGCCTTGAAGGAGGCCACCTCGAAGAGGCCCGCGTAGGCCGTCAGGCCGGGCATGCCGAGGACGCCGAGGTAGGCGGAGAGCGGGGCGAGGGAGGCGTCGACCGCGGTGGCGTGCTTGGCGTCCACGTCCGCGTATTCGCGCCAGCCGAGGCCGTGCAGTACGTGGTCGCCGACCGCGAAGCGCTCGTCCGCGGAGGCCACGACCTCGCCGACCGCGCCGCCGTCCATGGGCTTGTCGAGCTGGAAGGGCGGGATGTAGGACTTCACGTCGTTCATCCGGCCGCGCATGTAGGGGTCCACGGACATGTGGAGGTTGCGCACCAGGATCCGGCCGGGGGCCGGGGCGGCGACGGGCACCTCGCGCAGGGCGAAGTCCTCGGCGACGGGCCAGCCCTGCGGGCGGCGGACGAGGTGCCACTCGCGGCTGACGGCAGGGATCTGGGACATGGGGCGCTCCTGAATGGGGGGAGGAAATGCTTCACGACGTGAAACAACCATGCGCCTGGATATTTCATGTTGTCAAGTAAATGGGTACGCTGGTTTCATGCCCAGTCGTCGTGTTGACCCCCTGACCGTTGAGGTCGTCGAGCTCATCGGCGACGTCGTGTCCCGCTACCACGAGGAGTACGAGCACGCGGCCGCCAGCCACCAGCTGACCGGGGCGCAGGCACGCGTGCTGAACCTGCTCTCGCTGGAGCCGATGGCGATGCGCAAGATCGCGCAGAAGCTGAAGTGCGAGCCGTCGAACGTCACCGGCATCGTGGACCGGCTGGAGACCCGGGGCCTCGTCGAGCGGCGCCCCGACCCGGCCGACCGGCGCGTCAAACTGGCCGCGCCCACCGAGGAGGGGCTGCAGACCGCCGACCGGCTGCGGGAGTCGCTGGACTTCGCGCGCGAGCCGCTGGCCGGGCTCTCCGCGGCGGAGCGGGCGGTCCTGCGCGATCTGCTCAGGCGGATGCTGGGCTGAGCCCGCGGCTCAGTTGCAGTCGAAGATCCAGAACTTGCACGTCTTGCTCGGCTTCGGCGTGGGCTGCGGATGCGGGGGCGTACCGGGCGGCTGCGCCGTGCCGGAGGTGCTCGGTACGGGCTGCCCCGATGCCGTGGGATCCACGGTTCCCCCCGGTCCGGGAGTGCCCGGCCCCGCCTTGCCCGACGCGGAGGCCGACGGCGCCGGGCCCTGACTTCCCCCGGCGGTGGCCCCCGGCCCGGCCGTCTTCGTGGCACCGGCGGTGGCCTTCGCGGAGCCGGCTCCGGTGGCCTTGCCCGAAGGCACCGCCGACGGGGCGGCCGGAGTCCCCGTCAGGCCCGGGAGCGGAGCCGGCTGCTCGGGACCGGCGTCGTCGGTCAGCACCACGGTCGCCGCCCGGTCGGTGCGCTGCCCGTCGGTCGCCATCCGGGCCAGCCCGAGCGTGGCCCCGCCGGCGAGCAGCAGCCCGATCCCGGCGGTGAGCGCGGTCCGGCGGCGCCGCCGGTGCGTGGCGCGCCGGCGGCTGCCGGCCCGGCCCTGCTGTCCGGCCCCGGCGCCGGACAGCACGACGAGCGAGTCGGCGTACACGTCGGCGAGCGCGGCCGGGTCGCTCCCGGGGGAGGCGGCGGCCGGTCGTGGGGGAGCGGCCGGTATCAGGTACTCGGCCGGGGTCCCACATCCGGCGCACGCGAGCGCGCCGTTGAGGTGCCTGCGGCAGGCGATGCAGTAGTCCATGGCGCCCGCAGGCTACGCGCTCACCTGCAACATCCGGATCGCGGGATCGTAAGGATCCTGTGTGGAATCGTGGAGTCCGTGACAGGGACAGCAGGCACACCGCCCCCCGCCCGGAAGGCTTTCGGCCCGGCCGGCTTCCAACTGGTGCTGCTGCGCCGGATGGCGGACTTCCAGCCGGGCCTGGCCGAGGAGGCCCGCCGTCGGCTCGGCGCCTCGCTCGCGGAGCAGCGGGAGGCGAACAAGCGCTGGCAGGCCATGGTCCGGTCGCCGCGCTCCCGGGGCGCCCTGGCCCGCTACCGCTCGGTGCTCGGCCCGCCGGAGGCCGCCGAGCCCCGGACGATCGGCGACCTCACCTGCGAGGCCCTGCTGTGGCCGGTGCCGCTCTGGCCCGACCTGCGCTTCGAGGTGCTCGCCGCGCCGGACGGGGCCGTCTGGAACGAGTGGCTGGTGCGGGCCCCGGGCGCGCGGAGCCCCGTACTGGAGTCGGCGCGGGACCTGCTGCCCTGGTCGGCGACGGTGGACGAGGTGGCGCGGGCCTTCGCACCCGTGCGGCCGATGGAGGGGAGCGCGCCGACGCGGTGGCGGCTCGCGTTCACCGCGTCGGGACGCTCCTGCGTGGCGGAGTTCACGTACGGCCTGCTCCAGGAGGTCTCCGTGACGGAGAATCCGGAAGCGACGGCCCGCACCCCCTAGGAGCGCAGGAAGGCCCGCACTCCCGCCGAGGTGGGGTCGTCGCCGAGCAGGTCGTTGTGCTTGAGGCAGCCGACCGGGGTGTTCGTCGCGCCGGTGAGCGGAACGCTGTCGTCGGGGTTGACGACCTCGTCGCAGTTCGACCAGAAGGTCGCGTACTTCACGGCGCCGGGCGTCTCGTCGCCGGAGTTCAGGTTCTTCACGACGTACGAACCGGGGGTCATGTCGCGGCAGGCCTGGTCCCACAGGGCGCAGGCCCAGGCGGTGGAGGTGCCCCGGTTGGGGCCGGCCAGGGAGACCCAGTGGCCGACGCCCGCGGCGCCGCCGCCGAACTTCACGTACCAGCGGCTGACGAGCGAGCCGAAGGAGTGGCTGACGATGTCCACGCGGGCGGCGCCGGTGTCCCGGCGGACCTGGTCGACGTAGGCGGCGAGCCGGCCGGCGAGGACCTCGTTGACGGACTGGTGGGTGTCGTATCCGAAGGAGAAGAGCTCGGAGTCGGCGTACCCGTCGGCGCGCAGGTCCTCGCGCAGGGAACCCCAGACCCCGGGGTCGGCGTTGTAGCCGTGCACGAAGACCACCGGGGTGCGGGCGGTCGCGGGCCGGGCCGGGGCCCCGCCGGAGGCCTGGGCCGGGAGCGCGGGCGCCGCGAGCAGCGCCAGGCAGAGCGTCAGGAGCGCGAGCAGTCTCTGGCGGGCCGTCAGCATCGGTTCCCCTTTACCTTGTTACGGGCCAGTAGCACGTTCGGTGCGGGCATGCTCGCGCCTGTCGGGACAGAAATCCACCCCCGTGCAGCACCCTCTGGCGCCTCTTGCGCCCCTCCTTTATCCGAAGACACCCCCCACCCGGAGCATCAAATCGGGCAATACGGGTAATTCACCCGAGAAGATGTGAAGTGTGACCGGCGCCCGCCGGTCTTCTTGCGTCAGTGCTCTCGGGAGGATCTGCCGTGACCGTCAGTCTTGAGCAGTTGCGCCGCTGCCACGTCGCCGTCGACCTCGGAGCGGCCCGGACCCGCGTGTACGTCAAGGGCGCCGGTCTGGTCGTGGACGAACCCAGCGTCGCCGCGGTGAACACGCGGACCGGCGCACTCATCGCCGTCGGCACCTTCGCCGAGCGGATGACCGGCCGCACGCCCGACTACATCCGGGTCGTCCGCCCCGTCTCCGGCGGCACCGTCGTGGACATCGAGATGGCCCAGCGCATGCTGCGCCACCTCCTCGGCGAGAAGCTGCGGCGCGCCCTGCGCCGCAAGCCCCGGCTGCGGGCCGCCGCCTGCACCCCCCACGACGCCGACCCGCTCGCCCAGCGGGCCGCCGTCGAAACCCTCGTCGGACTCGGCGCCCGCCGCGTCGAACTCGTCGACACCCTGATCGCGGCCGCCGTCGGCTGCGGACTGCCCGTGGAGCAGCCGACCGCGACGATGATCATGGTGTGCGGGGCCGCCGCCACCCAGGTCGCCGTCCTGTCCCTCGGTTCGATCGTCACCGCCGAGCGGATCCCCGTCGGCGGCGAGGCCATCGACCACGCGGTGGTCCAGCACCTGCGCCACGCGCACGAGCTGATGCTGCCCAGCCAGGCCGTCCGCCCCCTCCAGCTGGCCCTGCACGGCAACGGCATCACCGCCGAGGGCCCGGCCTCCACCCTCATCCACGGCCGCGACGTGGCCACCGGCCTGGCCCGCTCCGTCCACGTGGACACCGCGGCCGTCCGGGACGCCATCCACACCCCGCTGACCGCCGTCCTCGACGGCATCGGCAAGGTGCTGCGCGACTGCCCGCCGGACCTGGTCGCGGACCTGACGGACCGGGGGATCATGATGGTGGGCGGCAGCGCCCTGCTGCCGGGCCTGGATCAGATGCTCCGCGACGCGACCGGAATGCCCGTCGCCATCGCGGAACGGCCGGACATCTGCGCGATCCTGGGCCTCGGCATGATGCTCGAAGGAAAGATCGCCCCCATGGTTCTGAACCCGCTGGCCGAATGACGCGTCCCGCCGTGTCCCCCCACGACGGCGAGGACGCGCAGCCCTCGAGCCTGCCCGTCCTGCTGGAGGCGGTCCTCAGCGTCGGCTCCGAACTCGAGCTGCGCAGCACCCTCCAGCACATCGTGGATTCGGCGGCCGAACTGTGCACGGCCCGGTACGCGGCGCTCGGGGTCATCGACCCCGAGCGCGCCCGGCTGACCGAGCTGTTCACGACCGGCCTGACCGAAGCCGAGAGGGCGGCGATCCCCCACCTGCCGGACGGCCGCTGCGGCTTGCTCGGCACCCTGATCGCCGACCCGCGCCCGCTCGTGCTGGAGGACCTCACCCAAGATCCCCGAGCGGCCGGCTTCCCGCCCGGGCACCCGTCGATGCGCAGCTTCCTCGGCGTCCCCATCCGGGTCCACACCGAGGTCTTCGGCAACCTCTACCTCACCGAGAAGGCGGGCGGCGGCCCCTTCACGGACGCGGACCTCGCGCTGGTCCGCGTACTGGCCTCGCAGGCGGGCATAGCGATCGGCAACGCCCGGCTGTACGAGACGGTGCGCCGCCGGGAGCGCTGGATCGAGGGCGCCGCCGCCGTGACCACCACCCTGCTCGCGGGCCGGCCCGCGGCCGACGCGCTGATGTGCGTGGCCGAACGGGCGCGGCTGCTGGCGGACGCGGCCGCCGGGGTCGTCCTGCAGCCCACCGCGGAAGGCGGCATGGAGATCGTGGCCGCCTCCACCCAGGGGGACCCCGGGGACCTGGTGGGCACGGCCATCGCGCCGGGCTCGGCGGTCCTGGAACAACTCCTCGGCGGCGAGCCGGTCTTCATCGACGACTCGGCGACCGACCCCCGGATGACCACGCACGTGCGCGAGCGCTTCGGCCCCAGCATGATGCTGCCGCTGCAGAGCGGCGGCCAGCTGATCGGCACCCTCGCCCTGCCCCGGGTCCGCGGCGGCCCCCCCTACGACGCGGTCGACCGGCTGCTGGCCTCGCAGTTCGCCTCCCAGGCCGCGCTGGCCCTCGTACTGGCGGACGCCCAGCACGACCGCGAGCAGTTGGCCGTCTACGAGGACCGCGACCGCATCGCCCGGGACCTGCACGACCTGGTGGTGCAGCGGCTGTTCGCGACCGAGATGATGCTGGAGAGCACCCGGCGCCGCTCCGCCAACGCGCCCGCCGGCGACACGGTCGGCGAGGAACTGAGCCGGGCGGTCGACGAGCTGGACTCCACGATCCAGGAGGTCCGCACGGCCATCTTCGCCCTCCAGCAGCCGCCCACGGACGCGCCGACGACCTTCCGCGGCCGGGTCCTGCGGGAGACCGGCGGGGCGGCGGTCCTGCTGGGCTTCCAGCCGTCGGTCCACTTCGCGGGCACGGTGGACGCGCTGTTGTCGGAGCCGGTGGCGGCCGACCTCCTCGCCGCGCTGCGCGGCGCGCTGGCCGCCGCGCACCGCCGCTCGGAGGTCACCTCCATCGAGGTCGAGGTCGACGCCGTCCCCGCCCGCGTCCGCCTCACCGTCTCCGACGACGGCCGCACGGAGGCGGGCACCCGGGGCACGACCCTGACGTGGGAGTCCCCGCTCTGAACCGGCCGCCGCCGTACTGGACGTACCGGTGTGGTCCGACAACGCGGCGAGGTGCCGTGCCGGGCGCCGCGACCCGGTGGACCTTTCCGGTCACAGCACCAGCGCGAGGCCCTAGGCTTGCGGCGTGACGAACCGCCTCTCGGCCCGCGCGGCCGTCGCCTCCGTGACCGACTCCGGCAGCTTCGAGGAACTGCCCGCGCCCCTCGGGGAGTCGGCCCCCGACGGCCCCCTCGGCTGGGCCGGCTACGACGACTCCCGCACGCGCGCGGCGCGGCGGACCGGCGAGGACGAGTCCGTCGTCGTCGGTACGGCCCTCCTCGGCGGACGTCCCGCCGTCGTGATCGCCTTCGAATTCGGCTTCCTCGGCGGGTCGCTGGGCGGGCGGACGGGCGACCGGCTCGAAGCCGCCCACGCCCACGCCCGCGCCCACCGGCTCCCCCTCGTCTCGCTCATCGCCACCGGCGGCTCCCGCATGCAGGAGGGCATGCTCGCGCTGACCCAGCTGCAGCGCGTGGCCCGCCAGTGCGCCCTCACCCGCGCGGCCGGGCTGGCGCAGATCGCCGTCCTTCGCGATCCCACCACCGGCGGCGGCTGGGCCACCCTCGGCGCGGGGGCCGACGTGATCCTCGCGCTGCCCGGGGCGCAGGTCGGCTTCGCCGGGTCCCGGGTCCGGCCGGCGGACGCCGATCCGGCGGCCTACAGCGCCGAGGGCCAGTACGCCGCCGGGCACGTCGACGCGGTCGTCCCCGCGGCGGAGCTGCCCGCGACCCTCGCCGCCTGGCTCCGCGTGCTGGCCGCGCCCCGCTCCGCCGGGCCCGTCGAGCCGCCCGCCGCGCTGGCCGACGTGGCGCCCCCGGCCACCGGGTGGGACGCCGTCCGCCTGGCCCGGGATCCCGGCCGGCCGCGCGCGGGGCGGTACCTGGACGCGTACTTCGAGCTCCGGCTGCCGCTGTCCGGGGACCGCGCGGGCGGCGTGGACCCCGGGATGCTGTGCGGTTTCGGGCTCCGGGAGGGCCGGGCCGTGGCCTACGCCGCCCAGTGCGGCACCGCCACCCGCCCGGCGGGCTACCGCACCGCGGCCCGCGTCGTCCGGCTCGCGGACCGGCTCGGCATCCCCGTGCTCACCCTGGTGGACACCCCGGGCGCGGCCAACGACGCCGCCGCCGAGCACGCGGGGGCGGGCGCCGCCATCGCCGACGCCTTCGCGGCGCTCGCCTCGGCCGCGGTGCCCTTGACCACCCTCCTGATCGGCGAGGGCGGCTCGGGCGGCGCCCTGGCCCTGGCCGCGCCGGGCAACACCTGGGTCACCCCGGACAGCTACTTCTCGGTGATCGCCCCGGAGCTGGCGGCGGCCATCCTCAAGCGGCCCCCGGAGTCGGCCCCGGCGACGGCGGACCAACTGCGCGTCCGCCCCCAGGACCTGGTCGCCCTGGGCGTCGCCCGCGGGATCGTCTCCCCCGCCAAGGACTGACGGCCCGCTCAGCGGCCCCAGGCCCGCGCCGGGAGCTTCACGTCCACCCGGTACAGCCGGGTGGTCCGCTGCGCCAGGCGTCGAAGTCCCCGATCGGCGTCTTGCGCGCGGTGCGCAGGCCCGGCCCCTCCGCCGGCGCGGCCACCTTCGAGGCGTCCGTCGCGCCCAGGGGGTCGGCGGCGTACAGCCGTGCCGTGATCTCGAACTGCTGGGTGAAGCCGCGCTCCAGCACGATCAGCCGGCCGTCGCGCGTCGGCGCGAGCTCCACCAGCCCGTGCCCGGCGGCCACCGGGTAGGCGTACCGCCGGCCCGGGACGAACTCCCCGCCGCCGCCGCGCCGTTCCCAGGTCTGGATTCCGCCGCAGCGTCCGCCCCAGCGCGTCCTTGCCGTCACGGAGAGCCCGGAGAGCCCGCCGACCGGCTTCCCGTCGAGGGTGGCCTTGTCGAGGGAGTCCGAGTAGCCCGCGACGGAGAGGTACGGCGAGCAGGAGCGGTCCCGCTTCGGCCCCCCGGTGTCCGCGAGGGCCTGCGGGGCCCCTTTCGCATCCGGCCGAATGCGCCCGCGCACCCGCCCCGCTCAGGCCTTCGGGTCCAGCGCGTCGTAGCGGGCGAACCCCCGCCACCGCAGGGCCAGCAGCCCGAGCACGAGCACGCAGCCGAGCCCGCCGCCCGTGATCGCGACGGTCGGGGAGGAGAGGTCGGCGACGGTGCCGGCGATGAAGTCCCCGAGCCGGGGCCCGCCCGCGACGACCACGATGAAGACGCCCTGGAGCCGGCCCCGCATGTCGTCGGGGGTGGCCGCCTGGAGCATCGTGGTGCGGAACACCATCGAGATGGTGTCGGCGCAGCCGGCCAGGGCCAGGAAGAACAGCCCGAGCCAGAGGTTGCGGGTCAGTCCGAACACGGCGATGGCCAGCCCCCACGCGGCGACGGCGATCAGGATCGCGACCCCGTGCCGGCGGATCCGCCCCTGCCAGCCGGAGAACAGCCCGCCCAGCAGCGCGCCCACGGCGGGGGCGGCCACCAGCAGTCCGACCGTCTTGGCGTCGCCGCCGAACCAGAGCACGGCGACGGCCGGGAACAGCGCCTTCGGCTGGGCCAGCACCATCGCGGCCAGGTCGGAGAAGAAGGTCATCCGGATGTTGGGCCGGGTCCCGAGGAAGCGCAGGCCGTCGAGGACGGAGGCCCGGCCCGTGCGGCCCTCCGCCCGGTCGGGCCGCATCGCCGGCAGCCGCCAGGTCGCGTAGAGGGCGGCGCCGAAGGTGACGGCGTCGATCAGGTAGGCGGCCTGGTAGCCCCACCAGCCGACGATGAACCCGCCCAGCATCGGCCCGGCCGTCATGCCGAAGGTCATGGTCACGGAGTTCAGGGCGTTGGCGGCGGGCAGTTGCTCCGCGGGGAGCAGCCGCGGGATCATCGCGGAGCGGGCCGGACCGTTCAGCGCCCCGCACACGGACTGCAGCGCGACCACGGCGTACAGCAGCCAGACCCGGTGGTAGTCGAGCAGCGCGGCGCCGGCCAGCCCGATCGACAGGGCGGTCAGGCAGAGCGAGCTGTAGAGGCCGAGCTTGCGGCGGTCGACGGTGTCGGCGACGGCGCCGCCGTAGAGCCCGAAGGCGACGAGCGGGACGAGCGAGAAGAGCCCGACCAGTCCGACGGAGAAGCTGGATCCGGTGATCTCGTACACCTGGAGCGAGATCGCGAGTGCGGTCATCGCCTGGCCCAGCCAGGAAATGGTCCCGCCGAACCACAGCCGGCGGTAGTCCGGGGAGGTCTTCAGCGGGGTGAGGTCGGCGAATATGCGGCGCCGGGGGCGGATGGGCGACTGGGGAACGGTTGTACGAGTCACGAGCGATGGTAACCAGGCGGCCGCCGGGGCCCCGTGGGGCCGGACCCCCCTCACGCACCTGTTCACGCACCCGCAACAGTCGCCCCACCGCGATCCGGCGCCCCAGGGGCGGGTGCCTTTTACCGGTAACCCGCCACCACCACCGGACATTTGACCGAATAGACGTGCGCTCCTCGCCGGGAGTTCAGCTCATGATGAAAAGACTCGTATGTCCAGGGAGGCGTAGTGATCGAACCTGGCACCAGCACCACGAGCACCGGCACCGCGCGCACCGGTACCACGCGCACCGGAACTCCGAGCGCGATCGATGGGCTCTTCCCCCTCACCGTGGGGGTCGAGGAGGAGTTCCTCCTCGTCGACGCCCGCACGCTGCGGGTGGTCCCGGCCGCCCCGCTCGTCCTCTCCACCGCCGCCGGACTCCCCCACGAACTGCACGCGGAGGGCACCCGCTACCAGGTGGAGATCGCCACCCCCGTCGCCGACTCGGCCGTCACCCTGCGCAGAGACCTCGCCGGGCTGCGGCGCACCCTCGCCCGGGCGGCCCGCGCCCACGGCTGCCGGCTGCTGGCCGCGCCGTCCCCGGTGATCGCCGTGGAGGGCCCGCTCCATCTGACCGACGACGAGCCCCGCCAGCGCGAGCAGCACCGGCGGTTCGGCGCGCTCACCGACACCCTCGTCAGCTGCGGCCGGCACATCCACATCGGCACCCTCGACGTGGACACGGCCGTCGCGGTGTCCAACCGGGTCAGGCCCTGGCTGCCCACGCTGATCGCGCTGGCGGCCAACTCCCCCTTCTGGGGCGGCCGCGACACCGGGCACGCGAGCTGGCGGGCGATGGCCTGGTCGGGCTGGCCCTCGGCCGGCCCGCCCCCGCACTTCACCTCGACGGCGCACTTCCGGCGCTCGGTGCAGACCCTGCTCGGGTCCGGCGCGGCCCTGGACACCAAGATGGTCTATTGGGACCTGCGCCCCTCGGGGAACTGGCCGACGCTCGAATTCCGGGCTCCCGACATGTCCCCGGACATCGACACGGCCGTCCTGCAGGCCGAGCTGGCCCGCGCCCTGGTGGCGACGGCGCTGCGCGAGATCTCCGAGCAGCGTCCCGACCCGCCCGTACGGGACGACGTACTGCGCCTCGCGCGCTGGCGGGCGGCCCACGACGGGCTGGAGGGGTTCGGCCTGGACCCGTACACCGGCGCCGAACTCCCGGCGGCGGACCTGGCGGAGGCCCTGCTCGACCTGGTGGCCCCCGAACTGGCCGCCTCCGGCGACCTCGACCACGCGGCCAAGACGATGGCCGCACTGCTGCGCGACGGCTCGGGCGCCCACCGCCAGCGGGCGGCCTTCGCCCGGCGCGGGGACCTGATGGACGTCCTGCGCCACCTGGCGGACGAAACGGAGGCCTTCTAGTTTCTGTGACCGGGAAGGTCCACCGGGTCGCGGCGCCCGGCACGACACCTCGCCGCCGTCCCGCGGAAACGCCAAGCCGCAGGTGCGATCGTTTCTGCACCTGCGGCTCGCAGGGGGGCGGGCGGTGGCGCGGGCCCGCGCCGGTCGGCAACCGGCCAGGAAAGGCCTGCTTGCGCCCCTCCGCCGGACCTGGCACCGGGCTATGCTGCGAACAGAACGTCCCCGTTCCAGACCCTGACGGCGCGTTGCCTGCCACAGATTTCCGCGTCCGGCCCGGACCCCCAGGTCCGCCCGCCCCGGCGCATCCGAGGGCACGGCTCGTCCGCATCCTGGGACTCAGGCCGCCGGACCGGCCGTCACCCGCCGCGCACGCACACCCACACCGGGAAGTGCCTGGAGGGGCCGGGGAGTTCGGCGCCGAACGGCGCTGCCCGACTGGTCCCGAACCGAGGCACCCCATCATGCGTGTCCCCGATCCGAACGCCCACCGGTACGACGAGAGCAGCCGCGTGCTGATCTCGCCCACCGGAGAGATCGACCTGTCGACCGTCGACTCGCTGCGCACCTCCCTGTCCCAATGCCTGCACGACGGCGTCCGTACCGTCGACGTCGACCTGTCCGCCGTCACCTTCTGCGACTGCAGGTGCCTCAACGTCCTGCTTTCGGCGTGGTGGCGCATCACGGCGGCCGGGGGAACCCTGCACCTGCACCACCCGCCGCCCGTACTGGTCCGGATGATCGACATCACCCGTACCGGTTTCCTGCTCGGCGACCGGCCCGCTCCCGCGCTCGGAGTCGCGCTGTGACGGACACCGCGCCGCCGGGGCGCCCGCAACGGGGCCGCCGCACGGCGCTGTCCGGTCCGGACGCCTTGGCCGAGCTCCGCCTGCGGCGGCTGAACCGGTGGCAGGCCGAAGGGCTGAAGAAGGACGTGGCGGACCTGTACGTACTGTCCTCGCGCCCGGTGGCCGGTACGGCCCACAGCAGCAGGGAGGCCTTCCTGCACCGGCTCACGGGCGACGTCCGGCGGCCCGGATTCGCCATGCTGGTCGCGGAGCGGCCCGCCTTGTCCGGATGCGTCTTCGGCTTCCCCCTGCGGCGCGACGGCTCATGGTGGCGCGGGTTCCTCGGGGCCCTTCCCCGGGATGTCGAACAGCTCACCGCCTCCGGCCACGCCTTCGCCATCAGCGAAGTCGTGGTCGCCCCGCACGAACGGGCCCTCACCGTCGGCCGGCGGCTGCAGGAGCGGCTGCTCGACGACCATCGGGCCTCGCTCGGCGCCACCCTGGTGCCCGAGTCCGACATCAGGGCCCTGAAGGCCTTCCAGTCCTGGGGATGGCGCGAGATCGGAGAGGTCCACAGGCCGCCCGGTAGGACGATGATCCGGGCCCTGGTCCTGCCCCTCGGCCGTCCGGCGGCGACCACGACCACGACCAGCACGTCGCAGCACCTCGACGGCCTTCGGCGGCCGAAACGGTGACGGGTGGCCGATCGGCCAGGATCCGGGTGCTGGTGGCCGAGCAGGCGGCCCGGCGCGGCGCACGGGTCGCGGTGGTGGACGTGTGCACGGCCGACGTGGCCGCGCTCCCGATCGGCGGAGCCGGGGTGTCGGCCATGTCCCGGACGGCGGCCGGGCATCCGCTGTGCGCCACCGGCCCGGTGAGCGAGCGGATCGAAGACCTCCAGCTCACTTTGGGCGAAGGCCCCGGTGTGGACGCCTTCGCCCTCGGGTCCGCCGTCCTGGCGCCCGATCTGCGGGCCGACGGGGAACGGCGCCGATGGCCCGCCTTCGCCCCGGAGGCCGCCGCCGCCGGCGCGGCGGCGCTGTTCGCGTTCCCGCTGCGGATCGGTGCGATCAGTCCCGGAGTCCTGGACCTCTACTCCGACGTGCCGCTCGAGCTGGCCCCCGGGGAACTGGCCGATGCCATGGTGTTCGCCGACACCGCCACGCTCGTGCTCCTCGGCACGCGGATCGACCCGAGGGGTGGGTCCCTCGGGGACCTCGGCGGCTACCGGGCCGAGGTCGACCAGGCCACCGGGATGCTCACCGTCCAGCTCGGCGTGGGGATCGAGGAGGCGTTCGTCCGCCTGCGGGCCTACGCCTACACCCACGGGCGGCGGCTCGCCGAGGTGGCCGCCGACGTGGTGGCCCGCCGACTGCGGTTCACGCCGGACCCGGACGAGGATCAGAGCGCATCCGACGATGCCTGACAACAGAAGGTGTGCACGATGAATGAGCAGCTCCTTGCCAAGGCCTTCGTCGAACTGGCGGACAACTTGGTCGCGGACTTCGACCTGATCGACTTCCTCCGCATGCTGACCGACAGCTGCGTCGGCATGCTCGGTGTGAACGCGGCCGGCGTGCTCCTCGCGGACCTGAACGGGGAACTCCGCGTGATGGCCGCCTCCGACGAGCACGTGCGGGTGCTCGAACTGCTCCAGCTCCAGAACGACGAGGGCCCGTGCCTGGAGTGCTTCCACACGGGCGTCCCCGTCAGCGTCCCGGACCTGGCCACCGAAGCGGCCCGCTGGCCGCGCTTCACCGAACAGGCCCTCCGCAGCGGGTACTCGGCGGTCCAGACCCTGCCGATGCGCCTGCGGGACGAGGTCGTCGGAGCGCTGAACCTGTTCCGCACCTGGCCCGGGCCCTTCGACCCGGCCGCCACGCGCGTCGCCCAGGCCCTGGCCGACGTCGCCACCATCAGCCTCCTGCAGCAGCGCTCCTCCCGGCAGAGCACGATGCTCAACGAGCAACTGCAGACGGCCCTGAACAGCCGGGTGCTGATCGAGCAGGCCAAGGGCAAGCTCGCCGAACGCCAGGGCATCGGCATGGAGGAGGCCTTCACCGCGCTGCGGAGCTACGCCCGCGCGCACAACCGCCGGCTGTCCGACCTGGCCGGCGCCTTCATCGACGGAACCGAACCCCTCGACGGCCTGATCCCCTGACCGTCAGCGCGGTTCCCGGCGGTCCCGGCGGTCCTCGCGGTCCTCGCGGCTCCGGCGGCCGCGGTGCTGCCGGGCGTAACGGCGGTCCCAGCGGTGCTGCCGGTCCCGGTCGTCGCGATAGTCGCCGTAGTCGCGGTAGCCGTCGTGGTCACGGTAGCCGTCGTGGTCACGGTAGCCGTCGTGGTCACGGTGGCCGTCGTGGTCACGGTGGCCACCGGAGCGGCCCCAGCCACCCCTGGTGCGTCCGCGGTGCACGAGGGCGAAGAGCAGCACGGCGGCGGCCACCCACAGCAGGTGGTCGAGATAGCCGAAGAGGATCAGGGCGATCAGGAGGACGAGGAGCACGACGGGCACGAGCGGTCCCTTCCACAGCGGAACAGGTCATCGCTGCCGGGGACCGGGGCCTCGTCAAGCAGGTTAGCCCCACCGGGGGTTCGGCGACAGCCCCCGTCCCTTCGCCGCCCCGTCCCCCGCCGAAGGCCCTGTTGACAGGGGGCACCGCCCGGCGTTGACTGACGAGGACGGCGTTGGGCCGCACCGCCCCGGAAAGCTCCGGGAGCGGCCCTCCACCCTCCGCTTCGCCCGGACCCCGCGGAACGCAGGCACCACCCCTGTGACCGCTGTGCAGGTCCCGGCCATGCCCTTCCGGATTCTTCTCCTCCTGCCCGGCACCGACGCGCCATCAACCGAGGAGAGTCGACGGGAATGCAGCAGTACGACTTACGAGCCGGGAACAGCGGGGAACGGCCGTGACCAGAGCCGTGATCATCATCGCGGCCCTCGTCGTCGCGACCCTCGTCGCGGTGGCGGCCGTCCTCCTGGCCACACTCGGCCACCGCCGGATCGGGCGCGGTCTCAGACGGCGCTTCGGCCCTGAGTACGAACGCCTCGTGAGCCGCCACGAGGGTGACACGAAGGCCGCGGACCGAGAACTCGGAGCGCGTCTGAAGCAGCACGGTTCCGTCCGGGAACGGCCGCTCTCGCCTGCTTCCCGGGAGCAGTACGCAGCCCAATGGGCCGGGATCCAGAAGCGGTTCGTCGACTCCCCGCAGGAGGCGGTCGCCGAGGCCGACGCGTTGTTGGCGCGGCTGACGGCGGACCGGGGCTTCCCGGACGGCGGGCCCTTCGAAGAGCGGCTCGCCGCGCTCTCCGTGCACCACGCGCAGCACGTCGACGGCTATCGCGGGGTGCACGGGGCCGTCCGCGGCCCGGGCGGCACGGAGGAGAAGAGGCTGGCCATGATCGGGGCCCGGGACCTCTTCGACGCCCTGGTCGCCCAGCAGCCGGCCGACTCGGGCCGGCACCGTCCGCAGCGCCACCACGCCGAGGGAAGTGGCACGCGATGACGTACGACCAGGAACGCGCACGGCAGACCCCGGACCGGAGCCCGCTCCCGGGACGGCTCGACCCGCGCGGGGGCCCCGCTCCACGTACCGCTCCACGGACCGCGCCGCGCGAGGAACCGCCCGGGGCCACCACGGGCGCCGTGCCGCCCGCGAACGCCAAGGCACCCGTGTCCCTGCTCGCGCAGAGCGACCGGGACAAGCTGACCCTGCACCTGCAGCACGCCCTCGGGGCCTTCATCCAGAATCCGCGCGAAGCGGTCGAGGAAGCCGACACCACCTTCGCCGAAGCCACCACCCGCGTCACGGCCGCACTCGTGGAACGCCGCCGTGTCATCGGCGCGACCCATCGGGGCCCCGGCGTCGAAGCGGAGACGGAAGACCTGCGGCTCGCCCTGCGCCAGTACCGGGAGATCACCTTGCGGCTGCTGCGCATGTGAGCGCCCTTGCTCCGAACAGCCCCTGACCGCCGGCGGGGACGGCCCGTCCTCCCCGACGAGCCACCCCGCCGGCCCCTCGTCACCACCGCGCGAACGAAGGGTGCGGCCCCGGTTCCCACCGCCGGGGCCGCACCCTTGCCGTGCGGTCGGTCCCCGCGGCGCGTGATGACCGCCGAGCCAAGGAGACATGCGTCCATGACACACACCGGCACGCAGCGCACCCGGCGCAACCGCCCCTACGACGACTCCCCCGACACCGCGGCCGCGTTCCGCCGCATCGCCTCCCTTCCGGAGGGCCCGCAAAGGGCCGCACTGCGACAGGAGGTGGTGTGCGCCTGGATCCCGATGGCCGCGCGGCTGGCCCAGCGGTTCAGCAACGGCAGAGAGCCCCTGGAGGACCTCCGCCAGGTTGCCCAAGTCGGTCTGGTCAAGGCGGTGTCCCGCTTCGACCCGGACGTGGGCACCGCTTTCGAGGCCTTCGCCATCCCGACGATCGTCGGCGAGGTGAAGCGGCACTTCCGCGACAACCTGTGGGCGGTGCACGTGCCGCGCCGCGTCCAGGAACTGCGCCTGCAGGTGCGAGCGGCCGACCGGGAGCTGTGCCCCTCGCGCGGCACCGGCGGCCCCACGGCGGCCGAGATCGCCGCGGCGACGGGCCTGACCGAGCAAGAGGTGCGCAGGGGCCAGGGGGCCCTCCACAGCTGGTCCACCCTGTCCATCGAGGCCGCGCACGGCCACCACGAGGACGCGTACCCACTGGCGGAAACCCTCGGCTGCTCGGATCCCGCCTTCGACCGCATCGTCGACCGGGAGACGCTCCGGCCCCTGCTGCGGGCACTGCCCGAGCGCGACCGGCGGATCCTCTACCTGAGGTTCTTCCGCGAGATGGACCAGAGCGGCATCGGCGAAGAGCTCGGCATGTCCCAGATGCACGTGTCCCGCCTGATCCGCCGCATCTGCGAGTCCCTGCGCGACCAGGCCATGTCCGACGCCGCCTGAAAGCCCGCCCGATGGCGAGAATTCACCCAGGAAACGCCAAAGCCGCAGATGAGAACGATTCTTCACCTGCGGCTCGCAGTGGGGCGGGTGGGACTCGAACCTATCGACGTGACCCGTCTCACCTACGGTTTTCCGAAAGCCCGGGATAAATAGGCCGATTTCAATCCTGCTGAACGCTGCTCAACCTTGGTGGATCCGAATTGGTGAGGCGATCGCCACACCAACTTCTGGAGCCCCACGGAGCTACGGACGCGGAGTACTCTCGCCGCCGCACTCACCGGCTTGCCCCCTCCCAAAGCAGGGACTGCCACACCTCAGCAGTCCGTCCACGGCTTTCGAGGACCGTCACACTCCGCATCCACCAGCCTCGCCCGTAGCGCACGGTGTCAGCTGCGAGAGCGAGCCACCACCCGCAAGACGGCGTCAGTACCAGGGCCTACGGAAGCTTCCGAGTAGCCCAGTCCGCGTCGGTGAGCTTGCACGTCGTCTGCTCGCCCTGCACCTGGCGACGACTTCGACGGAAGCCCCCCCCCATGGACCCGAAGATCCGCTTCTCAGAAGTGTCCGTTGTCCGGGGTAAAGCCCAGCCTCGCGAGCGACCCTACGTTGGGTGAGCGAACGCGCACCGGGGCACGGCGTCTCGGACCCGTTCCCGGGCGGTGCAGAACGCCGAGAAGATGCTCCAGAACACGCCCAGACTCCGACCCGTCAATATCGGGCGGAGCCTGGACGTGCAGGTGGAAATACAATCACGACATAGCTTCAGAGCGCTGGGGTGCTCGCCCGGACTCGTCCAGCACGGACTGGAATACAGCCCGAACCTCCACACTCTGAAACTATTTCATCACGAGCCCTTCGAGTCTTCGCGGAATGATTTCAGCAGCCGAAGAAATGAATCCACCGAAGATTCACCTTCCTTCGTCAATTGATCGACGGCTGAAATCCAACCGCCTGTGCGCGAGATCCCATACGTTCGACTGAGCCAGTCGGAAAAATCTCCGACCTGCCCCAGCTCGAATCCCTCATCGATGCCATGGATCTGCAGTGCAAGAAAATACCCCGAAAGGAAGCTTGCAATCTCACTCAGCGTGTCGCCATCCCTGATGAAACCCAGCCTGATACGAGGATTCTCCAAGACGTCGTAGATGTTGTTCAAATCGAGCTTCGAAATGATGATCTCCCTGGAAGGTCGACTCCGCGTCTGAGTGTTCCGCGAGCAAGATCTTTACCTGATCGGTGGCAAATGGCTTAACCGCCCCCCGGATGGAACTGATAGTTCCCGTTTCCGTCGAGCTTGAGCGAACCCCGTCGCGTCACCACCGGGAAGGCCCCGACACTGTCGGAGAAGCGGGCCATGTAATCCGCCTCTGGTACCCCATGCCGCCCGGTCCAATTATCGAAGACCCGGCCGTCCTTGACGACGGCATAGTGATTATACCAAACACCCTCATTACCCTTGTAGGGCAACGTCGGATACTTTCCTTGAATTTGCGGCAGAATTTCCAGTACTTCGCCTCCGCCAAGCCTTCCTTGAATGTGCACAGCACATGCCTCACAGCCGCTGCTACCGACGATCTTACTGTCGCTCGCAGCCTTCCAGGATGCTCCTAGGTCCGGTCCGCAACCCGTCGTGTTGTGGACGAGAACCGGTGCGCGACCTGCGAGTACGTAGTAGGTGTGGACGTCGTCGACGGTCAGGTCGTGGGTGCGCTGGAGTTTGGTGTAGCGGTTGAGTGCAATGATCTCGACGCGGTCGCCTGTGCTGGAGTGGAGCCAGGTGCCCACATTGAGGTCGCCGGCCTCGACCCATTCCTTGAGTTCAGGGACCCAGAAGGGGTGGGTGTCTGTGGCGACGATTGTCTGCGGGCCGTCTTTCGTGGCCACAGTGAGCTCGGTGAAGTCCTTGTCGTCTTTGGTCAGGATCGTATCAAGGACGGTCTTCTTGTAGTTCTCGCCGGTTTCGGGGTCTGTTGCGAGAACGACATCTCCGACTTCGACGTCCTCGATGTTCTTGTCAGATCCGTCGGCCATGAGAACTTTGGTGCCGGGCAGGAAGGAATGGCGGACGCACGGTGGGAGTGGCTTCGTACGTGGGCCGGTTTTCAACCCAAAGCGGCCGATTTTCAACCCAGAGCGGCCGCTTAGGAGTCCGATTACAAACCCTAGTTTGTTGCCGTCCTCGTACTCCTCACCCCCGGTGTCGACACCCGCGAGACCCATCGCCCCGTCGTGGACTTCTCCCCCACGGTCTGTGTGAGACATCATGTCAATAACAGGGGCGATGAAAGATCGAGCTACCCCGGCGAGTGTGTTCCCGGTCGCCTTCATGCGATGACGTGGGTGAACGTACCTTCGATACGGCTGAACGAAGTGTTCGGACCTGGCAGCTGTCTCGCTTTTATCGATGATCCAGGACTGCCAGCGCCATCCGCCGTTACCCGTGTACTGCCACGACTCGTGGTAGTTGACCGTCGCACCGCTGCGGGAATCGCTCGGCGTGCAGGTGCTTGTATTGCCGCCGCAGGTTCCATCGGGGCGCAGGCCGGAGGGGTCGGAGAGGTTGACCGGGTCGTTGTTGCTGTATGCGTAGCCGTTCCACTGCTGGGGATCGGTGACGACGAGGAGCGGGTCGGTGGTGATGAAGCGGCCTGTTGAGGGTTGGTATTGGCGGGCGCCCAGGTTCGTCAGGCCCGTCTTGTCGTCCTGGGTGCCACCGACGAAGCCCTTGTCTCCGTCCCAGACCCCGGGTGCGGGCTGGGGGCCTCGGGGGTTGCCGAAGGGGTCCGACGCGCGTCGGGAGACGGCGAGGGTGCCCGAGTCGAGGGACAGCAGGCCGGTGCCGTGGTGGTCGGCGAGCTGGATCGACATGACCGTCGTGCCCTCGCGGACCATGGTCAGGCCGCCCGGGATCGGGTAGTACCGGGTACCGGTCAGGGTTTTGGCGACGGTGTCGTAGGTGAGCTGGTCCGAGCCGAGCCGGATGATGGTCTTGCCCGGGTTGCGCTGGATGAGTTGCAGACCGCTCGCGTCGTAGACGTACGAGGTGGTCTGGTCGGTGGCCGTCCACTTCTGGCCCGCGGGCACGGTGGTGGCGCAGTCGCCGAGTACGACGTCGGTGCCGTTGGTGGTGACGTTGCCGGGTACGGACAGGCAACGTGTTGACTGGGCGTTGTACAGGGTGCCGTCGGCGCGCTTGGTCCAGGTCTGGGATGCGGAGGCGTCACAGGGCTGGAGCAGGACGGTCGAGCCGGCTGTGGTGCCCGAGGTGGTGAGGCATTTGTCGAATACCTTGAGCAGGGATCCGCTCAGCGCGAACTTCTGTGCTCCGGTTCCGTTGCAGGTGTAGATCTGAACAGGTGTGCTGTTGGCGGAGCTTGCGCTCTGCATGTCCAGGCACTTGCCGCCGATGCCGGTGATGGAGATGGGCGGGGTGTTGCTGTCCAGCTTGCCTTCGGCGTTCCACACCAGCCCTGTGTTGCCGGTCTTCGAGGTGTACATGCTGGTCGTGTTGCCGACGGCGTCGTAGCCGTTGCTGCCGGCGGCCGTGGTCGAGGCGCCGGTCTTGGTGGTGGTGCTGGTCAGCGCGTGCGGGCCTCCGAGGCCGTTCCCGTTGTTGGCCGTTCCGGCGCCGGGGAAGGCCTGGGTAGTGATGGTGTCCTTCGTGGTGTTGCCGGTGAGGTCGTGGTCGGTGAATGTCTTGCGGTTGCCCGTGATGTCGTAGGTGTAGTCCTGCCAGTACGGGTTGCTTCCGCCGACCGTCGCCGCAGTGGGGGCGGTGCTGGTGCACTGACCTTGGTCCTGGGTCTGCCCCTGGTCGGCGGGCGGGACCGTGATGCCCGCGGTGTCGGTCCAGGCGGTCGTCACCCGGCCGAGGCTGTCGTAGGTGAAGCACTGCCGGTCGGTGGCCGTGGGGGTGTTGTCCGGGATCGTGGTGACGGAGGTGATCCGGCCAGCGTCGTTGTAGGTGTACCCGGTCTGCTGGACCGCGCCGGTCTGCGAGGTCTGCTTGTCCAGGAACTGCTTGCGCAGACGTCCCGTCGCTTGGTCGTAGTCGGCTGTGATCACGACCTGGGTCGCGTCGGGGTTCACCGTGGAGCGGAGGACCCTGCCGTAGGCGTCGTACTTGGTCTGGACGTCGTACGTGGTCGCGCCGGCGTATTTGTACAGCTGACCGTAGTCGTTGTACGAGTAGGAGAGTTTATCGAGCGGCAGGCCGCCCAGCGCGGGAAGTCTGGAATTCGTGAGCTGACCCGTCAGGGCGTCGTACGCCGCTGTGGTGTTGTAGGTGAAGGGGGCGTCGGCCGCCTGTCCCACCTCGGGACCGGGGATGGTGATGCTGGAGGACGTGGCGCGGTAGGCGTCGTCGTACCCCTTGACCGTCGTCGTGTAAGCCTGGCCTCCGCTTCCTCCGGCGTACCTGATCGATGCGGTCGGCTGGCCCTTGGCAACGGAGTCGAAGGTCCACCCCGCGAGCTGCTTGTCCGCGGTGACGGAGTCGGCGTAGAGACCGGTCTTGCGTCCGATCAGGTCATAGGTGGAGACGAGCTTCTTGCCACGGGCATCGGTGGTGCTCGCCACCCGGGAGGCTCCGTCGTACGTGGTCGTGCTGGTTCCGGAATCGGGGTCGGTGGACTGGGTCTGGCGTCCCTGGAGGTCGTAGGTGTATCGCCAGGTGTTGCCTGCCGCGTCCTTGCGGGTCTCGGGGGAACCGGTGGGTGTGTAGGTGTATGCCGTGATGGTCGCGTCAGCGCGATTGCCGGTGGCTGTGGCCGTGCTGTATTGCCAGAGCTCTGTGGCGCGTCCGCGGATGTCGGCGAACGTGTGGTCGGGTAACCGCCCTGGGGCGGCACGACGTCGGTACGGCCCGCGTCCGGATAGCTGGTCGTGGTACGGGACTGCTCCACGCCGTTCGACCAGGAGGCGGACACGATCGCTCGGCCTCGGCCGTCGTAGGAGGTGCGGGTCTGCTGGGCGATGGTGCTGTCCGCGGCCACCACTCGGGTACCGGAGGGGCCGGCATCTTCGTTGTACGCGGTGGCGTTGACCGTGGCCGGTCGGCCCTGGGAGTCGTAGCGGGTCTCGCTGATGAGCCGGCCCGTGTACTCGGGGTTGGGCGAGGTGGACTGAGTCTGGCGGGTGCGGCCGAAGCTGTCGAGCAGGTCGATGGACTTCGTGCGGACCGGTGTGCCGCCGTCCCTGGTCAGGGTGCTGGTCGTGCGCGTGGACGGCACACCTGCCGTGTCGGACACCACGTAGGCGAAGGTGACGTTCGCCGCGTCGGGGTTGAGTTGCGGTGACCTGCCCGGCAGCCAGACCGCCGTCATGCGCCCGAGGGCGTCATAGGTCTGGGTCGTGACCTTGCCGTTGGGGTCCGTGCTGGTGAGGCTGGTGCTGCGGCGGGTCCCGAAGGTGTTCACCGTGTCCCATGTGGCCCCGGATACCCCGGGCGCGGGGGCGGAGACGGTGATGCTCTGCGGGAGTTCGCCGGGCGCCGCCGGGGTGTAGGTGACGCTGGCGGTGGAGCCCGCAGGGTGCTGGGCGTCGGTGGTGCGGGGGTCGGTCACGGTCGTCCCGCGGCCGTAGACGTCGGACGTGAGGAGGGAGCTGGTGGTGTAAGAGGCGATTCCGTCGGCGTTGTAGTGGTCCAGCGTCTGGGTGCCCGACGTCGTACCGGTCGCCCCGGCCTCACCGTACGGCTTGTTGTCGAACAGGATCCGCTGGGCGGACGCGGTGTTCGTAGCGTCCGGCGTGGCCTTACAGGCGTTGGCTCCGGAGACCGTGAGCGTCTCGGAGACGAGGGCTGTGCGCTGCGGGTCCGGTGCGACCGCGTACTTGTTGCGGGTGCACAGATCCGGCAGGCCGTCCGCCTGGTCGAGTACGGTCTCGACGCGATTGTTGTGGTCTTTGTCGGTATGCGTCGTGGTGGTCTGGGTACTCCAGGTGCCGTCGGCCTTGCGCTCCTGGCCGATTGCCGTGGTCGTGGTGGCGTTGTACCGGGCCACCAGGTCGGGCAGGCCACCTCCGACGATGTGCCTCGCGGTCTCCGCTTCGCCCGACGCGGAGTTCACGCTGCGTGCGGTGACGGTGCCGCCCGCCTGGTCGAAGGTCTCGGTCTGCAGTGCCGCACCGCTGAGCCAGGCGTCGTCGGTGACGTCCCGGCCTAGAGCATCGGTGAGGTGGACGCTGCGGGTGGTGCCGTCCTTGCGCTTGTCCCCGTTCATGCCGGTCCGGTACGTGGTACGGGACTGGGAGCGCGGGCCGTCCGTGCCGCTGCCGACGGTGGAGGTCACGGTGGTGAAGCCGCGGAAATCTCCCCAGGTGCGCGCTTTGGACTCGGTGAACTCACTGTCGTCACGGTGCCAGGCAGCGGGACCGTAGGTGTAGGCGGTGAGCTTCTGCGGCGCGTCCGTGGTGGTGTCGTTCTCGGTGACGGACTTGACCGTGTAGTGGTTGAACCAGTCCAGGACCGGGTCCGCGTTCGCGAGCGAACCCTGCGGGGACCACCGGACCGGATAGCAGGCCATCGTGTTGTTGTCTTCGGCGGCCGGCATCACCTTGTTGACGCGGGAGCATCCTGGCAGGTTGTAGTCCACGTTGAGGACGGCGCCGGTCTCGGTCTTGATCTGCTGGATCCGCGCGCGGTTCATGATCGGCGGTGCCGGTACCAGATCCGTGCCGTCGACCCGGTTGGGCAGCATGACGGGCGTGAAGGTGACGGGCTTCAGGGCTGCGGCCGGGGTCTCGGCCTTGCCCGTGCGCAGTACGGAGTCGAGCCACAGGACCTTCTGGCTGGTGGCGTCCGACGGGGAGGGGAAGGAGTGCTTGAGTGCGTAGGAGTCGATGTCCTTCCAGGCCTTGTTGATGCGGGCCTGGGTGGTGATGTTGGCCAGCCGCTTGGTTGTGAAGTAGGTCGGGCTGTAGTTGGTGCAGGTGCCGGCCTTCTTGCACTCCTGGTCGATGGGGACGTCGGGCCAGTGGGTCTGGTTGGCCGCGGTGCGGTTGGCCGCGTCACAGACGGCCTGATCGCAGCGTTCGTCCGTGCCGAAGGTGACACGGGCCGCCGGCTCGAGTGTTCCCTTGGCGGCGATCTGCTCGCTCAGCCGCTGCCCGTAGGCGATCTTCTGGACGGTGTTGGCGCGGGTGTATTCCGTGCGGCTGCCGGTGCCGGCGTTCTGGCCGCCGCCGCGTTCGTACCAGTTGGTCTCGGGAGCCCAGGTGTAGGTGGTGAGGTTGCCGTTCGCGTCGACGATGTAGTCGAGGGAGAGGCGCTGCCACATCTGACAGTACGAGGCCTTGCCCTTGGCGCTGTCGTAGCAGGGGTCGCCGCTCTTCGGAGAGTAGACCGGGACGCTGGAGACGGAGTTGGTGGCCGGGTCGGTCTTGTCTCCGCCGGGCAGGTGGTTGACGCCGAAGTAGAAGGCGGTGCCGGAGCTGTCCGTCATCTTCGCGTAGGTGCCGCCCGGAACGCCGTTGGCGGCGTCGGAGAAGAACTCGACCTTGCTTCCGTCGTCCGCGCTCAGGCGCCAGGTGCCGGTGGCCGCGTCGGTGGTGGCGCCGGCTGAGCCCTGGTTGTCACCCCGGACGAGCCGCCCGCTGTGGGAACCCGCGGAGATGACGGCGTTGAATCCGCCCCAGCACAGGTCACCAGAGGTGTCGATGCCGTTCTTGTGGCAGGGTTTGAATGTGCGTTCGATGTAGCCGGGATTGAAGTCCCAGCCCTCTCCTACCCAAGAGGCCTGAGAGTTCGTGGCGGACGTACGGCCGTCCACCGAGGCGGAGTTGTAGCCCAGCTCCACGCTGGGTGTCACGCCGCCCAGGGTGGACGGCGTCTCGATCGGGTAGCCGTAAGTCATTGCGCCGGCGGCCGTGCCGGCGGCCCACCCGGACGACGAGGCCAGCGATGTGGCGGTGTAGGAGCCGCCACCGCCCGAGGGGCCGGTTTCCGCTGCAAGTACGACGCCCTGCGCGGGCGCGGCGGGCGGCGCGGCGGCCGACGAGGCCGCAGAAGACTGTCCGGACTGCTTGGCCGAGGGCGCGAGCACCGAGCGGCCCGGGAGCGGGACGGCCACGTCGGCGTTCACACGGCCGGTGGCCTTGTCGTAGTCCATGGCCACGGGCGTGCGCTCGCGGCACTCGGCGCGCTCGGGTGTGACAGCGGCGCAGGCGGGGAGGGCCACCAACCGGCCGCGGGAAGTGAACTGTCCGTCCGTCGCCGCCTGGAGGGCGGCAACGTCGAGCGAGACCCGAGTGGGGACGGACCCTGTCGTGGCGCCCGGACGCGTGGCTGAGAGCGTGAGCAGCTCGCCGTGGACTCCGGCCCCAGCCGTGGAGCGCGAGTCACCGCGGAAGACCGTGACGGTGACGCCTGCGGCGTCCGTCGTACCCGCGGCCGCTACCCACACCGGCAGGTCGCCTGCGCGGGCGGGAACGCCGGGCCGAGCGGCCGCCAGATCCGCCGTGCCGGTCTGGGCCGGCCGTGCCTCAAGAGCCTGTCCCGGCTTCGGCCGCTCGGGAACGGCAAAGGGAGGCTTGACCTCTCCGGCCGTACGGGCCGGGGATACCTTCAGCGACGCGGTTCTCGGGAGCGGCGTGTGTGGGGGCTTCCAAGCCTTGCTGAAATCGGGCCCGGCTGCTGCTGCCTGCCCAATGGGCACGGAGAGCAGGGATGTCGTCAGGGCAAGAACAATCGGAAAGGTGGCTCGTGTCCGATATTTTTGATTATTTCTACGCATGCCAAGGACTGGCATCGTAACTCCCCCCGGAGTTGGCCAAGATGGCCGTGATCCCTGATGATCAACGACTCAATCGCAGGGAATTTACCTGCAAATATGCTCTAGAGTCGACAAAATCTTGAGATCTGAAAGTGTTTCACATCACGCGGGAGCGGGTCACGGCTTTCTGGCTGAAAATCCCTAGGCCAGGTCGCTGCACTTTCGCAGCCCTGCCGGCCGATCTCGCCCCCTTCTGCACCCTGGGCGTGATGGAGAAGCGTGAGCCCGGCAAGGCGATCCGGTCCCCACCTGAACCCGTGGAGCTTGGTGTGAGCGGGTGGGGCGGCCGTGAAAACTGCATGCTCCACAAGTCGCACGAGAGTATCGCCGTCGGCATAGCTGCCAGATTCCGGGGGGGGATCCTGCCACATGCGGAGCTGTGGACTCACCCAGACCCCTGGACTCACGCAAGGGCGGCTGCGCGGGTGAATGTCCTGCCGTACGGGCTCCATCCGCAAGCGTCTCCCGCGACTCGGCGCGGTTGGGCATGAGGGTCTGCCACCCCATTAGATCAACACGCTTGCACATAAAGCGAGTTCCGATCCATGCGCGTACATCCCTGACACCGCGTCGCGCCTCGGCGTAGCCGGTGCATCCGGCATTCCGCCAGGCCGGTTCGGGCCAATCTGGCTGGTCAGTCAACGTGCGTGCTCAAGATCACCGCACGATTTGACGGTCACATCCGACATAAGGGCAAGAAACCGCAGATCGCACATTGCTGAGTGCGTTTCTTCCTGTCAGAGTTCCTCAGATCTCTGTGCGAAATTGCATGGAGACACACACGCAATGGGGGGCGTAAAGACGTGACCAACAAACCAAGGCCCGGCCCGCGAACCTTGTCGAACTCATCGTTCCCGAGCCAGGCGCGTCAGGGATCACACCGACCGATATCAGCCACCGTGGCGTTGGCCCTTTTCGCGGCTCTGCTGCTGTCGGCGCCCCACGCCGCGCAAGCGGCGACCTCGCAGCCCGGCTCGGGGGCGGCCGGGGATTCCCCCTCGGTACCGGCCCCTGTCGGCCCTGCCGAGAAGGCTCGGGTCGAGGCGGTGCGGACCGGCAAGGACGTTCCTGTGCCCGAGCTCACCACGGAGTACGCCACAACCGTCGTGACTCCGGAAGGCAAGCTGCGTACCGAGCAGAGCCTGTTGCCGGAGCGCACGAAGAGCACACAGGGCAAGTGGCTGACCTTGGACGACGCGCTGATCGTGGGGGCGGACGGCACAGTCGTGCCGAAGGCGTCGAGTTCCGGGCTGACCGTCTCCGGTGGCGGTACGGGTCCCCTGGCCACCATGACCACCGAGGAGGGCAAGCAACTGTCGGTGTCCTCGCCCTTCCCGGGCGCCCTGTCCAAGCCGGTGCTCACCGGCAACGGCGCGCTGTTCCAGAACGTCGCTCCCGACACCGACCTTCAGGTGAACGCCACCAAGTGGGGCGGCTACACCACGGTCGTGATCCTCCGGACCCCAGCCGCGGCCGCGAACCCGGCCGTGCACAACCTGGTCTTCCCCACCACCACCAAGGGCCTGACTCTCTCGAAGAGTGAGGACGGCGGCCTCACAGCCGATGGCGGTGACGGTGCCGCCTTCCGGGCGCCGGCTCCGCTCATGTGGTCCGCCAAGGAACCGCGCCAGCCCAGCAATGGAGGTGCCAAGTTTGCGGCCCTCGACGCCGTCGAGGTATCGGCGGGGCCCTCCGGCCCCAAGCCTGTTCTGAGCAGTGCTCAGGGGCCTGGCATCGGGGCCAGCGTGGCAACCATTCCCGTCACCCGCGCCGAAGTGACCGGCTCCGGTGCTGAGGCCTCCGGAGCCATCGCGCTCGCGCCGAGTCCGGACCTGCTCGACGGCAACAACACCAGCTACCCGATCTACGTGGACCCGTCCTGGTCTCCCGATGCCCGGGGCAAGCAGCACCACGCCTGGGTCGGCTCCGCCTGGCCCGGCACGGGCAACTTCGACCGCACCGGCTCGACCGACCGTGACCACCCGGGCGTCGGCTACCAGGGTTGGGAGACCGCGAAGGGCATCGAGCGCTCCCTGTACGAGTTCGCCGTCAACGGATACGCCGGCGCGACCATCAACTCAGCCACCCTGCGCGTGAGCCAGTACATCTCCGCGGACTGGTCGTGCACGAACAAGTACTCCGTGGATGTCTACCGGGCCCGGGAGTTCGACAGCTCGGTGTCCTGGGATAAGCACGAGATCCGGGAGTGGATCGGCGCCCAGAACGTTCCCGGCAACGGCAACAGCTCCGACTGCTACGGCGACGTCCCCGTGGACTTCAACGTCACGGGTGCGATGCGCGACGCGATCCGCGACACCGGCAAACCGCTCGCCTTCGCCCTGCGCGGACCGGAAGGCACCGGCGACAAGATCGGCTTCAAGCGCTTCTCGTACAACGCGACCCTGAGCACGCAGTACGACTTCCCGCCCCTGCCCCCGGAGAACCCGCGCACCGTCCCGGCCCCGCGCCGCGTCGTGGCCGGTGATACGCAGGCCTGCGGCACCGTGGCCGAGGCACAGTACGGGTGGATCACAACAAGCAACGTCACCCTCGCTTCCACCGTCAAGAGCCCCAACCAGAGTCAGCTCACCGAATGGGTGGACCTCTTCGACATGACCGACCCAGGGACCGCCGATCAGGGCTGGTCCGGCTTCGTGGGAACGGGCAGCGAGGCACGGTACACAACGCCCTACGGCACTCTGAAGGACGGCCACAACTACGCCTGGGCCACCCGCGGCGACGACGGTCTCCTCCGCGGTCCCGCCAGCACCACCTGCCACTTCGCAGTGGACCTCACCCCGCCGGTCATGAAGTTCGAACCGGCGACCGACCTGGCCAAGCAGTTCCCACCGTCGGGTGACGGCCGGGTCACCAAGCTCGGCCTCGGCGACACCGGCATCATCCCTGTCGTCGCCTCTGACGCCAGCCCGGTCGTCCCCTCCGGCGCAAGCCCCGGTACGGTTCTGCGCAAGTCGGGCCTGGCCTGTATCGAGTTCGGCTTCAACCCGCAGCTCACCGACGTGACCCGAAAATGTGACGCCGAGAGCCTCACGGGCATCAGCGTCAAGCCCACGCACTGGGGCACCAACATCGTCTACGCGCGCGTCCTCGACGAAGCCGGCAACGCCTCGCAAACCATGTCCTACGCCTTCTACGTTCCCTGGAAGCCCGGCCCGGCCGCCTTTGGGGACACCAGCGGCGACGGCCGCCCCGACATCCTGCTCCCGGACGACAAGGGCAACCTCATCGCGTACGGCCGCGCCAGCGACGGCACCGCCGCCAGCATGATCCCCAGTCGCACCACCGCCAGCGCCCTCCAGGGGCCGGAAACGAGCGCCGGCACGACCTGGAAGGACTACCGGGTCTCCCACCGCGGCTCCCGCAATCCGGGCCTCAATGCGGACGACCTTTTCGTCCACCAGGACCCGGCGGCCATCGGTGCCATCGGAGGCGAGACGCTCTTCGCCTACGACAACAACCTGGCCAACCCCGGCACCTACAACCTGGGCGCTAAGGAGCCGATCGACAAGCCCATCTGCTTCGTGACGACGTACACCCCGTCCTGTGCCGGGTACACGAGCAAGACCTGGAAGTACTCGAGCCAGATCACCATGACAGGCCCGGCCAAGACCACCCGCCGCACGCCTGATGGCGATGTCACGAACGCCACCGGACTGCTCTCCGTGGAAGCGGGCAAACTCTGGTTCTACCCGATGCAGTCCAACCAGCAGCTGGCCGTGCCCACCCTGGTCGACGCCGGCATCCCCTGGGACGGGAAGGACCTGATCGTTCCCGGGAACGCCCTGCGGATCGGTGCCACCGCTGACGCCGCACCAGCCCTCTGGGTCCGCGACCGGAGCACGGGGGACGTCTTCCAGTACGCGATGACGACTGCCTCGCGCAGCGTGAACCCCGACGACCCCGAAGACCGTGACCTCACTCTCGTGGTGACCGGCCTGGCCAAGCAGCCGACCACCCGGATCGGTGCGAACCTCAAAGCCGCCACCTATCCGCGAGTGGGCTCCGACGGCGACCTGAACGACGACGGCGTCCCGGACTTCTGGGCACAGGACTCCACCGGCACACTTCACTCCTGGGCAGGTACGACGAACGCACCTGTCGCGGGCATCCGTATGGTGACCGGCCTCGACGGCGAGTACCAGGTGCGCGCGAGCGGACGGGCGCCGACGATCGAATGGCGTCTCGACGGCAATGCGAACGCGATTCCGGCGATGAACGCCGGGGGCGTCGCCAACACCACGACAACCCAGGACGTCACGTATCCCACGGACAGTCTGGGCGGCCAGAACCGTCAGGTCGGTGCCTTCGACGGCACTGACCACTCGGTGGTCACCGGCCCCTCCAAGGTCGTCGACACCCGGAAGTCCTTCACCGTCAGCACCTGGGCGAAGGTGAACGGGGCCGCGGACAACACCATCGTCAGCCAGGACCTGGCACACGCGAGCAGCTTTAAGCTCTGGTCCGACGGCAAGGACTGGCGCTTCGCCATCGCCAAGGGCGACGATGACGGCTGGCCCTACGACTTCAACAGCTCCGTCACTCCGGCGAACGCCGTCGACAAGGTCAAGTGGACCCAGCTCACCGCCACCTACAACGCCACGACAGGCGCGATGAGCCTCTACGTCAACGGCACCCTTGCCTCCAGCGGCCACCACGCGGCGAGCACCAGCCCCGAACCCAGCGGCCAGCTCGTGCTCGGCCGCGAAAAATACCAGAGCAAGGCGGCGAACTGGCTGAGCGGCAGCATCGCGAACCTGTCCGTCCACCAGGACTACGTGCCCGCTGTATCGGCGGCCAAAGTCCCGATCCGCTTCGCCGCATCGCCGGACATCTGCATGGACGCCCCGAACAACAACACCGCTGACGGCCAGCGCCTCGCAATCTGGGGATGCAACGGGTCGCCCGCCCAGCAGTTCGACATCAACGCGAACGGCAGCATCGCCATCAACGGGCAGTGCGTCTCGGCCAACGGCAACCAGACGGCGTCCGGTACCCCGGTCGTCTTCTCGAGTTGCAAGGGCGAGGGCGGCCAGCAGTGGCTCCCCCGCGCTGACGGCACCCTCTACAACCCGCAGTCCAGCATGTGCCTGGACGACCCCTGGGCAAGCCAAACCTGGGGAACCACCCTCATGCTCGTCACCTGCAACGGCACTCCTGCCCAGCGCTGGAGCATCCCGACGGTGACGATGGCCAACCTGCCGTACTCCCCGTAGTGACCCACCAATAGCAGACGCGAGAGGCGCTCGGTCCGGGAAGTTCGGCCGAACGCCTCTCGTGCTCACCACCAGCTCATCCCTACGCGCACGGAGGTGATCGGCAGCAGAAGACGTGCAGCACCAGACCAACTCTGGCGTAGAGCCCCCGTTCGGCGCCGGAGCATCGTGGCTCCTACAAGTGACCCCTGCTCCTACGACACACGAGGAAGTCATCGTCGGCGCGAAGGCGCCTGCCATCAACCGGACTCGGCACCTCGGGGTCAGGCGTGGGTTGTGGCTGAGGCAGTACTGGGCTGGCGGGTTCGGAACCGGCCGCGCGGCGCGAGGTGGGCAAGCGGCTCAAAGGGCGCTCCCGGACAGAGACGCCTTGGGCATAGCTGCGCCGGGACGACAGCCGTGGGACCGATGACCACCCGTCCCACGCCTGAACGGGCAAAGCCCCAGCTCAGGGGCCTTCGAGGTGCACGTGATGCAGCCTTCGCCTCACATTCGCCACACCGGCGCAGGGCTCCCACGGCCGCGAAAGAGGTGTTTTCGCAGGTCAGAAGGTTTCTTCTAACCTGCCATGGTGGGGCGGGTGGGACTCGAACCCACGGCCGACGGATTATGAGTCCGATCGAGGACGGCCCGGAGGATGCCGCCGGGTGATCAACTCTGCCCTTCCGGCCGGTCAGGGACCACGCTCACCGCCTCAACGTGACGATCACTGACACCACCTTCAGGCGCGTCCGTTCCCATCGGGTTCCCAGGGCACTCACGCCACCCGACCCGCCTGACCAGTCAAGGCTCACGCCGGCCGGGTTGCTAACAAGATCAACAGTCGCGCCAGCGGCAAGGTGACCAAGCAATAGTCGGACTACGCGCCCCTCGCGTCCAAACCATCGGCATGATGGACGGGTATGCACCCAAAGTGCATCCTCCGCAGAGCAGTTGCCCTCTGCGATTCGGGCGTGAGGAGCTGCGTAGTGGCGAGTAATGACCTCGTACTGATTGATCAGGTACTCAAGCAACGGGCAGCAGTGTCACCGCTGCTCGCAGACAAGATCTTCGAGGTCTTCGCGTGCGAGCAAGCAGTCACAACAGGAGACCTCTCCCTTGAGGAGATTCAAGCCGGGGTGATCGGGGGCGGCGGGGACGGCGCGATCGACGGGGTGTTCGTCTTCCTCAACGAGCGGCTGCTCGCAGAAGAAGACGAGACCCCTCCACCAGCCGATGTCCCGCGGGGGTCGCGTCTCCTGCTCTGGCTTGTTCAAGCCAAACGCGAAAAGTCCTTCACGGAAACGGCGATCGACCTCGCCGCTTCTTCTACCCGGCGCCTTTTGGACCTGGAGGAGACCGAGGAAGACCTCCTAGAACTGTACGGGGCTGAGCTCGTAACTAATGTTTCGCGATTCCGACGAACACTCACAACGATAGCCACTCGAAACCCACAAGTCGAAGTCCGATTCTCGTACGTAAGCCGCGGGGAAGTCTCCGACGTGAATTCTAAAGTCGAGAAGAAGGCGCGCGACCTGGAGAGCGCTTTTGCCGCGAAATTCACTGGAGGGGTCGGAAAAGTTGAATTCATTGGCGCATCAGAACTGTGGCAGCGATCAAACCAAGTACGGTCGTACACACTGGAACTTCCATACACTGAAAGCATCACCCACGGAGCGAGCCATATTGCGCTCGTAACACTGAGGGACTACCTCGGCTTCATCAGCGACGAGGAAGGGGCTCTCCGCCGCCACATTTTCGACTGGAACGTGCGCGACTACGAGGGCGGCGTCGAGGTTAACCGCGAAATTAGGGACTCTCTCCTAGACCACTCCGCTCCACAGTTCTGGTGGCTCAACAACGGAGTAACCATCACATGTTCACGAGCCTGGACCGTAGGGGGGAAGGTCTTCTCGCTGGATGATGTCCAGATCGTCAACGGCCTACAGACCTCTCACACGGTTCATGAAGCACTGCGCGACTTGCAACATCAGGAACCTAATCACCCTTCCTTCAGCGGCCTCATCCAGGTTCGAATCCTAAAAACAAACAACATGGAGGAACGGGACAAAGTAATCCGTGCAACAAACAGGCAGACCAAAGTCCACGATGCTTCTCTGCACGCGACGGACGACAATCAACGAAAGATCGAAGCCTTCTTCCTCGAACATGACTGGTTCTACGACCGCCGCAAGAATTACTACCGCAACCTTGGGAAACCGGCGAATCGAATTATCGGAATTCCTCTGCTTGCTCAAGCACTGGCAGCTATGGGGTTCAGTGAACCCCATAGCGCACGTTCACGGCCGTCCAGTCTACTCAAGAGCCCGAGCAACTATAGGAAGTATTTTTCCACGACAACACCGCTGCCTGTATATCTGTGGCTCGCCCGCCAGCAGCGCGTCGTAGACGAATTTCTCGCGAATGATGTCCACCCATCCGAGCGCACCGACCTTCGGTTTCACCTGGCCATGCTCAGCGCAGCCGAACTACTCGGGTCTGCCGTACACAATCCCCAGCAACTACGAAAATTGAGCGAACAGGAATCCCACTCAGACGAGGACTCCCTCTTCAGTCTTCTCTACTTGCTGATCAGGGAACGCGACGCGTTTTCCGTAGCAACAGAAAGTTCCTTCGACAAGATCGCCAAGGGCCCCAGCTTCGTCCCTGTCCTCCTAAGGGCGGCAGGCCACAAATAGCCCCCAGTGTTGTGCACTCGACCGGGCGCCGGGCTCACAAGCCAGCGCCCGGCAGTCATGACCAAATCCAGCTTCGCCCAAGTCAGCCCGCTCATGGGTACGTTGCTAGCAAGCGGAGTCTGATAGATCACAACAGATGGAGGCGCCCGGATGTTGGAGGAAGCAGAAGAGATCGGCCGTCGCGTACGGCGGGCACGGCTGCGACTTGGGATGCCACAGGCTGACCTCGCTGCCGCCCTGGGGAAGACACAGGGCTGGGTGTCCAAGATGGAGCGCGGCCTGATCGAGCTGGACCGGGTCGGGCTGCTGAACCTCGTGGCCGCCGAGCTGCACGTGCATCCCAATGACCTGATCGGCCGGCCGTACGCGAGTAGCCCCGCCGAGAATCAGTGGCAGGTCTCAGCCGCATCCATCCTGCGCGAGCTGCGCCGCTACGACCTCGCGCCGATCTTCGACGGCGCCCCGCGCGCGTCCGGTGAGCTGTGGCGGGACATGACCCGCCTGCACCGCCTGCGAGATGCGGCGGCCAACACGGCGATCCTCGCCACCCTCCCCGACCTCCTCCGCGAGGCCCGCGCCCTGGCCGAGGCCGCGACCGGCCACGAGCGCGAGGAAGCGTTCGCGATCTACGCCGTGGCGTGCAAGTTCGCCCACACCGCCGCGCACGCCCTCGGGCACCCCGAGCTCGTCGCAATGGCGGCCGAACGCGCCGCATGGGCCGCCCGTCTCTCGGCCGACCCCGTCATGCCCGCGCTCGCCGACTGGATGCGCGTCTGGGACATGTGGGCCACGGCAGATTGGGACGACTCGCTCACCCTGTCCGACAAGGCCATCGCCAGCGTGCAGCGCGAATACGAGCTCGGCGAGCCCCTCGCCCTACGGATGTGGGGCACGCTCCACCTGCGCGCCGCCGTCGCCGCGGCCCGTGCCGGCCGACCGGTCGAGGCCGATGAGCGGATCAACCACGCCCGCGACGCCGCCCGCAGGATGACCGGCCAGCACAACCCGCCGATCTACGACCGTCACTCGGTCACCTTCTCCCCGGGCAACGTACAGATCCACGCGATCAGCGTCGCCCTGGAGACCGGCGAGCAGACCAAGGCCCTCGCCATAAACCGCCGCACGGCCCCCGAGCTCGTCGCCGCTCTACCCAACTCCCGTCAGGGCCATCACCACATGGACCTCGCCCGCGCGTGGCTGTGGGACGGCAACCGTGACCGCGCGCTCGCGGAGCTGGAGACCGCGGAGCGGATCGCCCCCCAGCTCGTACGGAACCATCCGATCGCCCGGTCGACCCTCCGAGGCATTGTCTACGCCGAGCGGATCGCCACCCGCGAAAAGCTGCGCCGTATGTCAGACCGCTTCCACCTGGACGGATGAGGGCGGTATTCCTCCGATTCATATTGGGCCCCTGACCCGCCCCTAACTTCTGAGGCATGACAGGACGACCAACACCCCATCTCCCTTCACAGGGTGGCGAGTTAGGGACGGCCGGACCGTTCTACCCACGACTCGGCGACCTCGCCCGCGACACCGCCAAGGACGGGCGAATCGGCGTCATCGTGACGCTGCCCAGAGTGGGCGCCAGCACCTACCACCTGCGTCCGCCGGGCGGTGGCGACGAGTGGTCGGCGCCGGCTGACGGAACTACCCTGCGCCCCGTCCCGGCGCAGGCCACGTACGTGACCCCGATGCGGCGCGACGCCGTGTACGACCACCGGGCCCAGCAGAGCGCGCTGCCGGTCCTGGTCCACTACGACGACGGCGGTACGGCCGAGTCCCTGCTCGTCCTCACCCCGGACCAGGTCGAGTTGTACGCGATCCAGTTCGAGCGACTCATCTCCCAGCGCGAGCAGGCACAAGAGAACGCAGCATGACCGCGCGCCATGCTACGCAGCGCGGGGCCGCATCCGGCGATCCGGTGGGCCGCTTCCTGAGCTGGATATGGGTGCTGGGCACCGCCGCAGGATTCGCTGCGCTCGCCACCATGACCACCGCTGAGCTCGGGCACCGCGACGCACTGTCGGCCATGGCCATCCCCGACGCCGGATTCCCGGCGCTCTGATCTCCCCGCCCGCTCGGATGACCCGACAAGACCCGGGCGGGCGGGGCACGCCTCGGTAGGCACCGTCCCCAGTCGCGCCGGCCGAGGCGCTTCACAGCACGTCCCATGCACCACTGACCAAGGAGGCAAGGACCGTGACCGTAATCCAGGAGCGTCCCGCGACCGACGCGCGGAATCTGATCGGCGCCAAGCTGCGCGCGACGCTCGTGTCCAACATGCAGGCCAAGTTCCCCGAGCTGACCGATGACAAGGCCGACCGCGGCGTCGGGCAGATGATCGCCTTCCTCGCGGCGGGCGCGTACAGCGACACCCCGCTCAGCCCGTCGCCGCTCGTCGATGACTTCTGGCACGCCTTCCTGCTGCACACGCAGGCGTACCAGGACTTCTGCTCGGGGACGATCGGCAAGTTCGTCCACCACCAGCCCGGGTTCCTCGACAAGGAGGAACACGGCGGCGGCAAGGCCCTGCGCGCCCGGACGGTCGACGCGATCGTCGCGTCCGGCTTCGTGATCGACATGGAGTTCTGGCCCGAGCTGGACCTCGCCGACTGCTCGCAGTGCCACGCCAACTGCCACAACAGCCCCAAGTACGCCTGACGTACCGCCTGCGGCCGGTCCTCGGCTTGTGCCACTCTGTGGCCGAGCCGGGGACCGGCTTCCGTTCTGCACGAGGAGTAAGCGGGTGGACCGCACCGCATGGCTTGAACTCCCACCCGAGGCCCGTAGCGCCGTCGAGACCTACACCGGCCCCGTTGAGCACGCCGAGACCGCCGAGACCGGCGTCATGGCCCGTCTCGCCTGCACCCTCCACACCGCCGCCGGGCCGGTCTTCGTCAAGGGCACCCGCAGCGACGAGCCCACAGCGTGGATGTACGACTACGAGGCGCGCGTGACCCGAGTCGCACCGCTCGCCGCCCGCGTGCTCTGGCAGGTCGACGCCGGCGGGTGGCTGCTCACCGGGTACGAGTACCTCGTCGGCCCGCACCCGGACCTCAGCCCCGGCTCATCCGACCTCGGCCCCTACCTCGGCACTCTCACCACGATGTCCGAGGCGTCGTGGCCGGAGCAGGTCCGCAAGAAGCCGCTGCACACTCGCTGGGCCGGGTTCTTCCCTGACGACCGCTGCACCGACCTCGAAGGCCGTGCCCTCGTCCACTCCGATGTGTCACCGCTGAACATGCTGGCCACCGCGAACGGAATCCGCGTACTGGACTGGGCCCTGGCCTGTCCCGGCCCGGCGTGGGCAGACACAGCGTTCGCCATCCCTCGCTTCATTCACGCCGGCCACACCGCGGAGCAAGCCGAAGCCCTTGCCCGAGCGGTGCCCGCCTACTACTCCGCAGAGCCCTCGGCCGTCGCCACCTTCGCCGCCACCCTCTGTGGCGTCTGGGAGAGCCGCGCCGCTGCCGACCCGGCGCCGCACCGCGCCCCGCTGATCGCTGCCGCCCGAGCATGGTCCAGGCATCGCAGCAGCCAGGATGTGCACAGCGCTTAGTACCGAAACCCAGTGCGATCGTCCTGCCGGGTTCCTATCTTGATCGTATGGATGCCACACCCCCCGAGCCCCGCCTGTTCGCGAACCGATGGCCCGAAGGAATCGGGCCGGATGGTCAGCCCCTCCACCGGGAACGTTGCACCTGCTTCGATCAGTACAGGGTGCACCCGCGCGCCCGGGTCGGGTTTCACGGCGAGCAGCAGGACACGTCCTCGGCGGGTTGGCTGCGTCTTCTCGGGCTCGTCGAAGAGGCGGTCGCGGACGGCAGGGAGGAATTCAACCCGCTCGTCGAGCTCAGCCCGCAAGAGCGGCGAGACGTCATCACGCTGCCCGCGAGCATCGGCCGGCTGACCGCGGTCAAGCATCTGAGGCTCTATGGCAGCAACCTGGTGCGGATTCCCCCGGAAATCGGCGCTATGAGCAGCCTGGAGGAGTTCAGCCCGTACACCTCCCACCGGCTGCACTGGTTCCCGTACGAGATCACCCGCTGCTCGAAGCTGGTGCGGAGCACGGTCAGCACCCGCTCGCTGTTCGGTAACTTCAAGCTGCGCCCGCCCTTTCCCCGGCTGCGGACGACGGGCGATTCTCAATCCGGCGGTCACCTCGCTGCGCTGGACCCGAAGCGGTGGGGCACGACAGCCATCAGTGCGTGCAGTGTCTGTGACCGGCCGGTGGAGGGATCAGAGCTTCACCAGCGGTGGATCTCGCTCGTGGTCGCCACCGACGTCCTGCCGCTGCTCGTCAACGCCTGCTCGGCCGCCTGCCTCGCCGCGCTGCCGCCCGGCGCCGCCAAGCACGCTCCCCAGCCTCACATCGGCGGATGGGACGTGGCCCAGCCGTCGGCCGACTGGGCCTGACGTTCTCCCATACGCACAGCCCCGCTGGTTGGCGGGGCTGTGCTGTAGGGCGCACTCCGTCAGCTACGCATCGAGCTGTGCCGCTTCTTGGTCGGCAAAGCGGGCAGCGATGGCACTGCGCAGACCGTCGCCGCCGTCGGCTGAGCCGTCGACCTGGCGCCGCAGACCGGCGACGGTTTCCCGCAGGCCGGGCTCGGCCTGGTCGAGGTCGAGGCGGATGCGCAGGGCCGCGCTCTGGTCCTTGGGCAGGCGGTCAACGAGGGCCCGGTCGACCGTGCGCAGCACGGGGGCCGGGTCCGGTTCGGTCCAGTCGAGGCCGGCCAAGCCTTCGGGCTTGGGGCTCCTGGCAGCGAGGTACAACGGGAGTTCGACGCGCAGAGCGCGCAGGGTGTCGACGTCTGCCGAGCCGATCACATCGGCAGCGCTGCGGCCGGCGTCGAGCAGGGCTCGGGTGCGGTCCCACGCGCGTCCCCGGCGGGTCTCGGCGAGGAGCTGCTCGGTTGCGTCGCGCTCGGTCGGCGTCGAGGTGCGTTCGGCGTATGCGCGGATCTGGTCGGCTGCCGCCTTGGTCGTGCGCTCAATGCCGTCCAGTTCAGTGCCTGCGCGCTCGCGGGCGGCACGTTCCATTTCCGTCCGGCGACGGGCGTTCGCCTCGTCGGTGAGGTCGGGGTCGCGGAAGGTGCGGGCCTGGCTGATCCCGTCGTCGAGGCGGCGACGTAGTGCGGTGAGGTCCGTTTCGCGGGCACGCCGGACGGCGGCGAGGGAGAGCTGTGCGTCGATGATGCTCGGGCCGGTGAGGCTGGTCATGGTGTGGGGTCCTTCGGCGGCGGGGCTGGTCAGTAGAAGCGGACGAGCAAGGGCTGCCCCTGCTCGTCGCACGGCAGAGGGCGAGCAGGGCGCAGGGTGTGCAGCTCGGCATACCGGCGCATGGCGTCGACCTGAGCGCGGTGCTCGACTGGCGGGCCGTCCGGGGCTTCCTCGACGGCGAGGTGCTGGCCGCTCTGCTGCGCCTGCTCCCGAACATGTCCGAACCAGCGGACGTTGTCCGTGTAGAGAGTGCCGTCGACCCACCACGGCGCGGTGTGGACAAAGCCCCGATCTGCGAGAACGGGGTGAGTGCTGACGGGGCCCGAACGGGCTTCCGGGGCGGTGATCCGCTTCCAAGGAATCTTGCGATCGTCAGGCGTGATGTCCTCCCACTGTGAGCGGTCGACGTCTGCGGCGGTCATAGGGCGGTTCCTCCTTGGCGGTAGTGGTCGAGGGCTGTGCGGTCGACGAGCCACAAACGCTCGCCGGCCCGCCGGGCGGGCAGGCGCCCGGCTTCGATCAGGGACCGAATCCAGCGCGGCGAGCACTCCATGAGCGCCGCCGCCTCGATCACGGTCACCTCGACCGTGTCAGGGTCCGCCAGGGTGCTTCCGGTAGCGGCAGGCCGTACGGACTCTGCGGTCGCGTGCTCGGCGCCGGCCTGTAGTGCGACGAGGAGTCGTCGCGCTCCGGCCGAGAGCTCGCCTCCATCTGTGCGCACCCGTTCGTCGAGGTGAGCCGAGAGGATGCGAACGACCTCACTCGCGAGCACGGGCGGAACGATCACCGATCCGTCTGGCCGGAGCATCGAACTGCCCAGTCGTACCCGATCCGAGTCATCGAACCGACGGATTTGGTATCCGCTACGGGCATCATCAGCGCAGGTCGTGAGGGGGTTGGGAACGCGCTGGGAACGGTCGAGGGTGTTCATTCGCCACTCTCCCGAACGGCCTCTTTGGCAAGCGCTACGACGGTACGGCCGAGCATCGACGTCTCTGAGCCCTCGGCCACGCGAGCGAGCAGCCGTATCTCGCGGGTCAACGTCAGTCGGGGCGGCCCCGGCGACCGCTCGTCATCTTCCTGGTCCCCGTCGACGGGGAAGCCGAACAGCTCGGCGAGCGCGTCCATGACGGTGAGCACGGGCAGAGCGGCGGTGGTGCCGTCTTCGAGGGTGAGCTGCCACATGCTCTCGCGGGACGCGTCTTCGAGGCGGGCGAGGCGGTCGGCGAGCTTGTTCTTCCTACGGGCCATCAGCGCGCGTCACCCCCGGCTGCTTCGAGGGCGGCGAGGCGCTGTTCGAGGTCGAGGGACTCGCGCAGGGCAAGGACGGCGTCGAGCAACACACGGGCAGCCTGCACGCGGGCCTGCCCCTTCTCGTTGTCGAGCGCATCGACGAGGGTGGCCACGGCCTTGGTCGAGGCGGCGGCGAGCTGCCCGACTGCGAGCTGTAGCAGCTCGGTTCGAGTCGCCGTTACCTGTCGACCGAACCCGGGGTCCTCCATCCAACGGCGGATGGTGCGGCCGGAGACGCCGGCCTCGCGGGCGGCCTGCTCGGCCGTGTTGCCGCGGGCCAGGGCGACCACAGCGGCGGGGCGATTCTTACTGGTCATCTCGGGGTCCTTCTCTCCTCACGCGCGCGTGAGGACGTAATGAGGCGTGGGTGGGCGTTCCCCGCGACGGCAGGGAGACCGGAGGAGGCGACATCCGGGCATCTGGTGATCGGGGAGACGCTGAGCGTGTCCCGAGGGTGAGTGCGGGCCGTGAGTGTGGCCCGTTTGACCGTGTCCCCTATAGGGACACTGGGACACGGTCATACGGTCGGGGCCACCGTGGCCGGGGAAGTGGTCGGCCACGGTGGGACACGGTCGTACGGTCAGTCGGTGGAATCGGTAAACGGGCGCTTCGACTCGTGAAGCTGCGCGTTTCGGGCGCCGGGCGTGACGCTCACGTACCCCTCGTCGACAAGCAGGGCGAGCGCTCGGCGTACGGCATCCTGCTTGCCGGACACACGGTCGAGGACACCGCGCACGCTGAGCGGCTCCCTCGCGGTGGCGAGAGCGTCTGACACCCGCTTCATGAGCGCCGTCGGCCGGAACGGCCCGTCACGCTGCACGGGCGCCGGCAGACTCACGAGCGCCGAGCCGTCGAGCTGGGACTCGACGATGAAGTCGGCGAACCAGTGAAGCGCCCCGTTGCTGCCCGGCAGAGCGTTCTTGCGGACCTGTCCGGGGCGGTCCTTGGCAACGCGTACACGGGATTTGCCCGTCTGCCCGGGGGCAAGGGGCGTGATGTTCTCCAGTACGAAGGCGCACCCGTTGAGTCCGGAGAGCTTGTGCTGCGAGCCGGTCGCCCAGCGGCCCCGGCTCTCGCGGTCCTTGTTGACGTGGTCGAGCAGCAGCACGGCCGGGCCCTGCTCGGCGAGCCATCGGGGCAGGATGCGCCAGAAGCCGGCGACGTCCGTGTCGTCCTTCGGCTTGAGACCAAAGAGGCCCATCGCTTCGGTGACGCCATCGATGACGGCGAAGGTGGTCGGGCTGGTGAGGTAGGGGGCCAGAGCGGCGCGGCCTGCGTCGCCGAGCGGCCCGTCGGGGCGGAAGTAGTGGAAGCGTTCGGCGATGGCGGCGGCCGGGGCTCCGAGGGCGAGCAGGCGCGAGACGATGCCGCCTTCCTCGTCCTCGAAGTCGAGGTACATCACGGCGTTTCCGAGGGCGAGTTCGGCGGTCGCTACGGTGAGTGCAAGCCATGTCTTCATGGCTTCGGGCTCGGCGAAGATGCTGTGCAGGCGACCGGGGTAGAAGAGACCGGCGCCGTCGTCACGGCGGCCGATGGTCGGCTGCGGCGCGCTGTGGGTGCCGTCGAGCACGGGGCCGAGGTCGACGCGCTGCCATGTGGTGCGGTCGGTCATGGCGGCCTCGCTCGGTTGGGCCGGGACGGCAGCGAGAATGCGCTCACGCGCGGTCGGGGCGGTCATACGGCGGCCCCTCGCGGGTGGTGCATTCCCGAGCGCAGGCCCGAGGTGATGGTCTTCTCCGTTTCCGTCGGGCCGAGGCCGTTGGCTGCTGCCGCGGCGAGCAGCTCGTCGACGATCTCGGCGGGGGTGAGGTCACCGCGGCCGGCGAGTGTGCCGAGCTTGAACGCGGCCCGGTGCAGGGTGTCGTTCCGGGTTCCGGGGGCGGCCGTGCGGACGGCGTCGGCCTCGGCGCGCAGCGCGGCGGCGGCGTACCCCGGGCGGGTGGTGCGCGGCGGGGTCAGCGGCAGCACTACCGCGTGCACTGGCTCGGGCGTCGCCGGGGCGGCGAGCTCGCCGAGCCAATCGGGCAAGGCGAGGACCTCGGCGTCGAGGCCGGTCAGCCATCGGTACGGGGCGCCGTTCGCGGTTGAGGGCGGGGCGACGACGTACCCTCCGACCGCACGTACGTCGATCTTCCACCCGAGGCGGCCGGCGCTGTTGCGGATCTCGCCGTCGACCGGCGCCCGGTAGTAGAGGTGCTGGCCGCCCGATGCGGTGCGAACCGCCGGGGTGGTGCCGAACGGCCACCGAGCCCCGTGGCGGGCATGCAGCTCGGCGAGAACATCGGCGCCGTCGGTGATCCCGGGCAGGGTCCACTCGTCAGGCGGGGTGTCGCCCTTGGCCGTGTCGAGGTCGACCACGACGAGACCGGAGGGACCGCAGGCGATGCCGACGCCATACGGTCCGTGCGACCACGCCCGTACGATCGCGTCCTTCTCGGTCGTGGCCCGCTGCTGCCACTCCTTCACGGCGGGCCGCTTGTCGTCGGGGCGGAGGGGAAATACGTGCATGCCGTGGCTGGCGAGGTCGAGCACCTGCTCGACCCGCCGTGCCGTGTCGGTCTCGTTCATCGGGCGGCCCCGGACCGGCGTCCGGTGGGCAGGTACGGCAACGAGCGACGCGCGCGCTCAGTAGCCTGGAACATGAAGCTTCCTTACTGGCGGCGCAAGGTGGTGAGAGACCTCGCGCTCGCCGTGACTGTTCAGAGCTGGGCAGTGCTGAGGGGCTTCGGGGCCTCGGCTCGGTGTTAGCGCACCGGCCGGGGCCCGCCTATTCCGGCTGAACGCCGAGGAGTTCGAGCAGTTCGGCCGTGACCACGCGGTAGGCGCTACCCAGACGCAGCGTCCGTACGGGCATCTCGCCGCGCTGGGCCAGTTGGTAGAACTTGCTCCGCCCCAGGCCAAGCGCGCGACCTGCCGTTACGAGGTCGACCGCGGGCGGGAGAGCCAGGAGATCCGATCGGGTCATGCTGGACTGTGTCACTGAGTCACTACCTCTTCGGTTTTGGTGACAGGTGAGCACAGAATGCACCTCAATGCTGGACAGTGTCAATCAACTTGAATACTGTGCTTCCATGACACAAGAGGAATGGCCTGCTCGACTGGCCCGCACGATGGCCACTGAGGTCCGGCGCTTCCGCCAAGTACGCGGAATGAGCGCGCAGCAGCTCGCGGACCGCTGCGCCGAACTCGGCATGCCCATCGCGCGATCCGTGCTGGCCAACTTCGAGAGCGGTCGGCGACCGACCCTTTCCGTTGCCGAACTCATGGTCATCTCGCAAGCCCTGCGCGTACCGCCCGTCGCGCTGGTCGTCCCCGTGGGATACGAGGAGACCGTCGAGCCACTTCCAGGAGTCCAGGCGCACGCCTTCGAGGCAGCTCAGTGGATCACTGGCGAGGCGGCGGGCAGGACCGGTGCCGACTGGGCCGTCACTGATCAAGACGCCGACGACTTCGAAGACACGCCATATGGGATGTTCCGATACCGCGAGCATGCGCAGGCCATCGCCACACTGCTGCGACATCAGCAGATCGCGGACGAGGACAGGAAACGGGCCGCGCGAGTGGCCGACAGCGACGCGGAGCTACGTGACGCACTTCTCCGCGCCGCGGAGGCCACGGACGCCGCCCTAGAAGGAATCGTTGAGCGCCTTGAAGAGATCAGGGCAGTCCTACGCGAAGACGGGCTGATGCCCCCTCCGCTCCCTCGATGGGTTCACCATCGCTTCCCATACGACCCAGCAGTCAAGGAGGCAGATTGAAAGGCCACGTGTTCAAGCGGTGCCAGTGCCCGGCGCAGTACGACGCCAAGGGCCGGCGCAAGAACTGCAAGAAGGCACACGGTTCCTGGTACTACGCCGCCGACACCGGGATCGAGAGGGACGGCAAGCGGCAGCAGCTCAAGAAGGGCGGGTTCGCCACGGCCGATGAGGCCGAGCGCGAGCTGAGCACGGTCCTCGCCCGGATCAGTGAGGGCAGCTACACCCACGACGACGGGCAGACCGTCGAGCAGTGGCTCAAGAAGTGGATGGAGCTCAAGGAGCGGGCGGGCCGGCGCCCGACGACGCTCCGCTCGTACCGGCACCACATCGACGACTACCTCGTGCCGCACCTCGGCCGCATACGCCTGCGCGACCTGCGGCCCTCGCACGTCGACAAGCTGCTCGCCGAGGTCAACGACGGGAAGCGGAAGACGGCGACCGTTCGCCGCATTCACGCGACGCTGCGCAGCGCCCTGACGACCGCGGTGAAGCAGCAGCTCATCACCTTCAACATGGCGAAGAACGTCGAGCTGCCAACCTCTCAGCGCCCCAAGGTCATCCCGTGGGAGCCGGCCGAGCTCGGCGCCTTCCTCGACCACATCGGCACGCACCGCCTCGGCGCCCTCTTCGAGGTGATCGCCGGAACGGGCCTGCGCCGCGGTGAGGCGTGCGGGCTCCGATGGGACGACGTCGACTTCGCCCGGCGGGTGATCGTCGTGCGGCAGCAGATCGTGCAGGTGTCCGGGCTCAAGAAGCGGGACATGCCGCCCGTGGCGTGTCCGTACTGCGAAGGGGGACACATCGGTCTGATGTTCTCCCGGCCCAAGACGGCGAGCGGCGAAGATCGGATCATCGACCTCGACGAGCTGACCGTCGGTGCGCTCCTGAGTCACAAGCTGCGGCAGGAGGACGAGCGCCGCAAGTGGAAGTTGGCGTACCGGGACCACGGGCTCGTGTTCGCCCATGACGACGGCGACGCCCTGCGCCCGGATCACGTCTCCAAGCTCTTCGGCGGCCTGATCGACGCCGTCCGGTTCGAGGACGACGCGCACCTGCCCGCCGGGGAGCGCCGGCGGCTGCGGCGGGTACGGCTGCACGACCTGCGGCACGGACAGGCGTCGCTGATGCTCGCCGCCGGGGTCGACATGGCGATCGTGTCGAAGCGCCTCGGGCACTCCACGGTGACGATCACCACGGACCTGTATTCGCACCTGCTGGGTGGAGTCGGGCGCGACGCCGCCGAGAAGGCCGCCTCACTCGTGCCGCGCCGTCGCCGCGATCAGCCCGAGACGGCCGACCCGCGTTCCCAGGTGGTTCCCAGCCAAAGGCTTGAGCTCAGCTCGCCTGATGGCGCGACAGACCCCGGAAACGCCAAAGCCGCAGGTGAGATCGTTTCTTCACCTGCGGCTCGCAGTGGGGCGGGTGGGACTCGAACCCACGGCCGACGGATTATGAGTCCGCTGCTCTAACCGGCTGAGCTACCGCCCCTTCACGGCGTGGCGCGTACATGTGTGCGCGCCGTCTGCCGCAGCATAGCCGCTCATACGATCTCCTGCCTCGGATGCCTCGCATGATCGGCTTCGCCTGCCCAGAGAGACCGCGCCGGGCGCTGGCCGGTTCCGCACGCAGGGCAATAAAAAGAAAAAGGACCCACACGGGGTCCTCGTTCTCTCTTGCTCCCCCGACTGGACTCGAACCAGTAACCTGCCGATTAACAGTCGGCTGCTCTGCCAATTGAGCTACAGGGGACCGCGCTCCCCCGACTGGACTCGAACCAGTAACCTGCCGATTAACAGTCGGCTGCTCTGCCAATTGAGCTACAGGGGATTGCTGCGTTGCACCGAACAGCCCACCTCCGGCCTGGCCGGGGGGCGAGTGCCCGTTGCGAGTCATAGATTAGCGCAAGCAGGGGGGTGCTCCGCCAATCGGTATCGCCAGCGGGCCGGGCACCACACGACGAAGGGTGGCAGGCATGCGGTACAAGGTCACGTTCGCGGTCGGACTGGCCCTCGGGTACGTGCTCGGAACCCGGGCCGGGCGCGAGCGTTATGAACAGTTGAAGAAGTCCGCGCGCGAGCTCGCGCAGAACCCCGCCGTGCGCAACGCCGCCGAAAGCGCCGGTCAGAGCGGGCGCGAGTTCGCCGGCAAGGCCTTCGCCGCGGTGAGCGACAAGGTCGGCGACGCCGTGCCGGACGCCCTGGCCGGGCGGGTACGGGGCCTGCGCGCCCGGGTCGGCGGCGGCGGCTCGGGCGAGGACGACTGGGGCACCAGCAACACCTGACGGTTCACCCGGACGCCGCCGCGGCCGGTCGCCGCGCGGGACCCGCGAGGGCTCCGCGCGGTCCGGGGCGGACGAGTTCGCTCAGACGTGCGGCAGAATTCTCCGCATGGGGATAGTCGCCGGGCTGGACAGCTCTTCCACCTTCACTCGCATCGTCGTCTGCGACACCGAGACGGGCGCCGTGCTGCGCCAGGGGTACGCCCCCCATCCGCAGCCCACCGGCGAGGCCCTGCCTCACGAGACGGATCCACAGGCTTGGCTGCTCTCGCTCGGCGAGGCCGCCGGCGGCGGGCTCCTCGAAGGGGTGCAGGCCATCGGCGTCTCCGCCCAGCAGCACGGCCTGCTGCCGCTGGACGCGCAGGGCGCCCTGGTGCGCCCCGCTCTGGTCGGCAACGACAAGCGCGGCCAGGTCGCCGCCGCCGACCTGATCGAGTCGCTCGGCGGCCGGCAGGCCTGGTCCGAGGCCGTCGGCTCCGTCCCCCATTCGGCACAGCCGCTGGCGAAGCTCGCCTGGCTGGCCCGCGCCGAGCCGGACGCGGCCCGGCGGATCGCCGTACTGATGTCCCCGCACGACTGGCTCGTGTGGCAGCTGCTGGGCCGCCCGGCCCGGCGGACCACCGACCGGGGCGGCGCCTCCGGCACCGGCTACTGGTCGGCGGCCACCGGCACCTACCGCCCCGACCTGGTCGAGCTCGCGCTCGGGCACCGGGCGCTGCTGCCCGAGGTGCTCGGCCCGGCCGACGCCGCCGGCACCACCCCCGAGGGGCTGCTGATCTCCGCCGGGACCGGCGAGACCATGGCCGCCGCGCTCGGGCTGGGCATGGGCCCGGGCGACGCGGTGGTCTCGCTCGGCGCGTCCGGGTCGGTGATGGCGGTGCACCGCGAGGCGCTGTCGGAGCCGGGCGGGCTGATCACCTCGCTCGCCGACGCCACCGGCATGCACCTGCCGGTGGTCAACACCTCCAACGCGGTACGGGCCCTGCGCGGCACCGCCGAGCTGCTGGGCACCGATCTGGAGGGGCTGAGCACGCTCTCCCTGAAGTCGACCCCGGGCGCGCACGGACTCGTACTCCTGCCGTACCTGGAGGGCGAGCGGACGCCGAACCTGCCGCACACCGCCGGAACCCTGTCCGGGCTGCGGCGCGACTCCATGAAGCCGGAACACCTGGCGCGGGCCGCCTTCGAGGGCATGCTCTGCGGACTGGTGGACGCCCTCGACGTGCTGCGCAGCCGCGGGGTGGAGATCCGCCGGGTGTTCCTGCTCGGCGCGGCGGCCGAGCTGCCCGCCGTACAGGCCTTCGCGCCGGGGCTGTTCGGCACGCAGATCGTCGTACCGGCGCCGGCGGACTACGCGGCGCTGGGCGCTGCCCGGCAGGCGGCGTGGGCGCTCGGCGTGGCACAGGGCACACTCGCTGCGCACACCCCGCCGGTGTGGCCGGCGCCGGCGGCCCAGGTCTTCGAGCCGGACGAGGAGTACCCGGCCTGGCAGGGCGTGCGCCAGCAGTACATCGCGACCCGGGAGCAGATCCACCCCGGAGCGTTCTGAGCGGTCTCGGGGAAGCGGCGCCGGCCGCCGGCCCACCGGCGCGTTTCGGGAGATCAGCCCAACCGGGCCTTCACGTGGTCGACCACCGCCCGGAACTCCTCCGTCGGCGAGAAGTCGAGGTACTCGGTGTCCTCAAGGGCCTCCGGGGCGTGTCCGGGCGCCCAGTAGCAGGCCTCCCCGGCCGAGTAGACCGTGTCCCCGTCCTTCGTGTGCATCTTGATCTTGCCCTTGAGCACATAGGCATAGTGCGGGCACGTGCACAGGTCGTCCGGCAGGCCCTTGAACGCCGGGGTCATGTCCACGCCCTTGTCGAACCGTCCGAACGCGACGGTGTAGCCTCCGCCGATCTCCTGCAGGCGCAGCTCGGCGCCGTTGCCCTCGAAGGCGACGGGGGTCTGCTCCCGTGTGGTTGCCGTCATGGGTCCCTCCACAGCCGGTCCGTCCCGAGAACCCCCCGTCTCCCATGCTCCTCCCGATGCTCGCGGTCGGCGCGGCCGGCGGGGGTCCTGGGGCTCGGGACGCCGGGGAACGGACGTACTCCTTTTGACCGGGCTTTGCGAAAAGCGGTGGGGATCGGGCCACGGGGTGGCCGAAGATGGGGTGAACCCCCTCGATCATGCCGACCGGAGCCTGCGCGTGCTCATACGACTTCTGCGGACCCACCTCGGTCCGTACCGGAAACCGATCGCCGTGCTGGTCCTGCTGCAGCTGCTGCAGACCAGCGCGAGCCTCTACCTGCCCACGCTGAACGCCGACATCATCGACAACGGTGTCGTCAACGGCGACACGGGCTACATCCTGCGCTTCGGCGCGCTGATGCTCGGCGTCTCGCTGGTCCAGCTCGTCTGCAACGTCGGCGCCGTCTACTTCGGCGCCCGCACCGCGGCGGCCCTCGGCCGCGACGTCCGCGCCGCCGTCTTCGACCGCGTGCAGAGCTTCTCGGCGCGCGAGCTCGGCCACTTCGGCGCCCCGTCGCTGATCACCCGTACGACCAACGACGTGCAGCAGATCCAGATGCTCGTGCTGATGACCTTCACCCTGATGGTCTCGGCTCCGATCATGTGCGTCGGCGGCATCTTCATGGCGCTGTCGCTGGACGTGAAGCTGTCGGGCGTACTGCTCGCGGTGGTTCCCGTGCTCGGTCTGTCGGTCGGCGCGATCGTCCTGAAGACGCGTCCGCTGTTCCGCGCTATGCAGACGCGCCTGGACACCGTGAACCGGGTCCTGCGCGAGCAGATCACCGGCAACCGGGTGATCCGCGCCTTCGTCCGCGACGACTACGAGAAGGAGCGTTTCCGCGAGGCCAACGCCGACCTCACCGGCGTCTCGCTGGCCGCCGGCAAGCTGCTCGCGCTGATGTTCCCGACCGTCATAGTCGTCGTGAACATCTCCAGCGTCGCCGTCATCTGGTTCGGCGCGATGCGCATCGACAGCGGCGGCATGGAGATCGGCCAGCTGACGGCCTTCCTCGCCTACCTGATGCAGATCGTCATGGCCGTGATGATGGCCACCTTCATGTTCATGATGGTGCCGCGCGCCGAAGTCTGCGCCGAGCGCGTCCAGGAGGTCCTGGACACCGACTCCAGCGTGGTCCCGCCCGCCGAGCCCGTCCTCGAGCTCGACCGCCACGGCCGCCTCGAACTGCGCGGCGCCGACTTCCGCTACCCGGGCGCCGAGGCCCCGGTCCTGCGCGGGGTGGACCTGGTGGCCCGCCCCGGCGAGACCACCGCGGTGATCGGCTCCACCGGCAGCGGCAAGTCCACGCTGCTGGGCCTGGTCCCCCGGCTGTTCGACGCGACCGGCGGCGAGGTGCTCGTCGACGGCGAGGACGTGCGCGGCCTCGACCCGGACCTGCTCGCCAGGACGGTCGGCATGGTCCCGCAGAAGCCGTACCTGTTCTCCGGGACGGTCGCCACCAACCTGCGCTACGGGCGGCCGGACGCCACCGACGAAGAGCTGTGGCACGCGCTGGAGGTGGCGCAGGCCAAGGGCTTCGTGTCCGAGCTGGAGGGCGGGCTCGACGCGCCCATCGCCCAGGGCGGCACCAATGTCTCCGGCGGACAGCGCCAGCGGCTCGCGATCGCGCGCACGCTCGTGCAGCGCCCGGAGATCTACCTGTTCGACGACTCCTTCTCGGCCCTGGACTACGCGACGGACGCGGCGCTGCGCGCGGCGCTCGCCCGCGAGACCGAGGACGCGACCGTGGTCATCGTCGCCCAGCGGGTCTCCACGATCCGCGACGCCGACCGGATCATCGTCCTCGACGAGGGGCAGGTGGTGGGCGAGGGGCGCCACCACGAGCTGATGGCCGGCAACGAGACCTACCGGGAGATCGTGCTCTCCCAGCTGACGGAGGCGGAGGCCGCATGAGCGGGCCCGGAGGACGGATGATGATGGGTCCGCCCACGACGCGGACCATGGACTTCAAGGGCTCGGGCAACCGGCTGCTGCGCGAGCTGGCGCGCGACCGGGCCAAGCTGTGGGGCATGGTCCTGGCGGTGGTGGCCAGTGTCGCCGCCTCGGTGACCGGTCCGAAGATCCTCGGCAAGGCCACCGACCTCGTGTTCGCGGGGATCGTCGGCCGGGAGGCCGGGCAGGAGATGCCGCCCGGCGCCACCAAGGAGCAGGCCCTGGCGGCGATGCGCGCCAAGGGTCAGGGCGGGATGGCGGACATGCTGTCCGGCACCGCCTTCACCCCGGGCAAGGGCATCGACTTCGGCGCGGTCGGGGCGGTGGCTCTGTGGGCGCTGGGCGTCTTCACGCTCGCCGGCCTGCTGATGCTGGTGGCCACCCGGCTGTCGAACCACATCATGAACGCCGCCGTGTACCGGATGCGCGAGCAGTTGCAGGCGAAGCTGTCGCGGCTGCCGCTGTCGTACTTCGACCAGCAGAAGCGCGGCGAGGTGCTGAGCCGGGCCACGAACGACATCGACAACATCGGGCAGACGCTCCAGCAGACGATGGGCCAGCTGCTCAACTCGATCCTGACGATCGTCGGCGTGCTGGCGATGATGTTCTGGATCTCTCCGCTGCTGGCGCTGGTCGCACTGGTGACCATCCCGGTCTCGGCGTACGTCGCCGCGAAGATCGGCAAGAAGTCGCAGCCGCAGTTCGTGGCGCAGTGGAAGTCCACCGGCGCCCTGAACGCGCACGTCGAGGAGATGTACTCGGGCCACACGCTGGTCAAGGTCTTCGGCCGGCAGAAGGAGTCCGCGGCCCTGTTCGCCGAGCAGAACGAGGCGCTGTACAGGGCCTCGTTCAAGGCGCAGCTGGTCAGCGGGATCATGCAGCCGGTGATGCTGTTCATCTCGAACATCAACTACGTGCTCGTCGCGGTCGTCGGCGGCCTGCGGGTGGCCTCGGGCACCCTGTCGATCGGTGACGTCCAGGCGTTCATCCAGTACTCGCGCCAGTTCTCGATGCCGCTGACGCAGGTCGCCTCCATGGCGAACCTGGTGCAGTCCGGTGTCGCGTCGGCGGAGCGGGTCTACGAGCTGCTGGACGCGCCCGAGCAGGAGCCGGACGCCGAGGTTCCGGAGCGTCCGGAGACCCTGCTCGGGCAGGTCACCTTCGACAAGGTCGCCTTCCGCTACGAGCCGGACAAGCCGCTGATCGAGAACCTCTCGCTCAGCGTCGACCCCGGCCAGACGGTCGCGATCGTCGGCCCGACCGGCGCCGGCAAGACCACGCTGGTCAACCTGCTCATGCGGTTCTACGAGGTCACGGGCGGCGAGATCGGCCTCGACGGGGTGGACATCGCGAAGATGACCCGCGAGGAACTGCGCGGCGGCATCGGCATGGTGCTCCAGGACACCTGGCTGTTCGGCGGCACCATCGCGGAGAACATCGCCTACGGCGCCTCGCGCGAGGTCACGCGCGCCGAGATCGAGGAGGCCGCGCGGGCGGCGCACGCGGACCGGTTCGTCCGCACCCTGCCCGACGGCTACGACACGGTGCTGGACGACGAGGGCGCGGGCGTCAGCGCGGGCGAGAAGCAGCTGATCACCATCGCGCGGGCGTTCCTGTCCGACCCGGTGATCCTGGTCCTCGACGAGGCGACGAGCTCGGTGGACACCCGCACCGAGGTGCTGATCCAGAAGGCGATGGCGCGCCTCGCGCACGGCCGGACGTCCTTCGTGATCGCGCACCGGCTGTCCACGATCCGCGACGCCGACCTGATCCTGGTGATGGAGAGCGGCTCGATCGTGGAGCAGGGCACGCACGAGGAGCTGCTGTCCTCGGACGGCGCGTACGCGCGGCTGTACGCGGCGCAGTTCGCGCAGGCGGTGGCGGAGGTCGACTAGACGACGACCTGGGGCCCGGCGCGGCCGGTGTCGGGAGGGGCGCCCTTCGGGGCGCCCCTTCCCGTGCTCAGTCCAGATATCCGCGCAGCTGGTCGGCGAAGGCGTGGTCGCGCAGCTTGTTCAGCGTCTTGGACTCGATCTGCCGGATCCGCTCGCGGGTCACCCCGAAGATCCGCCCGATCTCCTCGAGGGTGCGCGGCCGCCCGTCGGCGAGCCCGTAGCGCAGCTGTACGACCTTGCGCTCCCGCTCCCCGAGGGTGGAGAGCACCGCTTCCAGGTGCTCGCGGAGCAGGAAGAACGCGGCCGACTCCACGGGCGAGGCGGCGTCGCCGTCCTCGATGAGGTCGCCGAGCGCGACGTCGTCCTCCTCGCCCACGGGTGCGTGCAGCGAGACCGGCTCCTGCGCGAGGCGCAGCACCTCCAGGACCCGCTCGGGGGTCAACTCCAGGTGGACGGCGACCTCTTCGGCGGTGGGCTCGTACCCGCGCTCCTGGAGCATGCGGCGCTGGACGCGGACGACGCGGTTGATCAGCTCGACGACGTGGACGGGTACGCGGATGGTCCGGGCCTGGTCGGCCAGCGCCCTGGACATCGCCTGGCGGATCCACCAGGTGGCGTAGGTGGAGAACTTGTAGCCGCGGGCGTAGTCGAACTTCTCGACGGCCCGGATCAGTCCGAGGTTCCCCTCCTGGACCAGGTCGAGCATGGTCAGTCCGCGGCCGACGTAGCGCTTGGCGACGGAGACGACGAGCCGCAGGTTCGACTCGATGAGGCGGCGCTTGGCCATGCGCCCCATGACGACGAGCTTGTCCAGGTCGAGCGTGAGCTGCAGGTCGAGCACGGCGCCGCTGGCGAGCTTCTCCTCCGCGAAGAGCCCCGCCTCCACGCGCCGCGCGAGCTCGACTTCCTCGACGGCGGTGAGCAGCGGGATCCTGCCTATCTCGCGCAGGTACTGCCGGAAGAGGTCGGCGGACGGACCGGCCCCGGCGGAGCCTTCGCCGGCGCGCTTGCGCTGCGTGGGCACGTGCTCGACCCGCTCCGGAGCCTCGGGCTCCTCCTCCTCGTCCACGGCGTCGGCCTCGGCCTCGGGCTCTTCGGCCGCGGCCGCTTCGGCGTCGGCTGCGGCGCCTCCGGGCGGACTGACGCTGACGGTCAAGCTCTGGGTCTGCACGGGGGCGACCTCCACAGGGCTCCGAGGACGGGGGCACCGGATCTCAGTGTGGCGTACGGCACATCGCTGCCACGAGGGGCGTGCGAGCACTTTCTGAGTCCGGCGCGTGACCCATGGTTACCCCCTGACGAGAACCCCGATGCGGATCGGACGCATGTCCGACTGGTGCCGGCGCTGCGCGCGGACGCTGCGTCCGGTGGGGGGTCGCGACGTACGGCAGCAGGCGATCTTCGACCCCTCCCTGAAGCACTGGCCGCGCGCCTACCGGGCCGGCGATCCGGTCTTCGCGGATCCCGCGCGGACGGCCGCCTGGGCGGCGGCCCGGCGAGCCGGGCGACCTCGGCTGCGGGGCCGTGGTCCTGGCCGCCTCGCCCGCGCTCTCGCCGGCCTGGAAACTGCTGTGGATCATCAGCGACGCGCATCCGCAGGGCAAGGACCTCTACGACGCCGTCCTGCTCGCCTGAACGCCGGCTCGATCCCGGGCACGGAATGGCCGCACTTCGAGACGGAGTACCCGCACCTGGCCCGGGCCGGCGAGGCAGCCTTCGTCGAGCGCCTGGTCGAGGCGCTCGCGCCCACCTTCGCGGCGGGCGGGCATGCCTAGACCGGCTCCACCCGGACCGCGCAGACCTTGAACTCCGGCATCCGGGAGGTGGGGTCCAGCGCCGGGTTGGTCAGGGTGTTGGCGCGGCCCTCGCCCGGCCAGTGGAAGGGCATGAAGACCGTGTCCGCCCGGATGGTGTCCGTGATCCGGGCCGGGGCGACCGCGCGGCCGCGCCGGGAGGTGACGGCCAGGAGGGCCCCGTCGACGGCGCCGAGGCGCGCCGCGAGGCGGGGGTGGAGTTCCACGAAGGGGCCGGGGGCGGCTTCGTTGAGCTCCGCCACCCGGCGGGTCTGCGCGCCCGACTGGTACTGGGCGACCACCCGGCCGGTGGTGAGCAGCAGCGGGTACTGCGCGTCCGGCATCTCGGCGGCGTCGCGGTGGGTGACGGGCACGAAGCGGGCCCGTCCGTCCTCGGTGGCGAACCGGTCGAGGAAGAGGCGCGGGGTGCCGGGGTGGGGCTCCCCCGGGGCTCCCTGCCCGGCCCCGGAGTCCGCCGGGCAGGGCCAGAAGACGCCCTGCTCGGCCTCGATGCGGGCGTACGTGATGCCCGAGTAGTCCGCCGGGCCGCCCGCCGAGGCGCGGCGCAGCTCTTCGAAGACCTCCTCGGGCGCGGTCGGGAAGGCCTTCGGCATGCCCAGCCGGGACGCCAGGCCGTGCAGGACCTCCAGGTCGGAGCGGACGCCCGGCGGCGGGGTCAGCGCCCGGCGGCGGAGCAGGACCCTGCCCTCCAGATTGGTGGTGGTGCCGGTCTCCTCCGCCCACTGGGTGACCGGGAGGACCACGTCCGCCAGGGCGGCCGTCTCGGACAGGACCACGTCCGCGACCGCGAGGAAGTCCAGGGAGCGGATGCGCTCCTCGACGTGGGCGGCGCGGGGGGCCGACACCACCGGGTTGGAGCCCATCAGGAGCAGGGCCTTCACCTCGGAGCCCAAGGCGTCGAGGAGTTCGTAGGCGCTGCGGCCCGGGCCGGGGAGCGCGTCGGGGTCGATGCCCCAGACGCCGGCGACGTGCGCCCGCGCCGCGGGGTCGGTGAGCTTGCGGTAGCCGGGGAGCTGGTCGGCCTTCTGGCCGTGCTCGCGGCCGCCCTGGCCGTTGCCCTGGCCGGTGAGGCATCCGTAGCCGGAGAGCGGGCGGCCGGCCCGGCCGGTGGCCAGGCACAGGTTGATCCAGGCGCCGACGGTGTCGGTGCCCTTGGAGTGCTGCTCGGGTCCGCGCGCGGTGAGCACCATGGCGGAGGAGGGCTCGCAGAACAGGGCGACCGCTTCGCGGAGCTTGGGCACCGGCACGCCGGTGATGCGCTCGACCAGCTCCGGCCAGTGCGCCATGGCGGCCGCTCGGGCCTCTTCCCAGCCGGTGGTGCGCCCGGCGATGAACTCCTCGTCCGTGTGCCCCCCGGCCACCACCAGGTGGAGCAGGCCGAGCGCCAGCGCCAGGTCCGTGCCGGGGCGCGGGGCCAGGTGCAGGTCGGCCTGTTCGGCGGTCCGCGTGCGGCGCGGGTCCACCACGATCAGCGTGCCGCCGTTCTCCCTGAGTTCCCGGAAGAAGCGCAGGGCGGGCGGCATGGTCTCGGCGGGGTTGGAGCCGACGAGGATGACGCAGCCGGTCCGGGGGATGTCCTCCAGCGGGAAGGGCAGCCCCCGGTCGAGCCCGAAGGCCCGCTGGTGCGCGGCGGCGGCCGAGGACATGCAGAACCGGCCGTTGTAGTCGATCTGCGAGGTCCCCAGCGCGACCCGGGCGAACTTCCCGAGGGCGTACGCCTTCTCGTTCGTCAGCCCGCCTCCGCCGAACACCCCGACCGCGTCCGCCCCGGACGACCGCCGGGTGCGGGCGAGGCCCTCGGCGACGGCGTCGAGGGCCTCCTCCCAGGTGGCCGGTTCCAGCTGCCCGGCGTGGGTGCGGACGAGCGGCTGGGTCAGGCGCACCCGGGAGGAGAGCACGGCGGGAGCGGTGCGGCCCTTGCCGCACAGCGCGCCCCGGTTCACGGGGAAGTCCGCGCGCTCCTCCACCACCACGCCCGCTCCGCCCGGTTCGGGGCGGAGGTTCATCCCGCACTGCAGGGCGCAGTACGGGCAGTGCGTGGCGGTGACGGCGGAGGAGGCGGTGTCTGCCGGTGCGGCTCCCGGAGTGTGCATGCGGTTCACGATGCGACGCGGGTGTTACGCGGACCGCCACCCCCGGTTACGCCTCTTGTACGAGCCCCTCAGCGCGGGCCCTGCCGGCCGGTGAGGTACTGGACGGTCAGGCCTGCCGTCCAGCCGCCGTCCACCGCGAGCTCGGCGCCGGTCATGTATCCGGCGGCGTCCGAGAGGAGGAAGGCGATCGCGGCGGCGATCTCCTCGGGGAGGCCGACGCGGCCGAGGGGGGTGCCCGGGTAGTTGCCCTCGCCGGCCCGGATGCCGATCGGGGCGGTCATCGGGGTCAGCGTCATGCCGGGGTGCACGGAGTTGACGCGGATCCCGGCCTCGGCGAGCTCGACCGCGCCGATCTTCGACAGGCCGCGCACGCCCCACTTCGAGGCGCCGTATCCGGCGGTCAGCGCGAGGCCGGTGAGGCCGGCGGCGGAGGAGATGTTGACGATCGAGCCGCCGCCGTTCGCGCGCAGCAGCGGGATCGCGGTCTTGATGCCGATGAAGACGCCGACCAAATTGATCTCGACGACCCTGCGGAAGTGCTCGACGCTCTCGTGTTCCAGGAACTGGCCGGTGGAGATCCCGGCGTTGTTGACCAGGCCGTCGATCCGGCCGAACTCGGCGACCGCGTGGCCCAGCGCCGCCTCCCAGTCGGATTCGCTGGTCACGTCGTGCCGCACGAAGCGCGCGGCGCCGCCGAGCTTCGCGGCCGTCTCCGCGCCCTCCGCCTCCAGGACGTCGGTGATCAGCACCCTGCCCCCGCCGTCCACGACGGCCTGCGCGGCCGCCGCGCCGAGGCCTCGGGCCCCACCGGTGACGACGACGACCTTGCCGCTCAGATCCACAACAGCCACGGTTCCACACCCCTGCCGAACGAGACGGATCGCTATATGACTAATCGGCATATGCCGACAGCGGCGTCAGTCTGTCAGAGCGGCCAGGGCCCGCGACACCCCCTCCTCCTTCGGCCCCAGGAACCGCGGCTCCGGCTTGAAGACCGCGTCCAGCGCCGCCTTTCCCGACGCGAAGACCTCGCGCGCGCCGCCGTAGTACCAGGTCGCGTCGTGCACCTCGGCCACCCCGACCCCGTACGCGTCCACGCCCGCGGCCCGGCACAGCGCGACCGCCCGGCGGATGTGGAAGTCCTGGCTGACCAGCACCGCCCGGCGCACCCCGAAGATCTCCCGGGCCCGGACGCAGGAGTCCCACGAGTCGAAGCCGGCGTAGTCGCTGACGATCCGGGCGTCCGGCACCCCGTGCCCCGTCAGGTACGCCCGCATCGCGTCGGGCTCGTCGTATTCGGTGCGGCTGTTGTCGCCGGTGACGAGGACGACCTTGACCCGGCCGGCCCGATAGAGCTCGGCGGCGGCGTCGAGGCGGCTCGCGAGGTAGGGGGTCGGCCGGCCGTTCCACAGCCCGGCCCCGAAGACCACCGCCACCTCGGCGGCGGGCGCGTCCGCGGTGGTGCGCAGCCGCGGACCGGCCGCCGCGTGCGTCCACGCCGAGGGCAGCAGCGCCAGCGCGCAGAGCGCCATGACCGCCTGCACGGCCCGCCGCCGGGCCGGCATGCCCCGCAGCGCCGCCCGCAGGCCCCGTACCGCCGCGGGCAGGCCCCGGACCGCCCCGGGCAGCGTCCTTGCCGCCCCGAGCAGGCCCCGTACCGCTGTGCGCATCCTTACCCCCTGGTTGGTCCCGTCGACTACGGACGCGTGTACGGTCCCGGCGGTTTCCCCGGCGGTTTCCCCGGGGGCTCCCCCGCCGCGGGCGCGGGCGGCCACACCCCGCCGTCCACCCCCCTGTGAGCAGGTGGAAAACACCCGTCACCCCGGCGCAACGCGTCGGCAACCTGCGGCGCGCAGGATCGGTCCATGACGGAGCCGGCGCACCCTCCCGAGTCCCTGCCCCTCCCGCTTCCGCCCGCCACCACGGCGGAGTTGCTGCACCGGATCACCGCCCAGCTCGGCACCCAGCTGAGCGGTCTGCGCCCCCGACACCACGGAGTCCCCCCATGCAGCCCACCCTCGTCGCCGTGGCCCACGGCAGCCGCGACCCGCGCGCACCGCGCGCCGTCGAAGCCCTCCTCGAACGGGTCCGCGAGCTCCGTCCCCGCCTCGACGTCCGGCTCGGCCACATCGAGCTGAACCACCCCCTGCTGGACCGCGCCCTCGAACGGACCGCCGGGTCCGCCGTCCTGGTGCCGCTGCTGCTGGGGCGCGGCACCCACGTCAAGCGGGACCTGCCGGCCGCCGCCGCCCGCGCCGGACACCTGCGGACCGAGGTCGCCGCCCCGCTCGGACCGCACCCGCTGCTCGTCGAGGCGCTGTACGAGCGGCTGCTGGAGGCCGGCTGGAGCGCCGGTTCCGCGGTGGTGCTGGCCTGCGCCGGATCCCGCGACCCCGACTCCGCCGCCGACGCCCGGACCACCGCCGCGCTGCTCGGCGAACGGCTCGGCGGGGTGCCCGTCGTCCCGGCCTACGCCTCGGCCGCCGCGCCCAGCGTGCCCGACGCCGTGCGGGCGCTGGCCGCGCGGGGCCACCGGGTCGCGGTCGCCTCGTACTTCACCGCGCCCGGCCGCTTCGCCGCGCAGAGCGCCGCCGCCGCGCCGGGCCCGGCCGCGGCACCGCTCGGGGACCATCCGGCACTGGCCCGGCTGGTGCTGCAGCGCTACGACGAGGCCCTCCTCGCACGGCACGGCGGGCAGCACGGCGGGCAGCACGGGGAGCGGCTGGAACTGGCCACCGTCTGAGGGGCGTGTTGCTCGGATTGCTCGGATTGTCTCGTCTTGTCGGCAGGTCCGGTTACCGTTCTGGGCATGGAAGGCTTGGAAGGCACCACCGCGTCCGCTCGTCCGCCCTACGATCCCGCCGACACCGAGCGCTGGGCGACCGAGCCCGACAAACGGCCAGGCCGGACCGCGTTCCAGCGCGACCGCGCCCGCGTGCTGCACTCCGCCTCCCTGCGCCGGCTCGCCGGGAAGACCCAGGTCGTCACCCCCGGCACGCGTTCCTACGACTGGGACGCCAGCCCCCGCACCCGCCTGACCCACTCCCTGGAGTGCGCCCAGGTCGGCCGCGAGCTGGGCGCCGCGCTGGGCTGCGATCCCGATCTCGTCGAGGCGGCCTGCCTCTCGCACGACATGGGCCACCCGCCCTTCGGCCACAACGGCGAGGAGGCGCTCAACGAGTTCGCCAAGGACTGCGGCGGCTTCGAGGGCAACGCCCAGTCGCTGCGCCTGCTGACCCGGCTGGAGCCCAAGCGGTTCGTCCCCGATCCGGGGAGCGGCGAGCTGGTGAGCGTCGGCCTGAACCTGACCCGGGCCTGCCTGGACGCGGCCACCAAGTACCCCTGGGCGCGCGGGGACCACCCGACCGAACCGGACTCGGTGAAGTTCGGCGCGTACGAGGACGACCTGCCGGTCTTCGAGTGGCTGCGCCGCGGCGCGCCCGCCGACCGCAAGTGCTTCGAGGCGCAGGTCATGGACTGGTCGGACGACGTGGCGTACTCCGTCCACGACTTCGAGGACGGCCTGCACGCCGGCCACCTCGACCCGAACCTGCTGTTCGCCGAGCCGGAGCGCACCGCGATCTGGCGGGTCGCCATCGGCCGCTACGTGCCCTCCGACACCGAGCCGGAGGAACTGCGCGAGGCGCTGGACCGGTTGATGGGCGAGGAGTGGTGGCCGCACGGGTACGACGGCTCGGCCGTGGCCCAGGCCCGCCTGAAGGACGCCACCAGCCAGCTGATCGGCCGCTTCTGCCTGGCCGCCGAGGGGGCGACCCGACAGGCGTACGGAACCGGCCGGCTGACCCGGTACGCGGCGGAGCTGGTGGTTCCGCGCGAAGCGCGCAACGAGTGCGCCGTGCTGAAGGCGGTCGCCGACCTGTACGTGATGCAGCGCGACGAGCAGGAGCGCATCCGAGCCGATCAGCGCGTGGTCCTGGCCGAGCTCGCGGAGGCCCTGAGCGCCCGCGCGCCCGAGGGGCTGGACCCGCAGTTCCGGGCGATCTTCGACGCGGCGCCGGACGACCGGGCCCGCAAACGCGCGGTCGTCGACCAGATCGCGGCGCTCACGGACGCCTCCGCGCGCTCCCTGCACGCCCGCCTCACGCTGCGCACCCGACGCGCCGAAGGGTGAGCCGATCGGGCCACTCCCCCTTCACGGGGCACGCTCAGTGCGGGACGCTCGCATGTGGTCGCATGTGGCGGAGAGGTTATGAGGAGGCATCAGGTGGTCGACGCACACCGGACGTTCGTCATCGTCGGCGCAGGGCTCGCCGGAGCCAAGGCAGCCGAGACGCTGCGTTCCGAGGGGTTCACGGGGCGGGTGATCCTGATCGGCGACGAGCGCGAGCATCCCTACGAGAGGCCCCCGCTCTCCAAGGGCTACCTGTCGGGCAAGGAGGAGCGTGAGAGCGTCTTCGTCCACGAGCCGTCCTGGTACGCGGCCTCCGACATCGAGCTGCACCTCGGCCAGCCCGCGGTCCAGCTGGACCGGGAGGCCAAGAAGGTGGTCCTCGGCGACGGCACGGCGCTGCCCTACGACAAGCTGCTCCTGGCCACCGGAGCCGAGCCGCGCCGGCTCGACATCCCGGGCACCGGCCTGGTCGGGGTGCACCACCTGCGCCGGCTCGCGCACGCCGAGCGGCTGCGCGGGGCCCTCGCGGGCCTGGGCCGGGACAACGGGCACCTGCTGATCGCGGGCGCCGGCTGGATCGGCCTGGAGGTCGCCGCGGCGGCCCGGGGGTACGGGGCCGAGGTCACCGTGATCGAGCCGGAGGCGACCCCGCTGCACACGGTGCTGGGCCCGGAGGTCGGCCGGCTCTTCGCCGACCTGCACACCGAGCACGGGGTCCGCTTCCACTTCGGGGCCCGGCTGACCGAGATCGTCGGGCACGACGGCATGGTCCTGGCAGCCCGCACCGACGACGGCGAGGAGCACCCGGCGCACGCGGTCCTCGCGGCGATCGGGGCCTCGCCGCGGACCGCCCTGGCGGAGACCTCGGGCCTGGCCCTGGTGGACCGGGAGCACGGCGGCGGGATCGCCGTGGACGCCTCGCTGCGCACCTCCGACCCGGACGTCTTCGCGGTCGGCGACGTGGCGGCCGCGCACCACCCCGTGCTGGGGGCCCGGCTGCGGGTGGAGCACTGGGCGAACGCCCTCAACGGGGGCCCGGCCGCCGCGCGGGCGATGCTGGGGCAGGAGGTCTCGTACGACCGGGTGCCGTACTTCTTCTCCGACCAGTACGACGTGGGCCTGGAGTACTCGGGGTACGCCCCGGCGGGCGGCTACGACCAGGTGCTCATCCGCGGCGACGTGGGCAAGCGGGAGTTCATCGCCTTCTGGCTCTCGGACGGCCGGGTCCTGGCCGGGATGAACGTGAACGTGTGGGACGTCACCGAGCACATCCAGGCCCTGATCAGGTCAAAGGCGCCCGTGGACCGCGAGAAACTGGCGGATCCATCGATTCCGCTTTCGGCCCTGGTACCGGCGGAGGGGGCCTGACGGGATTGTCGGTGACCGGCCGTAGACTTCAGGCGTGGCAGGACGGATCAACGAAGACGACGTGAAGGCGGTACGGGACGCGGTCCCGATCGACGCCGTGGTCTCGGAGTACCTCCAGCTGCGCAACGCCGGCGGCGGCAACCTCAAGGGCCTCTGCCCCTTCCACGACGAGAAGTCCCCGTCCTTCCAGGTCAGCCCCAGCAAGGGCTTCTACCACTGCTTCGGCTGCCAGGCGGGCGGGGACACCCTCGACTTCATCATGAAGATCGACCACCTCTCCTTCTCGGAGGCGGTCGAGCGCCTGGCCGGCACGGCCGGCATCACCCTGCGGTACGAGGAGGGCGGCTACACCGCCGGCAGCAGCGGACGCGGCGAGCGCATCCGGCTGGTCGAGGCGCACAAGGCGGCCGCCCTCTTCTACATGGACCAGCTCGACAGCGCCGAAGCGGAGATCGGCCGCAAGTTCCTGGCCGAGCGCGGCTTCGACCAGGCCGCCGCCGCGCACTTCAGCGTCGGCTACAGCCCGGCCGGCTGGGACCACCTGACCCGCTTCCTGCGCGGCAAGGGCTTCAGCGACAAGGAACTGATCACCTCGGGCCTGGCCCAGGACAGCCGCAGCGGAAAGCCCATCGACCGCTTCCGCGGCCGCCTCATGTGGCCCATCCGCGACATCAGCGGCGAGGTCGTCGGCTTCGGCGCGCGCAAGCTGCGCGACGACGACAACGGCCCCAAGTACCTGAACACGCCCGAGACCTCGATCTACAAGAAGTCCCAGGTGCTGTACGGCATCGACCTGGCCAAGAAGGAGATCGCCAAGACCTCCCGGGCCGTCGTCGTCGAGGGCTACACCGATGTGATGGCCTGCCACCTGGCCGGGGTCACCACCGCGATCGCCACCTGTGGCACCGCCTTCGGCGGCGACCACATCAAGATCCTGCGCCGCCTGCTCATGGACAACGCGACCGCCGAGGTGATCTTCACCTTCGACGGCGACTCGGCCGGGCAGAAGGCCGCACTGCGCGCCTTCGAGGACGACCAGAAGTTCGCCGCCGAGACCTCCATCACCATCGCCCCGGACGGCATGGACCCCTGCGACCTGCGCCTGGCCCAGGGCGACGCGGCCGTGTCCGGACTGGTCGAGGCCCGCACGCCGCTGTTCGAGTTCGCGCTGCGGCACATCGTCTCCCGGCACAACCTGGAGAATCCGGCGGGGCGGGCGGCCGCGCTGGAAGAAGCCGCCCCGATCATCAAGAAGATCAAGAACATCGGGATCCAGCACGAGTCCGCGGTCCAGCTCGCCGGCATGCTCGGCATGCGCGACGAGCAGTTCGTGGTCAAGCGGATCGCCCAGCTGGACCGCTGGTCCCGGGACCGGGGGAACCAGCCCCAGCAGCAGCGCCGGGGCCACTCCTACGAGGACATCGCCGCGCCGGCCGCCACGCCCTCGGGCCCCGCGCTGAACCTGCGCAGCCCCTCCCACATCACCGAGCGCGAGCTGCTCAAGCTGGCGCTGCAGCGCCCGGCGCTGGTCTCCCCCGCCTTCGACGCGTACGGGATGGACGAGTTCACCGCCCCGCCCTACGCGGCCGTCCGCCAGGCCATCCAGGACGCCGGCGGCGCCTCCCTGGGCACCGAGGACTATGTGATCCGGGTCCGGGAGGCCGCGCCGAACGACACCGTCCGCGCACTGGTCACCGAGCTCGTCGTCGAGGCCATCCACGCGAAGACGGTCGACGAGGTCTACGCCGGGGTCCAGCTGGTCCAGGTCCGGCTCCGCGCGGTCGACCGCCGGGTGCACGAGATCCAGGGCACGATGGCCCGCCTCGGCCCGCAGGCCCCGCCGGAGCAGCTGGCGGCGGTCCAGGAGGAGCTGTGGGTCCTCCAGCAGTACGGGCGGCGCCTGCGCAACCGGGGCGCGGAAGGCCTGTAGTACGGGGCCCAGCGGTACGGGGCCTTCGCACAAGGCCCCGGAACGGCGTCGCGGCGACAGCGGCCCTGCCCCTATGCTCCGCCGGTGACCACAGTGAACACGGCGCTCGCCGAGATCCTCGAACGCCCCGACCAGGGGACGGCCGACTCCGGCGACGGGCCTCTCATCGCGGCCCTCCTCGACGGCGGAGTCTTCGTACCGGTGGACGCCAAGGGCTCCGTGGTGTTCCTCGCGGAGGACGAAGGACCGGGCCTCCCCGGGTACGTCAGCGCGGAATGCCTCGCCGAGGACCTCCCCGAGGCGGCGGGCGCCGTCCACTGCGACGCCATGCGGCTGCACGACATCCTGCGGCAGACGAAGGCCGTGAAGATGATCGTCTCCTCCCCGGCCGGATGGGCCAAGATCCCCTCCGACATGCTGCTCGACGCCCTCCGGCAGGGGACCCGCCTGACGGAGGGGCGGTCGGTCATGCTCGGCTGGTCGACCCGCCCCCTGGCCCTGGCCCTGCGGGACGCACTGCGGGCGCGGCTGCTGGACTTCCCCGGGATCGAGACCGTGTGGATCGCGGACGCCTGCTGGGAGCACTCCGGCGTGGAACAGCTGCTGGTGCACCTGGCCGTCGGTGCGGACGCCCCGCCCGAGGCCGCCTCGCGGCTGATGGAGGCGGTGATGTCCGAGGACGTCACCGTCGGCGACGGCGACCCCGCCGTGGCCTCGATCGTCCTCGATCCCGTCGCGCAGGCCGACCAGGTCCGCCACCTCGACTCCCTGGGCCTGGACACCCTGCGCGCGGACCACGCGCGGCGGCGCGTCGAGGTCGTCTCCCGCGAGTTCGACGCCGCCCCGCCGGCCCCCGCGCCCGAGCCCCGTCCCCGGCGCTGGTGGCGGCGGCCCTGACTCGCCTAGTGCTGTGGCCGGGAAGGTTTGCCGGGTCGCGGTGTCCGGTGCGGTGCCTCGCAAGGCGGAGGGCCGCCGCTTGTACTGGACGTACTTCGGTGGTCCGACAACGCGGCGAGGTGCCGTGCCGGGCGGCGCGACCCGGTGGACCTTTCCGGTCACAGCACTAGGTGTTCCGTCCCGGGAGGTTGTGGACGGGTGAGCCAGGTCTCGGCTGAGGGATCTTGAAGGGGTGTGACCCGGATACGTCAGAAACCCGCCAGAACTTGATCTTGGCCTGCTGAGTGCCTGACGGTGTCGGGGATCTTGGCGATGACGGTCGGCCATGCCCTCGACATCTCAGTCTCCAAGATCCCCGACCTCGTCACCCGCGATCAGCTCTGCGTCTCCTCGCGGCGTCCAATAGCGGCCGCATCGGGTACGACGAGCAGCTTGCCGGTGGTACGCCGAGCCTCCAGATCGCTGTGGGCCTGGGCGGCCTCGGACAATGCGTAGCGGCCCGTTACGGTGACCTCAAGCGCCTTGGAGCGCACCCACTCGAACACATCGGCGGCCCGTCGGAGCAGTTCGGACCGATCGGCGATGAAGTCCCCGAGGCTGGGCCGGATCAGGGTCAGCGAACCGCCGTGGGCGAGCCGAATCGGATCAAACGGCGGCACGGCACCACTTGCCGCGCCGAAGAGCACGAGATGGCCGCGGGTTCGCAGGCTGGCGAGGCTCGCATCGAAGGTGTGCGCGCCGACGCCGTCGAAGACAACCGGCAGTCCCTGACCGCCGTTGAGCCGCCTCACTTCGGCTGCGAGATCGTCGACTGCGGAGGAAAGGATCACCTCAGCGGCCCCGGCACGCTTCGCCAGCTCGGCCTTCGCCGTGGTCGACGTCGTGCCGATCACCCTGCCGCCGAGATGGGTGATGAGCTGGGTCAAAAGCAGCCCCATGCCACCAGCAGCCGCATGCACGAGCACCGTGTCGCCCCCCTGAACCGGGTAGGCGTCCTTGACGAGATAGTGCGCGGTCATGCCTTGGAGGAGCACGGCGGCGGCTGTCTCGAAGCCGATATCGTCGGGCAGCGGCACCAGCCGGGAGGAGTCCACGACGGCCCGCTCGGCATACGTGCCGGGAATCTCCACCCAACCGACCCGGTCCCCGACTGCGACGTCAGCGACGCCGGGTCCAACTTCGACGACCGTGCCGGCGCCCTCAGCGCCCGGGGTGAAGGGCAGCGGGAGGCTGTACCGGCCTTCGCGGTGGTAGACGTCGAGGAAGTTGACCCCGGATGCGGCGACCTCCACGACCGCCTCGCCCGGACCCGGCCGCGGCTGGTCCACCTCGGCCTCCTGCAGCACCTCGGGACCGCCCACTTCGTACACCTGAATCGCTCGCATGGCCCTCCAATAACGGCTCATCCCCCACCAACCCCGTTGATGGCGATTAACGGCTCATCCCCCACCAACCCCGTTGAGGGCGATCCGATTCCCGGCAAGCGGACCAGCCCGCCGCCCCCGCCGAGAGCTGAGACGCCTGCTTTGCACCCGGGTCTGGGACAGGAGACCGAGGCCGTCAAGGGTCGACGAATGCACCACCGGCCGCTTCCGCACCGCCGTACGGCCACCCACCCGCACCGGCGTAGCCTCCGGCAGCTCCACCGCGCGGCGCACGAAATCGACCACCGCCTCCGGATACTCCTCCGGCCTCGGGAACCGGCCCATCCGCTGGTACGACTTCAACGCCAGCAGCAGGGCCAGCTGATCTCCATCCGCGTCCATCCGCTCCGCCGCCCACGCCGCCTCCTCCCGCGTCGGCGCGAAGAACAGATGCAGCTCATGCGTACTGACCAGCCGCTTGAAACGCGGATACGCAGTCCGCTCGATCGAAGTCATCCCCACGCCCCGCAAGATCCGGCAGCCAACGACGTTCCAGGCACCCGCGCCGCATCGTGCCGCCCGAGGTCATGCCGCGAGGCAGAAGGCCCGTAGCCACGACAGCCCAACGCATGACGTGGTAAACCACCGGCTCAACCCAAGATCAAGTTCTGGCGGGTTTCTGCCGTACCGACCCGGACCGAACACCGGATCATCAAGGTCCGCCTCCTGCGCCGCTGGGGACCGGCCCGGCGGACACAAGGTCCGGGGTCGGCAAGCGGGCCGCAAGACCCGCAGGAACGCTGGCTACAGCTACCTGCACACCGCCGTCGACGACCACTCCCGCCTCGCCTACAGCGAGATCCACGCGGACGAGAAGAAGGAGACCGCCACCGCCTTCTGGCAACGGCCCCACGCCTTCTTCACCGGCGCTGGGATCACCGTCGAACGGGTTCTGACCGACAACGGCTCCTGCTACCGCTCACGCGACTGGCGCGACAGCCTGGCGGCGGCCGGGATCACCCACAAACGAACCCGGCCCTACCGGCCCCAGACCAACGGCAAGGTCGAACGCTTCAACCGCACCCTGCTCGACGAATGGGCCTACGCCCGCCCCTACCGGTCAGACATCGAACGCCGCGAAGCGTTCCCCGGCTGGCTCCACTCCTACAATCACCACCGCGGACACACCGCACTCGCAGGCAAACCACCCGCGAGCCGCGTCCCCAACCTAACGAGGCAACACACCTAGGGCGTCTCTTTCGGATCTTGCCGGGCCGACAAGATCCAAAAGAGACGGCCTAGCGGCGCAGCCAGTCGCCGCCGGGGATCTGCCTGCCGGAGCGGGCGAGGCGGCGGGCCAGTGGGGTCGCCGCCAGGTAGACCCAGGCACGGACCGGGGTGCCGTCGGGGAGCAGGGCCTCGCGGGCGGTGCGGTCGTAGATGTTGCCGGGGCTGCCGGGGCCCTCGTACTCCTCCAGCAGATCGAGCGCGACGAGGAGTTCCCCGTAGGCGCCCGGGGCCGGGGTGATCAGCTCCCCGGCCACGGCGGAGCCCGGGCGGTCGACGGCGTAGGGGTATCCGGGGCCCTCGTACAGCGCCGCGTCCGGCAGGCGGGCGGGCTCCTCGGCGGCCGTGCGGCCGCGCAGGAACAGGTCGTGGTTGACCTCGCCCGGCCGCAAGGTCCCGTAGACGAAGAAGGGCAGCTCCGGCAGTTCCTCCGCCGCGCGGATCCCGGCGCGGGTCCCGGCACGGAGCTCCCCCGGGGGAATCGTTCCTTCGCCGTGGCCTTCCGGCCGATCGGCCGATGTCATGCGGCCCTCCCTCGACTCACAGTGGGCTGTCCCGCGGCTCCCGGCCGGCCGACGCCGGGGCGAAGGTCCCGAGTTCGGCGGCGCGGGCCCCCGTACGCACCGCTGTTACACAACCTCCCGACGCCCGTGACCGACGCCGTCTACCGTCAGTCTGCCTCCTCCCCCCACCCCACGGTTCCGCCCCCATGAATCGACTGACCCGCCGCAGCCTCGCCGCCGTCCTGCTCTGCACCGGCCTCGGCGGCTGCGCCGCCCCCGGCGGCCTCGGCCACGGCGAGCCCGCGCCGCCCGTCTCGGCCCAGCCCCGGCCCACACCGCTGTGGCCGTTGTGGGCCGACGACTCCGCGACCGCGGGCGGCACCGCGGTGGCCAGCCGGATGCCGCCGCCGGAGCCGCTCACGACCGGCCCCACCGTGGGGCCGGAGGGGGTCGAGAAGGTCGACGTGCTGGCCGTCCTCGGCGCGGACAGGACGATGAAGGCGTTCGGCCGCGCCGGGAAGATCGACGGTCCCGGCCGCGCCGGGGTCCGGCCGCCGGCGTTCGCGGACCTGACCGGTGACGGGAAGCGCGAGCTGATCATCGCCGCCGACAGCGCCACCGGGCGCTCGGCCCTGAGCGTCTACACCGTGGCCGGCGGAAAGCTCGTGCCGATCCTGTTCACCACCGGCCGCCGGATGAGCCCCGAGATCGTCGGCAGCGACCTGCTGGTCCGCACCGCCGACGACGACGGTTCCGCGCACGCCGTCCGCTACCACTGGGACGGCCGGCGGATGACCGTGCTCAGCGACGAGCGGCAGTTCGGCGACAGCATCTCCGGCGCCCGCCCCGGACCGTGCCCGGCCCCGCTGCCCTCGGGATCCGATTCCCCGGTCCGAAAGGGCCAGGGCGCCCGGTGAAGGGCGCCGTGTTCAGCTGCCGCCGCCTCCTGCACGCCCTGGGCCTGCGCTGGAAGATCTCCGTCCTGCTCGCCGTCGGCTGCTCGCTCGTCGCCCTCACCATCGGCGTGCTGATCCACGAGGCCCGCGCCCGCCAGGTGGCCGACGCGGCCCGGCACAGCGCCGTCGCCCAACTCGTCCGCGTGCGGCAGGTGTACGAGCTCACGGGCCGGCTGGACTTCGACAAGGTCGGCGAGGCCGACGCCCGCATCGACTGCCCCAGCCTGCCGGAGTCCCTGCGCAAGGCCGCCCTCGCCGGCCGGCGCACCACCTACCTCGATCTGGACGGGCCCCGCCCCGCGGTGTGGGCCGCCCGGCCGGTCGGCGGCGACCAAGTGCTCTCCGTACGCCAGTCGCTGGCCGCCGACCAGAAGGAACTGCAGGACCTCGACCACCAGTTGATCGCCTTCGGGGTGGTGGTCGTCAGCCTCGCGGCGATCGGCGGGGCGGCGCTGGCCAGCCGGCTGAGCAAGGACCTGCGGTCGGCGGCCGAGACGGCCCGGCGGATCAGCGCGGGCGAGCTGGACGCGCGGATCGGCCCGTCGAGCGTGCCGGGGACGCGCAACGAGGTGACCGAGCTGTCCGCGGCGGTCGACACCATGGCGGCGAGCCTGCAGCGGCGGCTGGTGGCGGAGCAGCGGTTCACGGCCGACGTGGCGCACGAGCTGCGGACCCCGCTGACCGGGCTGCACACCGCCGCCGAACTGCTGCCGCCGGGCCGGCCCACGGAGCTGGTGCGCGACCGGGTCTCGGCCCTGCGCACCCTGACCGAGGACCTCCTGGAAGTGGCCCGGCTGGACGCGGACCGGGAGGTGGCGCAGCTGGACACGCACCGGCTGGGCCCGCTGGTGGAGTCGATCACCCGGTGTTCGGGGGTCGGGGCCCTGGTGCTGGGCGCGGACGGCCCGGGGTGCGTGCGCACGGACGCGCGGCGCCTGGAACGCATCCTGACGAACCTGCTGGTCAACGCCCGCAGGCACGGCGGGGCCCCGATCACCGTGACGGTGGCCGGGAACACCGTCACGGTCCGCGACGAGGGCCCGGGCTTCCCGGAGCCGCTGCTGCGCGACGGCCCGCAGCGGTTCCTGACCGGCGCGACGGAACGCGGCCAGGGCACGGGCCTCGGCCTGACCATCGCCCTGGGCCAGGCCCGGCCCCTCGGGCCGACCGATTTCCGGGGCGTGGAACTGGGGATCGTCAACATCGCCACCACCTCGGACGGGAAGATCCACGCCGGACACAGGCTGAACCGATACCGCAAGTGTCAGCTTGCCCTGCGGGCCAAGCTCCAGAAGAAGGGCACGAAGTCCGCCAAGCGCGCACCCCGCCCGCCCGTTTCCGCTACGGCTGGAGCACCGTCGACTTCAGCGCGACCGCCGGGTCGGCGACCTTCGCCGGGTCCACCCGCGCGCCCGACTCGACGAGGCGGCGGCCCTGGGCCAGGTCGCGGGGGCGGCCCACCGCGAGGACGGCGACCAGCCGGCCCTCGCGCAGCCAGCACACGGACCAGGTGGCGGCGGCCGGGTCGCCGCGCCACAGCAGCGTGTCCGCGGCGCCGTGGTGGCCGGCGTACTGCACGAACCGGCCGAACTGCTCGGACCAGAAGTACGGCACCGGGTCGTAGCTCTGCTCGCCGGCCGGCGGCTCGGCCGGGTCCGCACCGGCCGGGTCCGCACCGGCGGGGGCCGCGGCCATGATGTTCGCCGCCACCGCCCGCGGCCCCTGCAGCGCGTTGTCCCAGTGGTGCACGAGCAGCCGCTCCCCGTACCGCCCGGAGGGGAACGACGCGCAGTCCCCCACGGCGTACACCCCGGGCACCGAGGTGCGCAGGTGCTCGTCGGCGACGACCGCCCCGTCCGGGCCCAGCTCGACCCCCGAACCCGCCAGCCAGTCCGTCGCGGGCCGGGCGCCGATGCCCACCACGACCGCGCCGGCCGGCAGTTCCCGCCCGTCCGCCAGCAGCACGCGGCCCGCCTCGACGGAGGCCACCCGCGCGCCCGTCAGCAGCGCGGCGCCCGCCTCGGCGTACCAGCGGCCCATCGGCTCGGCGACCTCCGCCGGCAGCGCGCCCGCCAGGACCCGCTCGGCCGCCTCGACCACGGTCACCTCGCAGCCGGCCTCGCGGGCGGCCGTGGCGAACTCCGCGCCGATCCAGCCCGCGCCGACCACCACCACGGCGGAACCCGCCGCGAGCACGGGCCGCAGCCTGGCCGCGTCGTCCAGGGTGCGCAGCAGGTGCACGCCCGGGACGCCCTCCGCTCCGGGCAGGGTCAGCGGCCGCGCGCCCGTCGCCAGTACGAGGGCCCCGTACGGGACCGGGCCCGCGCCGGTGTCCACCTCGTGCGCGGCGGCCCGCAGGCCGGTGACCTCGACGCCGAGGCGCAGCTCGATGTCCAGCCCTTCGAAGTCGACGTCGAAGGCCGAGTCCTCGGCCTTGCCGAGGAGCACCGCCTTGGACAGCGGCGGCCGGTCGTAGGGCTGGTGGGGTTCGGCGCCCAGCAGGGTGACGGGGCCGGTCCAGCCCTGTTCCCGGAGGGCGACCGCGGTCTGGACGCCGGCCATGCCGGCGCCTACGACGACGACGCCGCGTCGCACGTGTTCCGTCTGTTGCGTCTGCTCGCTCACACGGCCCAGCCTAATCATCTGACGGTCCGTCAGGAATAGGGGGCGGGGACCGGGTGCGGACGGACCGCCCGCCCCGGCAGCGGGGAGGCAGCCTTACCCGCCGTCGGGCTCGGCGTTACTCTGGCACCGAACCTATCGCGGGAGTCCGGGCGCACCGGGCTGAGAGGGAGGCTGGCCGGCCTCCGACCGTACGAACCTGATCCGGGTCATGCCGGCGAAGGGAGGGGCTGGACGCCCATGCATTCATCCAGGAAGAGCCGGAGTCCCGGCTACGACGTCCTCGTCATCGGGGGCGGCATCATCGGCCTGGTCACCGCCTGGCGGGCGGCCCGGAGCGGGCTGCGCACCGCACTGGCCGATCCGGCGCCCGGCGGCGGCGCCGCCCGGGTCGCGGCGGGCATGCTCGCCGCCGTCACCGAGCTGCACTACGGCGAGGAGACGCTGCTCGGGCTGAACGTGGCCTCCGCCGCGCGCTACCCGGATTTCGCCGCCGAACTCGCCGAGGCCAGCGGCGGCATGGACATCGGCTACCGGGCCTGCGGCACCCTCGCCGTGGCCCTCGACGCCGACGACCGCCTCCACCTGCGCGAACTGCACGCCCTCCAGCGCCGCTGCGGCCTGGAGTCGCAGTGGCTGACCGGCCGGGAGTGCCGCCGCCTGGAGCCGATGCTGGCCCCGGGCGTACGCGGCGGCCTGCGCGTGGACGGCGACCACCAGGTCGACCCGCGCCGCCTCGCGGCCGCGCTGCTGGCCGCGTGCGAGCGGGCCGGGGTCGCGATCCACCGGGCGAACGCGGCACGGCTGCTGACCGCCGCCGACCGGGCCTCGGGCGCGGTCCTCGACGACGCCGGAGCCACGGAGCTGCTCGCCGACCAGGTGGTGCTGGCCGCGGGCTCGCTCAGCGGGCGCCTGGACGGCGTACCGCCCGAGGTCGTGGCGCCCGTACGGCCGGTGAAGGGCCAGGTGCTGCGGCTCGCGGTACCGCCGGCGTACGCGCCGTTCCTGTCCCGGACGGTACGGGCCGTCGTGCGCGGCAGCCACGTCTACCTGGTGCCGCGCGAGAACGGCGAGCTCGTCGTCGGCGCCACCAGCGAGGAGCTCGGCTGGGACACCACCGTCACCGCGGGCGGGGTCTACGAGCTGCTGCGCGACGCCCACGAGCTGGTCCCCGGCATCACCGAGCTCCCGCTGGTGGAGACCCGGGCGGGGCTGCGGCCCGGCTCGCCGGACAACGCCCCGCTGCTCGGCCCGACCGAGCTGCCGGGCCTGCACCTGGCCACCGGGCACTACCGCAACGGGGTCCTGCTGACCCCGCTGACCGGGGACGTCATGGCGGAACTGCTGACCACCGGCGAACTCCCCGAGATCGCCCGCCCCTTCACCCCCCGTCGTTTCGCCCGCACGCGGCAGGAGTCGTACGCATGACCATTTCCGTCAACGGCGAGCAGCGCGAGATCGCGGCCGGAACCACCCTCGGAGCGGTGGTCGCCACCCTGACCCAGGCCACGAAGGGGGTCGCGGCGGCCCTGAACGAGACCGTGGTGCCGCGCGGCCAGTGGTCCCTCACCTCGGTGCGCGACGGCGACCGCGTCGAGGTCCTCACCGCGGTCCAGGGAGGCTGAGCCCGATGGCCTACCTGCCCGACATGCCCGATGCGCCCGACGACGCCTTCACCCTGGCCGGCCGGACCTTCTCCTCGCGCCTGATCATGGGCACGGGAGGGGCGCCGAGCCTGGACATCCTGGAACGGGCGCTGGTGGCCTCCGGCACCGAGCTCACGACGGTGGCGATGCGCCGGCTGGACCCGACGGTGCAGGGCTCCGTCCTGTCCGTCCTGAACCGGCTCGGGATCGCCGTACTGCCGAACACGGCGGGCTGCTTCACGGCGGGCGAGGCGGTGCTCACCGCCCGGCTGGCCCGCGAGGCCCTCGGCACGGACTGGATCAAGCTGGAGGTCGTCGCGGACGAGCGGACGCTCCTGCCGGACGGGGTGGAACTGCTCGACGCCGCCGAAGTGCTGGTGGACGAGGGCTTCACGGTCCTGCCCTACACGAACGACGACCCGGTGCTCGCGCGCAAGCTGGAGGACGTGGGCTGTGCGGCGATCATGCCGCTGGGGTCTCCGATCGGCTCCGGGATGGGCATCCGCAACCCGCACAACTTCGAGCTGATCGCGGAGCGGGCCGGGGTTCCGGTGATCCTGGACGCGGGGGCCGGGACGGCCTCGGACGTGGCCCTGGCCATGGAACTGGGCTGCTCGGCGGTGATGCTCGCCTCCGCGGTGACCCGTGCGCAGCTGCCCGTGCTGATGGCGGCGGCGATGCGGGACGCCGTGACGGCGGGCCGCCTGGCGCACCGCGCGGGACGGATCCCGGAGCGACGCTTCGCGGAGGCCTCCTCCCCGGTGGAGGGCCGCGCCGCCCTCGACCCCGAGCGCCCGGCGTTCTGAACCGGTGCCGCGGGCCGGGACGGCGCCCGGCGCCGGCTCGGCCCCGGCGCCCACGTCACAGCTGCGCTGCAACGGACGGGGACCCTGGTCCGACCCGGGCGGGGCCCTCGTAGAATCGCCGGGTGGACACGACCCTGGATGACCCGCTCGTCGGGCAGACGCTCGACGGCCGCTACCGCGTGGACGCCCGTATCGCGGCCGGCGGCATGGCCACGGTCTACCGGGCCGTCGACACCCGCCTCGACCGGGTGCTCGCGCTGAAGGTGATGCATCCGGCGCTCGCCGCCGACGGCTCCTTCGTCGACCGGTTCATCCGGGAGGCGAAGTCCGTGGCGCGCCTCGCCCACCCCAACGTGGTGGCCGTCTTCGACCAGGGCACGCACGGCCCGTACACGTACCTCGCCATGGAGTACGTCTCCGGCTGCACCCTGCGCGACGTGCTGCGCGAGCGCGGCGCGCTGCAGCCGCGCGCGGCCCTCGACATTCTGGAGCCGGTCCTCGCCGCCCTGGGCGCCGCGCACCGGGCCGGCTTCGTGCACCGCGACATGAAGCCCGAGAACGTGCTGATCGGCGATGACGGCCGGGTCAAGGTGGCCGACTTCGGGCTGGTCCGATCGGTCGGCTCCGTCACGAACACCACCGGCTCCGTCCTCGGCACCGTCTCCTACCTCGCGCCCGAGCAGATCGAGAACGGCGTCACCGACACCCGCGTGGACGTCTACGCCTGCGGTGTCGTGCTCTACGAGATGCTCACCGGCTCGAAGCCGCACACCGGCGACAGTCCCGCGCAGGTGCTCTACCGGCACCTGGGCGAGGACGTCCCGCCCCCGTCGGCGGCCGTCCCCGGGCTGCCGGCCGCGCTGGACGAGCTCGTCGCGTACGCCACCGCGCGCAATCCCGAGCTGCGGCCCCACGACGCCGCCGCCCTCCTCGGGCTGGTCCTGGAGGCCCGCGCGCAGCTCGGCGAGGCCGAGCTGGACGCCGTGCCCCCGCAGGCGCGCACCCAGGAGCGGACCGCCGCCGAGGACCGCACCAGCGTGATCCCGCGGCCGGTCGCATCGCACTCCGAGCCCCTGTCCCACACCTCCCGGCTGGCGTCCCCGCCGCTGCCCCCGGCCCCCTCGCGGCGGCGGCCCCGTCGGCGCGGGCTGCTGCTCGCGGTGGTCGGCGTCCTGCTCTGCCTGGGTCTCGGCACGGGCGTCTGGTACATCAGTTCCGGCCAGTTCACCCAGGTCCCGAATCTGCTCGGCAAGACCGAGGCGGACGCCAGGTCCCGGCTGTCGGACGCCGGTCTCGGTGTGAAGCGGGTGGACCGCAAGTTCAGCGACTCCTTCGCCAAGGGGACGGTGATGAACACCGATCCCCCGGGCGGCAAGCGCGTCCGCGGCAACGGCGCGGTGTCGCTCACCATCTCGCGCGGGCCCGAGGTCGTCGCCGTGCCCGACCTGAAGGGCAAGCCCCTGGAGGCGGCGAAGGCGGAGCTGACCTCGGCCGGCCTGGCCGTCGGGGCGCTCACGCAGGCCTTCAGCCAGGACGTCGCCCAGGGCTCGGTGATCAGCACGGACCCGCCGGACGGCCAGAAGCGGCCCCTGGACACGGAGGTCAAGCTCCTGGTCAGCAAGGGCCGACCGGTGCCGGTGCCCAGTGTGGCGGGCAAGCCCGTCGACCAGGCCCGCTCCCTCCTGGAGGACCTCGGGCTGAAGGTGGCGACGGCCCCCGAGCAGGTCAACTCCCCCTCCCCCGCCGGTGCGGTCGCCAACCAGTCGGTCGCCGCCGGGAGCCAGGCCGCGACCGGTGACACGGTCACGCTCACCGTCTCCAAGGGCCCGCGCCAGATCCCGGTGCCGGACGTCACCGGCCAGGAAGTGGACGCGGCCCGCAAGACCCTGGAGGGGCTGGGCTTCAAGGTGAGGGTCGAGAAGCCCTTCCTCTCCTTCAGCAGCACCATCGACGCCCAGTCGGTGCCCGCCGGCCAGAACGCCGCCGAGGGCAGCACCATCACCATCAGGACCAAGGGGCTGTAACACCACGCCATGAGCAATTCGATGAGCCGCAATCCCGTGGGCGGGCACGTCCCCGTCGCCGGCGGGCTCGCCTCGGTCGGGCTGGCCTACGCCCGCGAGATGGGCGCGGAGGCCGTGCAGGTCTTCGTCGCCAATCCGCGCGGCTGGGCCACCCCGCTCGGCAATCCGGCGCAGGACCAGCTGTTCCGCGAGGCGTGTGCCGCCGAGGGGATCCCGGCGTACGTCCACGCGCCGTACCTGATCAACTTCGGCTCGCACACCGAGGCGACCGTCGAGAAGTCGGTGGAGTCGCTGCGGCACTCGCTGCGCCGGGCCCGCGCGATCGGCGCGCTCGGGGTGGTCGTGCACACCGGCTCGGCGACCGGGGGCCGCCCGCGCGAGGCGGCGTACGCGCAGGTCAGGGAGCACATGCTGCCGCTGCTGGACGAGCTGACGCACGATGACGACCCGTTCCTGCTGCTGGAGTCCACGGCCGGGCAGGGCTCCTCGCTGTGTTCGACCGCCGAGGAGTTCGGCCCGTATTTCGACGCCCTCGACCGCCATCCGATGCTCGGGATCTGCCTGGACACGTGCCACATCTTCGCGGCCGGACACGACCTCGCGGAGCCGGGCGGCACGAAGCAGACGCTGGACCTGCTGGTGGACACGGTGGGCGAGGGCCGGCTGAAGCTGGTGCACGCCAACGACTCCAAGGAGGGCGTGGGCGCCCACAAGGACCGGCACGAGAACATCGGGCAGGGCCACATCGGCCGGGACGCCTTCGCCGAGCTGTTCACGCATCCGGCGATGGAGGGCGTGCCGCTGATCACGGAGACGCCCGGCGGCAAGGAGGGCCACGCGGCGGACGTGGCACTGCTCAAGGAGCTCCGCGGGCCCGCCTGACGCGTTGGGGATCCGCGCGGCCGGCGTGGACCTCCGTACGGCCGTCCGGATGCGGCCGGCGGCGGACGCGGTCGTCCACCCGCACCACCGGGCTACAGCTCGGGGCCGTCCCCCGGCTCCTCCTGGTAGGAGTAGCGCTGCTCCCGCCAGGGGTCGCCGATGTTGTGGTAGCCGCGCTCCTCCCAGAAGCCGCGGCGGTCGGCGGTCATGTACTCGATGCCGCGGACCCACTTGGGGCCCTTCCAGGCGTACAGGTGCGGCACGACGAGCCGCAGCGGGAAACCGTGCTCGGCGGTGAGCAGCTCACCGCCCTCGTGGGTGGCGAAGACGGCCCGCCCGGAGGCGAAGTCGGCGAGGCGCATGTTGGAGCTGAAGCCGTACTCGGCCCACACCATCACGTGCGTGACCTGCGGGGACGGCGGGGCGAGGTCGAGGACGGTGCGCGTGAGCACGCCGCCCCACTCGGCGCCGGGCATGCTGAACTTCGTCACGCAGTGCAGGTCCGCCACGACGGACTCGAACGGCAGCGCCGCGAACTCCTCGTGGTTCCAGCAGTGCTTGTCACCGTCGGCCGTCGCGCCGAAGACGCGGAACTCCCAGCGGTCCGGCTTGAACTTGGGAACGGGCCCGTAGTGGGTGACCGGCCAGCCGCGCTGCAGCCTCTGCCCCGGGGGAAGCTCCAGTTGTTCTGATCCCGGAGATTCCCGGCTTTCCGGCTGACCCATACCTCCATGGTGACAGACTTGGCAGGGTGGTCATGACCAGGTACGGCCCGATTCGGGCAAGTCACGGCAACTCCCACTAAGGAGGCACTTACTGGACGGCTTCCTGCGGCGGTGCAAGGATGCGCGCACCTGCCCCGTCACATTGCTGACATTGCCTGGAAGGAGCCTCTGCGATGCAGGGCGACCCCGAGGTCCTTGAGTTTCTCAACGAGCAGCTGACCGGCGAGCTTACGGCCATCAACCAGTACTGGCTCCACTACCGGATCCAGGACAACAAGGGCTGGACGAAGCTCGCCAAGTACACGCGTGAAGAGTCCATCGATGAGATGAAGCACGCGGACAAGATCACCGAGCGCATCCTGATGCTCGACGGTCTCCCGAACTACCAGCGCCTCTTCCACGTGCGCGTGGGCCAGACGCTGACGGAGATGTTCCAGGCGGACCGACAGGTCGAGGTCGAGGCGATCGACCGCCTCAAGCGCGGCATCGAGGTCATGCGCGGCAAGGGTGACGTCACCTCGGCGCGGCTCTTCGAGGAGATCCTGGAGGACGAGGAGCACCACATCGACTACCTCGACACCCAGCTGGAGCTCATCGAGTCCATCGGCGAGGCGCTCTACATCGCGCAGCTCATCGAGCAGCCCAGCTAGCAGCCCGGCCGGCGGGCGCGGGCCGCGCGGTACGCGAGGGCCCTACGCGGCTTCGGCGAGCTCCGCACCGACCGGTACCAGCGGGTCGGCGGCGAGCACGGTGGCCACCTCGCCCTTCTCCAGCAGCTCCCGGCGGGGGCACGCACCGCGTCCGAGAAGACCCTGGATGGTGCGCACGCAGGAGCCGCAGTCGGTGCCGGCCTTGGTGGCCGAGGCGATCTGGCGGGGCGTGCAGGCCCCGGCGGCCGCGTGGTCCTTGACCTGCCTGTCGGTGATCCCGAAGCAAGAGCAGACGTACACGCGGTTCACCTCCCTGGCGAGGAATGGTTCGGCCAGCCATCCCCTATTCGGTGAGGCTTACCTAACCATACCCAAACTTAGGGTCCCCTAAAAGGGCCGGATACGACGATGGGGCGCGGATCACATTCGATCCGCGCCCCACCGTCATGAGGTGCTCACAGCGAGCTGTCCGCCTACTGGTCCCGGTACATCTCCGCGACCAAGAACGCCAGGTCCAGGGACTGGCTGCGGTTCAGGCGCGGGTCACAGGCCGTCTCGTAGCGCTGGTGGAGGTCGTCGACGAAGATCTCGTCGCCGCCGCCCACGCACTCGGTGACGTCGTCACCGGTGAGCTCGACGTGGATGCCGCCCGGGTGGGTGCCGAGGCCCTTGTGGACCTCGAAGAAGCCCTTGACCTCGTCGAGCACGTCGTCGAAACGGCGCGTCTTGTGGCCGGAAGCCGCCTCGAAGGTGTTGCCGTGCATCGGGTCGGTGACCCACGCGACGGTCGCGCCGGAGGCGGTGACCTTCTCGACCAGCTCGGGGAGCTTGTCGCGGACCTTGTCGGCGCCCATGCGGACGACGAAGGTCAGCCGGCCCGGCTCGCGCTCGGGGTCCAGGCGGTCGATGTAGGTCAGCGCCTCGTCCACCGTGGTGGTGGGGCCGAGCTTGATGCCGATCGGGTTGGCGATCTGCGAGCAGAACTCGATGTGCGCGTGGTCCAGCTGGCGGGTGCGCTCACCGATCCAGACCATGTGGCCCGAGGTGTCGTACAGCCGGCCGGTGCGGGAGTCCGTACGGGTGAGGGCGCCCTCGTAGTCGAGGAGCAGCGCCTCGTGGGAGGCGTAGAACTCGACGGCCTTGAACTCGGCCGGGTCGGTGCCGCACGCCTTCATGAAGTTCAGCGCGTTGTCGATCTCCCGCGCGAGCTGCTCGTAGCGCTGCCCGGACGGGGAGGACTTCACGAAGTCCTGGTTCCAGGCGTGCACCTGGCGCAGGTCGGCGTAGCCGCCGGTGGTGAAGGCGCGCACCAGGTTCAGCGTCGAGGCGGAGGCGTGGTACATCCGCTTCAGCCGCTCGGGGTCCGGGATCCGGGCCTCTTCGGTGAAGGGGAAGCCGTTGACGGAGTCGCCGCGGTAGGTCGGCAGGGTGATGCCGTCGCGGGTCTCGGTGTCCTTGGAGCGCGGCTTGGAGTACTGGCCCGCGATGCGGCCGACCTTGACGACCGGCACGGAGGCCGCGTACGTCAGGACGGCACTCATCTGGAGCAGCGTCTTCAGCTTGGCGCGGATGTGGTCGGCGGAGACGGCATCGAAGGCCTCGGCGCAGTCGCCGCCCTGCAGCAGGAACGCCTCGCCCTTGGCGACGGCTCCCAGACGGGCGCGCAGCTGGTCGCACTCACCCGCGAAAACGAGCGGAGGATACGACTCGAGGTCCGCGACGACAGCGCGCAGGGCCTCGGCATCGGGGTACGAAGGCTGCTGCGCCGCGGGAAGGTCTCGCCAGGTCGCCTTGAAGGCGGGGGCTTGGGTTTCAGCGTTCACGGTCACCCCACACACATTACGGCGTCACACGGCACGCCCGGCCCGACGACCACTACGTGAGACGGATGTCTCTCACTGTGTTACCCACCCGTTCACCCGCACCAGTGGGCTAGGGTTCACGCCATGTACGCGCACTCGAACAAGAACTGGTGGTGGCCCGCTCCCGGCGGCCCACTTCTCGCGCGTACCTGAAGACACGAGCGAAGCGAAGGCCGCCCCGAGGGGCGGCCTTCGCTGTTTTCGCGGAGCCCCGGCCGTCCCTCCACCACCCGGAAGGACGCCCCCTCCATGTCGATGCCCATGGACCCCAGCCGACTGCTCGACCTGCACGCGCTGCTGGACGACTCGGCCCCGCCGTTCGCCCTGCTGCGCCGCCGCACCCCCGGCCGCGACCACGACACCGTCGAGGTCCTGATCGGCCCGGTCCACGAGGCCGAGCACCTCGCCGACCTCCCCGTCGGCGAGCGGCCCGCGCTGGCCCTCGTCCCCTTCCGCCAGATGCGGGAGCGCGGGTTCGACGTGCGCGACGACGGCACGCCGCTGAGCGTGCTGGTCGCGGACGAGGCGTACGAGATCCCGCTCGCCGAGGCGCTGGCCGCCCTCCCGGACCACGAGGTGCGGGTCGACGGAGGCGGCTTCGACGTCCCCGACGAGGAGTACGCGGCCACCGTCCGGCGCGTCATCGAGGACGAGATCGGGCGGGGCGAAGGCGCGAACTTCGTCATCCGGCGCACCTACGGGGGCCGGATCGAGGGCTTCGGCCGCGCCGACGCGCTCGCGCTGTTCCGGCGGCTGCTGGAGGGCGAGCGGGGCGCGTACTGGACCTACGTGGTCCACACCGGGGACCGCACCCTCGTCGGGGCCAGCCCCGAGGTGCACGTGCGGATGTCCGGCGGCACCGTCGTGATGAACCCGATCAGCGGTACGTACCGGTATCCGGCCGAGGGCCCCTCCGTGGAGTCCGTGCTGTCCTTCCTCGGGGACCGCAAGGAGACCGAGGAGCTGTCCATGGTCGTCGACGAGGAACTGAAGATGATGTGCACGGTCGGCGACATGGGCGGGGTCGTCGTCGGGCCCCGGCTCAAGGAGATGGCGCACCTCGCGCACACCGAGTACGAACTGCGCGGCCGGTCCTCACTGGACGTGCGGGAGGTCCTGAAGGAGACCATGTTCGCGGCCACGGTGACCGGGTCGCCGGTCCAGAACGCCTGCCGGGTCATCGAGCGGTACGAGACCGGGGGCCGGGCCTACTACGCGGGCGCGCTGGCCCTGCTGGGCCTCGACGCCGCCGGCGCGCAGACGCTGGACTCGCCGATCCTGATCCGCACGGCGGACATCGCCGCGGACGGCGCGCTGCGGGTGCCGGTCGGGGCCACGCTGGTCCGGCACTCCGACCCGGCGGGCGAGGTCGCCGAGACCCACGCGAAGGCGGCGGGCGTGCTCGCGGCGCTGGGGGTGCGCCCGGCGGCGGTCCGGCCCTCCTTCGCGGGGGCCCGGCTGGCCGACGACCCCCGGGTCCAGGCGGCACTGGCGGCTCGCCGCGAGGACCTGGCGCCGTTCTGGCTCCGGATGCAGGAGCGGCCGGCCGCGGTGACGGGCCACGCACTGGTGGTGGACGGCGAGGACACCTTCACCTCGATGCTGGGGCACGTGCTGCGGGTGGCCGGGCTGGAGGTGACCGTACGCCGCTACGACGATCCGGGTCTGCGCGCGGCGGCCCTGGCCTGGGACGGGCCGATCGTGCTCGGCCCCGGCCCGGGCGACCCGGCGGACTTCGGGGATCCGAAGATCCGCACGATGCGCGAGCTGACCGCGGAGCTGCTGGCCGGGCACCGGGGCGGGCTGCTCGGGGTCTGCCTGAGCCACCAGCTGCTGGCCGCCGAGCTCGGGCTGCCGCTCGTCCGCAAGGCCGAGCCCGCGCAGGGGGCGCAGACGCGGATCCCGTACTTCGGCGGGGCGCAGGAGGTCGTCGGGTTCTACAACACGTACGCGGCGCACTGCTCCGCGGAGCGGGAGCGGTCCCTGGCCCTTCGGGGCATCGAGGTCTCCCGGGACCCCGCCACGGGCGAGGTCCACGCGCTGCGCTCCGCGGCGGGGGGCTTCGCGGGGGTCCAGTTCCACCCGGAGTCGGTCCTGACCCTCCGCGGCGCGGAGCTGGTCCGCGACCTGATCGCGGGCCTCCGCGTGGCCGCTGCCCGCGGATAGCCCCGGACCCGCTGCCCGGACCCGCTGCCCGGACCCGTCCCCCGGGGCTCCGCCGGACGGAGTCCGGCGCAGCGCCGCGAAGCCGGAGAGGCCCCCCGGGGCCGAACCGCGCGAGCGGCGCGTCAAGAGGGAGAGTGCGGCGCGTCAAGAAGGAGAGAGGGTGTTCTCCGAGCGGCGGCCCGCCAGGTAGTCCGCGACGTTGGCGACCGTGGTGTCGATGATCTGGCCCACCGCGTCGCGGGTGTAGTACGCCTGGTGGGAGGTGACGACCACGTTCGGGAAGGTGATCAGCCGCGCCAGGGTGTCGTCCTCGACCACCACCAGGGACTTGTCCAGGAAGAAGAGCCCCGCCTCCGCCTCGTACACGTCCAGACCGACCCCGGCGAAGCGTCCGGACCGCAGCTCCGTGACCAGCGCGTCCGTGTCCACCAGGCCGCCCCGGCTGGAGTTCACCAGGATCGCGTCGTCCTTCATCGTCTTCAGCGCCTCGGGGCCGATGATGTGGTGCGTGGACTCCAGCAGCGGGACGTGCAGGCTGATCAGGTCCGAGGACGCGAACAGCTCGTCCTTGTCCACGTACTTCATGCCCAGCTCCACGCACGCCGGGTTCTGCGCCACGTCCCAGCCCAGCAGGTTCATCCCGAAGCCGTGCGCGATCCGGGTGAACGCCTCGCCGATCTTGCCGGTTCCGAGGACGCCCACGGTGCGGCCGCGCATGTCGCGGCCCATCAGGCCGTTGAGGCGGAAGTCGAAGTCCCGCGTCCGGTTCGAGGCGCGGACGATCCGCCGGTTCACGGCCATGGCCAGGGTCCACGCGAACTCGGCCACCGAGTACGGGGAGTAGTACGACACCCGGCTGACCGTCAGGCCGAGCCGGCGCGCGACCTCCAGGTCGATGTTGTTGAAGCCGGTGGAGCGCTGGGCGATCATCTTGGTGCCGCCCGCCGCCAGGGTCTGCAGCACCCGGCCGTTCAGGTCGGCGTTCACGCTCGAGGACACGATCTCGTACCCGGCCGCGATGGGGGCGGTGTCCTCGCTCAGGAAGACGTCCAGGCAGCGCACCTCGTGCTGTCCCGCGAAGGCCTTCTCGATGAGCGGCTTCTCGTCCCCTTGCACCCCGAATGCCAGGATTTCCACGTTCGCTCCCGTGCTGCGCCAAAATGCTCGGACCATGGGTCGTCTGTCACCATACGACCCACGGTCCGCCTTCGCGCTCCGGCTCAGCCGAAGAACACTCCGGCCTCCTTGTACAGCGCCGGGTCCACCGTCTTGAGCTTCGCCGTGGCCTCGGCGATCGGCACGCGCACGATGTCCGTCCCCTTCAGCGCGACCATCTTGCCGAAGTCCCCGTCGCGCACGGCGTCGATCGCGTGCAGCCCGAACCGGGTCGCGAGCCACCGGTCGAACGCGCTCGGCGTGCCGCCCCGCTGGACGTGCCCGAGCACCGTCGTACGGGCCTCCTTGCCGGTCCGCGCCTCGATCTCCTTGGCCAGCCACTCGCCCACGCCCGACAGCCGGACGTGCCCGAAGGAGTCCTTCGTCCCGTCCTTGAGCACCATCTCGCCGTCCTTGGGCATCGCACCCTCGGCGACGCACACGATCGGCGCGTAGCTCGCCTTGAACCGCGAGGTCACCCAGGCGCACACCTGGTCCACGTCGAAGCGCTGCTCGGGGATGAGGATGACGTTGGCGCCGCCCGCGAGCCCCGAGTGCAGGGCGATCCAGCCGGCGTGCCGGCCCATCACCTCGACGACCAGGACGCGCATGTGCGATTCGGCGGTGGTGTGCAGCCGGTCGATGGCCTCGGTGGCGATGCCGACCGCGGTGTCGAAGCCGAAGGTGTAGTCGGTGGCCGACAGGTCGTTGTCGATGGTCTTCGGGACCCCGACGCACGGGATTCCGTACTCCTCGTACAGTTTCGCGGCCACGCCCAGGGTGTCTTCGCCGCCGATCGCGACGAGCGCGTCGACCTCGTACTTGGCGAGGTTCTCCTTGATCAGGCGGACGCCGTCGTCCAGCTTGAACGGGTTGGTGCGCGAGGAGCCGAGGATGGTGCCGCCGCGCGGCAGGATCCCGCGGACGGCGGGGATGTCGAGCGGGACGGTGCGGCCCTCGACCGCGCCGCGCCAGCCGTCCCGGAACCCGACGAACTCGTAGGCGTACTCCTGCACGCCCTTGCGCACGACGCTGCGGATCACCGCGTTGAGTCCGGGGCAGTCCCCGCCGCCCGTCAGCACTCCGACCTTCATGGAATTTCCCTTCGCCACAGGGCCCGCTGAGGCCGCAGGGCCCGCATGACGGTCACGCTAGTGGTGACTCAGGTCACAGCAAGACCTGAGAAAGGGTCAATTCCGGTGGAATTACGGGATGTTGCGTACGCCTGTTCACTCGTACGAGGAATTGTTCACCCCTTACGCGTCGTCGAGGCCCCGCTCGATCGCGTAGCGGACGAGCTCCACCCGGTTGTGCAGCTGGAGCTTGCCCAGGGTGTTCTGCACGTGGTTCTGCACCGTGCGGTGGGAGATGACGAGGCGCTCCGCGATCTGCTTGTACGAGAGTCCCTTGGCCACCAGCCGCAGCACCTCGGTCTCGCGGTCGGTCAGCTGCGGGGCCTTCGGCTCGTCGGCGGCGGCCGGCGCGGGGTCGGTGGCCAGGCGCCGGTACTCGCCGAGGACCAGGCCGGCCAGGCCCGGGGTGAAGACGGGGTCGCCGGCCGCCGTGCGGCGGACGGCGTCGATGAGCTCCTGGGCCCCGGCCGACTTCAGCAGGTAGCCGGTCGCGCCGGACTTCACCGCCTCCAGTACGTCGGCGTGCTCGCCGCTCGCGGACAGGACCAGGACCCGCAGCGCCGGGTCGGCGCCGACCAGCTCCTTGCAGACCTGGACCCCGGGCATGCCCGGCAGGTTGAGGTCGAGGACGAGCACGTGCGGGGCGGCGGCGCGGGCCCGGCGCAGCGCCTCCGGGCCGTCGCCCGCGGTGGCCACCAGGTCGAAGCCGGCGGCGGCCAGGTCGCGGGCGACCGCGTCCCGCCACATCGGGTGGTCGTCGACGACCATGACCTTGATGCCGGCGTTGTCGCCGCCCCGGCCGGTCTCGCTGTGCTCGATCACTGGGTGCTCCCCCTCGGTACTTTCAGTTCCACTTCGGTGCCCTGTCCGGGGACGGACACCAGCTCGGCGCTGCCGCCGAGGTCCCGCAGCCGGCCCCGGATGGACAGGGCCACGCCCATCCGGCCCTCGCCCTCGGCCTGGTCGAGCCGGCCCGCCGGGATGCCCGGGCCGTCGTCGCGGACGGTCACGATCACCTCGTCGCCCCAGTCCTCGACCAGGATCCAGGCGCTGGCCCCCTCGCCGGCGTGCTTGCGCACGTTGTCCAGGGCCGCCCCGACCGCCGCGGCCAGCTCCTTCGCCGCGGGCACCGGCAGCGGCACCGGGGCGCCCGGCTCCGCGAAGCTCACCCGGGAGCCGGCGTGCGGGGCGAGGAGCGTCCGCAGGTCCAGCTCGCCCTCGTCGGCGCCGGGTTCCTCCACCTCGTACGCGGCCACGAGCGCGCCGAGCGACTCGTCGCCGGAGATCCTGGAGGGCCGCGCCAGCCCGCTGGAGACCAAGGTGCGCAGCGCGACCTCCTGGTCCCCCGCCATCCGGCCGAGCTCCGCGGCCTCCCCGCCCAGTTCGGTGCCCCGCCGCTGGACCATGGCGAGGACCTGGAGGACCCCGTCGTGGATGTCGCGGGCGAGGCGTTCGCGCTCGCGGGTGGCGGCCTCGATCTCCAGGGCACGGGCGAGCGTGGCCTCACTGGCCCGGGCGACCTCGACGACGTAGCCGATGGCGACGGAGGCGACCCAGACCAGCAGCACGTTGTGCAGGGTGTCCCGGGTGGGCTCGCCCCGCTGGACCAGGTTGGCGGCGGCGACGAAGGTGGAGGCGAAACAGGCCCAGCGCCAGCCGCCCTTGATGGCGAAGGCCAGGACGGCGCCCGCCGTCCATATGGACGGCAGGGTGGGTCCGCCGGCCGCGATCCGCTCGTGGGTGTCCGCGAGCGGGGTGAGCAGGATGCCCACGCAGGCGACGGTGAGGTCGGCGCACAGGAACCGCTTGGTGCAGCTGGCGGCGTTCGCCACCTTGGGGGAGGTGAGCAGGGTCCAGCCGGCGAGGACGGCGAGATAGCAGACCGCGATCCAGGGGCGGTCGAACTTGTTGTGGGCGAAGGCGAACAGCAGTACCGCGTAGACCATGGTGAGCAGCCGGTAGGCCGTCAGGGCACGCCACAGCGGCTGTTCGACCGACATGCGTACGACGCGCTCGCGCTTCGCCATCTCCCCCACCCCGTACGGGCGGTGCGCGCCCGCGTGCTGTTACTTGTCGGTGTCCGCGGCCTTGTCGGCCGCGTGCGCCTTCTCCGCCTTCTCGGCCTTCTCGCTCTTGGCCACGGCCTTCTCCGCGTCGGCGATCTGCCGCTTCGCGGCCGTCGCGTAGATGTCCACGTACTCCTGGCCGGAGAGCTTCATGATCTCGTACATGACCTCGTCGGTCACCGAGCGGAGGATGAAGCGGTCCCCGTCCATGCCCTGGTAGCGGCTGAAGTCCAGCGGCTTTCCGATCCGGATACCCGGACGCATCAGCTTCGGAACCACCTTGCCGGGCGGCTGGATCTTCTCCGTGTCGATCATCGCGACGGGGATGACGGGCGCACCGGTGGCCAGCGCCACCCGGGCGAGCCCGCCGGGCTTGCCGCGGTAGAGCCTGCCGTCGGGTGAACGCGTCCCCTCGGGGTAGATGCCGAACAGCTCCCCGCGCTCGATGACGTCGATGCCGCTCTTGATCGCGGCCTCGCCGGCCCCGCGCGCGCCGGAGCGGTCCACGGGCAGCTGGCCGACGCCCTTGAAGAAGGCCGCCGTCAGCCTGCCCTTGACCCCCGGGGAGGTGAAGTACTCCGCCTTCGCGATGAAGGTCACCTTCCGGTCCAGCACGGCCGGGAGGAAGAAGGAGTCGGAGAAGGACAGGTGGTTGCTCGCGAGGATCGCCGGCCCCTCCGCGGGAATGTTCTCGAGGCCCTCCACCCACGGCCTGAAGGCGAGCTTCAGGGAACCGCCGATCGAGAACTTCATTGCGCCGTAGATCAACTCGAAAGCCTTCCTGTGTCTGTCGAACAGACCTTAACCGTTCCTGGCGATGTCGGCCGCTGCCGGTCGAGTCGCCGCAAGCCGGGCCGGGCCGGCCGTCTCCCCGCGAGCCGGCGACCGCCGACGGCGATCGCCGGACGCCCGGCCTCGATCCGTCGCTCCACTCCGGCCGGACGCGCGGTCGAGGATCTGCAACCGGCACTGCTTCCGAGCACGTTCGGCCCGGCTCGGGCATCCCCGTACACCACCCGCCCGACGGCCGCGGGGCACGGATGCCCGGGCCCGCGCCCGCAGCGGCCCGACGACCCTGGTCGGTGCCACCCCTGTCGCGGACGGTGAAGTCACACAGCGCTACGCACCCCCCACCCCCCCTCGAAGGAGACCCTGGTGCCCGTCCCCCCCGGAGCCGCGCCGTCCCGCCACGAGGGCGGAAAGGTCGGCGTCCTCCTCTGCCACGGCTTCACCGGTTCCCCGCAGTCGATGCGCCCCTGGGCGGACCATCTGGCCGCGCGAGGTCTGACGGTGTCGCTGCCCCTGCTGCCCGGGCACGGGACGCGCTGGCAGGACATGCAGCTCACGGGATGGCAGGACTGGTACGCCGAGGTGGACCGCGCGCTGCGGGAGCTGCTGGAGAGCTGCGAGCAGGTGTTCGTCTTCGGGCTGTCCATGGGCGGCGCGCTGACGCTGCGGCTGGCGGCGAAGCACGGGGACTCGATCAGCGGGATCGTTCTCGTCAACCCGGTCAACAAGGTCCACGACCCGCTGGCCGTCGCCCTTCCGGTGGTCAAGCACTTCGTGCGGTCGACGCCGGGCATCGCGAGCGACATCGCCAAGCAGGGCTCGGAGGAGGTCGGCTACGACCGGATCCCGACCCGGGCCGCGCACTCGCTGCGCAAGTTCCTGCAGATGCTGGACACCGAGCTGCCGCAGGTGACGCAGCCGCTGCTGCTCCTGCACAGCCCGCAGGACCACGTCGTACGCCCGGCCGACTCGGCGCGGATCCTGGCGCGGGTCTCCTCCACCGACGTCACCGAGACCCTGCTGGAACAGAGCTACCACGTCGCGACGTTGGACCATGACGCGGAGCGCATCTTCGCGGACAGTTACGCGTTCGTCGGTCGACTGGCGGAGAGCGTGGGCAGGGAGGGGGCGGCCAGCGGTGGCTGAACACGAGGAGTCCGCCGGGGGCGTACCCCCGCTGGACGAGGAGGCGGCGTGGGCGGCGATCGTCGCCGGGTACGGACAGGAGCCCGCGGACCCGCCGGGCTCGAGACCGTTCCGGCCGATCGAGAACCTGCTCCTGCCGGAGGATGACGTGGCACCGCTCGAAGCCGGGAGCCCCGGCGAGCCGAAGGGTCCGGAAGTCCAGGAGGCCGAGGAAGCCCCCGACCCCCCAGAGGCCCCGGCGGCCCCGGCGGCCGCCCTGGGCAGTTCCGTGGTGTTCGCCCCGGGCGTCGGAATGGCCGGGCCGCGGGACCACTCGCTGGCCGACCCGGACGACCTGCCCGACTCCGCCAAGGACGAGGGCCACTTCGTGCCCCCGGAGCCGGACCTGCCGGAGGCCGACGCGACCTCGAAGTTCGCCTGGCTCGCGGTGGTGGGCGGACCGGTGCTGCTGCTCCTGGCGGTGCTGCTCCAGTGGGACATGACGTGGTGGCTGACCACTCTGGGCATCGGCGGCTTCCTGGGCGGCTTCGCGACGCTGGTGGCGCGCATGTCCCAGGGTGACGACGAGGACGACGACCCGGGCCGCGGCGCGGTCGTCTAGTCAGGGACGGAGGAGCCGGCCTACACCGCCGGGAGGCGGAGGGCGGCCAGGACCGGGAGGTGGTCCGTGGCCGCCAGCAGGTCCGCGGACGTGACTCCCGGCAGGCCGGCCGGGACACCGCAGGCCAGTACCTGGACCCCCCGCGTGGCGAAGACCGCGTCGATCCGCCGCGACGGCGCCCCCGGCGGGAACGTGGCCGCGCCGCCCCACGGCGCCACCGCCCGGCAGTCCTGGAGCGCCTGCGCCAGCCGCCCGAACGCGGCGCCGTCCGGGCCCTCGTTCAGGTCGCCCGCCGCGATCGCGTACGGGGTGTCCATCGAGGCGACCCGGTCCAGCAGCAGACCCGCCTGGGCCTGCCTCTCCCGCCTCTCCAGCGACAGGTGGGCGCTGACCACGCCCACCCGGGCCGCCCCGAAGCGGACCACGGCGGTCGCGAAGCCCCTGCGGTGGCGCCCCGGCGTCAGGGGCAGCAGCACGTCCTCGGTCCGCTCCACGAAGGCCCGCAGCGAGCACAGGAGCAGCGGCCCCGCCGCCGTCGCGCCGCCCGACAGGACCACGAGGCCGCTCTTCTTGGCGAGCCGCGCGGCGTGCTTGCGCCACCGGAAGAACCGCGGCGCCTCCTGTACGCACACCAGGTCGGGCGCGCAGGCGCGGATCACCCGGGCCAGCGCGTCCTCGTCGTCGCGCAGCGAGCGGACGTTGTAGGAGAGCACCCGGATCACGGCGGAACCATCGGCTTCGGTACGGGAGTTGGGCAGCTCGGCGAGTTCCATACCGGGAAACATAACCAGACTGCCCGCCGCACCCGGGAGGGCACGGCGGGCAGCGGGGCGAATCGGGACGGGGGTCAGCCCTGGCGGGCCAGGTCCGCCGCGCCGACCAGGCCGGCTCGGCCGCCCAGCTGCGCCGCGAGCACCTGGGCGTGCGGCCGCCAGGCGCCGCCGATCAGCCAGCGCTTGAAGGACTTGCGGATCGGGTCGAGGACCAGGTCGCCCTCGTCGGAGACGCCGCCGCCGACGATGAACGCCGAGGGGTCGAAGAGCGAGGCCAGGTCCGCGAGGCCGGCGCCGGCCCAGCGGGCGAGTTCGCGGAAGGAGTCGACGGCCACCAGGTCGCCCTGGCGGGCGGCCTCGCTGATGTGCTTGCCCTCGATGCCCTCGGGGGTGCCGTCGCCGAGTGCGAGCAGGACCGTCGCGTTCTCGGGGGTCGCGTTGGCGCGCTGCTTCGCGTACCGGACGAGCGCCCGCCCGGAGGCGTACTGCTCCCAGCAGCCCTGGCTGCCGCAGCCGCACAGCAGGCCGTCCGGGACGACCCGGATGTGGCCGAATTCGGCGGCGACGCCGAAGCGTCCGCGCCGGAGCTTGTTGCCGATGATGATGCCGCCGCCCAGGCCCGTGCCGAGCGTGATGCAGATGACGTCCTCGTGGCCCTGGCCGGCGCCGAAGCGGTACTCGCCCCAGGCCGCGCAGTTTGCGTCGTTCTCGACGACCACGGGCAGGCCGATGCGCTGCTCGACCTTGTCCTTGAGCGGCTCGTGGCGCCAGTTGATGTTCGGCGCGAAGAGCACGGTCGCGCGCTTGTCGTCGACGTATCCGGCGGCGCCGATGCCCACCGCGTCGATGGTGTGGTTGCTGCTGACCTCGGACACTGCGGCGCAGATCGCGTCCGTCACTCCGTCCGGTGTCGGCGGGGTGGGCACCTTGTACGTCTCAAGGATGGTGCCGTCTTCGTCGACCACGCCGGCCGCGATCTTCGTGCCGCCGATGTCGACGCCGATGGTGAGTCCCATTAGTCCCTCGGTTTCCGGTCAAACCCCGCCGCCGCCAACGGTACCCGAGTGGGGAAGAGGATCAGTCGAGATCGATGCGCTCGGCGGGGGCGCCGCCGCCCTCGCCCTCGTCCTTGCCCTCGTCCTTGCCGCGGGGCCGCTCGCCGGACGGATTGCCCGACGGATTGCCTGGGTGGTCGCCGGAGGGCTTGCCCGGCCGGTCGCGGGGCTCCTCGCGCGTCCAGCGGCGCTCGTGGCCCTCGACCGCCGAGCGGTAGGCGGCGAGCAGCTCCGAACCGGCGGCCGCGAGGTGGTCGAAGACCTCGGGGTTGCGCTCGATGACGGGCTTGGCGGCGGTCTTCGCCTGGTTGACGAACTGCCGGACGGCGCCCTGGGCGGCGACGCCGAGGAGCGGGTTGTTCAGCGCCGAGACCTTGTCGGCGACGGCCTCGAACAGCTTGAAGAGCTCTTCGGCGGCGGTCCCGTTCCCGGCCCCGGATCCGGCGCCCTGCTCCGACCTGCGGCGTTCCTTCTCCGCGGCGAGGTCCTCGGCGCAGGCCTCCGCCCAGGCGTTCTCGTCGGCGGAGGCGTCGGTGGGTCGGTCGGTGGCCTCGCTCATGGCGGACTCTCCTGCGGCGGCGGCTGGGCGTGCGGGTGCGTACTACCTTCGACGGTACCCGAACGGCGGTACGGGGCCGCGTGCCGGTGTCAGCCCGTCCGCGGCCACAGGCCGGGGTCCGGGGTGAAGCGGATGCGGAGCTCGCCGGCGGTGAGGGCGGCGCCGGAGACCGTGCAGCGGCGCAGCACCGCGGGCAGCGGAACGATCCTGCGGTACGGGCCCACCGTGAGCAGCAGCTCGTCGCCGCGCCGGATCAGGTCGAGCTCGGGCTTCTCGGCCCGGGGCAGGGGGATGCTCCAGAGCAGCACCCCGTCCTCGGCGAGCCGGTCCTCGACGGCCCAGTCGGGGCGCGGCGCCGTGGCGGCGGCCGGGGCGGGGGCCAGGGCCGCCAGGTCCTCGGGGCCCCGCGGGTCCCGCCCGAGGTGGGGTACGCGCAGCACCGGGAGGCCTTCCTCGCCGGCCCACCGGGCGGCGTACTCCTCCTGCTGGGCGGCGAGTCCCGCGAGCCAGGGGTCGGCTGACCCGCCGGGCAGCATCCGGTTGGCCACGAGCGCGGAGACGGGCAGCTGCTGCAGCGCGAGTCCGAGCCGGCCGAGGCGCAGCGCGGCGTCGGCGGCGGGTCCGGGCTCCGCGACGAGCCGGACCGAGGTGGTGGGCGCCTCCACGACGGCCTGGACGGCCGCCAGCTCCTCGTCCCAGCGGGCGGCGGCCTCGTACAGCCACTGCGCGGGCATGGGCACCCCGGCGAGCTGGGCCAGTACGGGGCGCAGGGCGCGGGCGGCCTGGCGCTCGGCGGGGAGCAGCCGGGCGAGGTAGCGGCGCAGCTGGGCGGGGAGGGCGAGGGTGGCCACCGCCTGGTGCAGCGGGGGCATGTCGACGACGACGAGGTCGGTGCCGGGCTCGGCGGCGGCCCGGCGCAGGGCGCGGAGCAGGGCGAACTGTTCGGCGCCGGGCAGTTCGGTGAGCTCGTCGGCGCCGAGCGGGCGGGCGCCGAGCATCCCGAGGAGCGCGGAGCCGCGCTCTTGCAGCGAGACGAGCTCCTGGCGGAACTCCTCGCCGGAGTCGACGCGGGCGACGCGCAGGCTGCCCTGGGGGGCGGCGGGCGGGTCGCCCGGGTCGGCGCTGAGCAGCAGCACGCGGTGCCCTTGCCGTGCGGCGGCGAGCGCGGTGGCGGCCGCGACGGTGCTCCGCCCCGCCCCTCCGGGGCCGGTGACGAGGAGGGTGTGCATGGTGCTCCTAGTGCTGTGGCCGGGGGGCCGGCCCGGACCCGCGCCTCGAGCGCCGGCGGGGCTGTGTTTCAGCCCGTCCGGCGTGTGAGGACCGGGTCCGGGCAGCGCCCGGGGAGGTGCTACGCGGCCTCGACCCGCTTCTTCAGGCCGGCCAGCGCCCGGTCGATGATGACCTTCTCCGCCTTGCGCTTGATCATGCCCAGCATCGGGATCTTGACGTCCACGGTCAGCTGGTAGGTGACCTCGGTCCGCGTCCCGTCGCCCAGCGGCGCCAGCAGGTACGAGCCGTCCAGCTGCCGCAGCATCTGGGACTTGTCCAGCGTCCAGCTGACCACGTTCTCGGCCGGCCAGGTGTACGCCAGCGTGTGGTCGTCCTTGATCGCGCCCGCGTCGAGCAGCAGCCTGACCTTCTGGGCCCGGCCCTCGGCGTCGGTGCCCAGCACCTCGGCCTCCTTCACCTCGCCGGTCCACTCGGGGTAGCGGGCGAAGTCGGCGATCACGGCCATGACGTCGGCAGGTGACGCCTCGATCGTGATGCTCGAGCTGGTGTGTTCCGCCATCGCGGTCGCTCCTCCGGGGAGTGTTCGAGGAAGTGTGCGGACGGCCCCAGGGGCCCAGGCCGCCGCGTGAAGGCTATCGCGCGGCCGGGCTTCACCACTCCAGGGCCCACGGCCTTCCCGTGGCCGCGAAGTGGCCGACGTTCACGCACTCGGTGGAGCCGATCCGCATCCGCCGGGCCAGCGGCTGGTGGACGTGGCCGAAGAGGGCGTACCGCGGCCGCATCCGGCGGATCGCGGCGAGCAGCGCGCCGCTCCCCCGCTCGAAGCGCCGGGCCACCGTGTCGTAGCAGAGCTCCGGGACCTCCGGCGGGATGTGCGAGCACAGCACGTCGACGTCGCCCAGGGCCTCCACCTTGGCGGCGTACTCCTCCTCGGGCACCTCGTACGGCGTGCGCATCGGGGAGGGCAGCCCGCCGCCGACGAAGCCGAAGACCCGCCCGCCGATCTCGGCGCGCTGCCCGTCGAGCACGGTCAGGCCGGGGCCCGCGTACTCGGCCCACAGGGCGGGGATGTCGACGTTGCCGTAGGTGGCGTAGGTGGGCCGGGGGAAGGCGGCGAACATCTCCGCGTACTGGCGCCGCACCGCGCCCTCGACCAGCCGTTCCCGGTCCAGCCCGGCCCACAGCCCGCGGGCGAACTCGCGGGCCTCCTCGAAGCGGCGCGCGGTGCGCAGTTCGACGATGCGGTCGGCGTTCTCGACGCCGAAGAGGTCGGGGAAGATGCCGCGCGAGTGGTCGGCGTAGTCGAGGAAGAGGACGAGGTCGCCGAGGCAGATCAGCGCGTCGGCGCCTTCCCCGGCCCGGGCGAGCGCCTCGGTGTTGCCGTGGACGTCGCTGACCACATGGATCCTTGTCCCGCTCTTCGTGCCACCCATGCCCGCCACCCTAGGGGCGCTTGGGCGCGGCTGGTGGCGAATCGGGCCAGGCGGCCGGACCTGCGGTTACTTCCGAGTCGCAAACGGGGTCGACTACTGTCGGCAGGACACGGCCGCGGCATGTGACGGAGGGAACATCTGGCCGGTTCCCTCTATCCGGAACCCACTACCGGTGGGTAACGTCCGGTCGGTCCACATGGTGGCGATGGCGCCCAGAGGAGCAGCAGTCTTGCGCGAGTTCAGCCTTCCGGCCCTGTACGAGGTCCCGTCGGACGGGAACCTGACGGATCTCATCCGCCGCAACGCCGCTCAGCATCCCGACACCGCCGTCATGGCGCGCAAGGTCGACGGCAAGTGGCAGGACGTCTCGGCGACGCAGTTCCTCGCCGAGGTCCGCGCCGCGGCGAAGGGTCTGATCGCGGCCGGCATCCGGCCCGGCGACCGCGTCGCCCTGATCTCCCGCACCCGCTACGAGTGGGTGCTGGTCGACTTCGCGATCTGGAGCGCGGGCGCCGTCACCGTCCCCGTGTACGAGACCAGCTCCCCCGAGCAGATCCAGTGGATCCTCGGCGACTCCGGCGCGGTCGCCGCGATCGTCGAGAGCCCCGGGCACAGCGCGGCCGTGGAAGCGCTGCGCGACCGGCTGCCGGAGCTGCGCGAGGTCTGGGAGATCGAGCGCGGCGCGCTGGCGACGCTGGAGAACGCGGGCGTCGGGGTCACCGACGCCGAGGTCGACGAGCGCAGCGGCCTGGCCAATGCCGACGACCCGGCCACCATCGTCTACACCTCGGGCACCACCGGCCGCCCCAAGGGCTGCGTGCTGACCCACCGCAACTTCTTCGCCGAGTGCGGCAACGCCGTGGAGCGACTGAAGCCGCTGTTCAAGACCGGCGAGTGCTCGGTGCTGCTCTTCCTTCCGGCCGCGCACGTCTTCGGGCGCCTGGTGGAGGTGGCGGCCGTGCTGGCGCCGATCCGGCTGGGCTGCGTACCGGACATCAAGAACCTCACGGACGAGCTGCAGTCCTTCAGGCCGACGCTGATCCTCGGTGTGCCGCGGGTCTTCGAGAAGGTCTACAACTCGGCGCGCGCCAAGGCGCAGGCCGACGGCAAGGGCAAGATCTTCGACGCGGCGGCCGAGACGGCGATCGCGTACAGCCGCGCGCTGGACACCCCGCGCGGGCCGTCCTTCGGGCTGAAGCTCAAGCACAAGGTCTTCACGAAGCTGGTCTACAGCAAGCTGCACGCGGTCCTCGGCGGGCGCGGCGAGTACGCGATCTCCGGCGGGGCCCCGCTGGGCGAGCGGCTCGGGCACTTCTTCCGGGGCATCGGCTTCACGGTGCTGGAGGGCTACGGCCTGACGGAGTCCTGCGCGGCCACCACCTTCAACCCGTGGGACAAGCAGAAGATCGGTACGGTCGGCCAGCCCATGCCGGGCTCCGTGGTGCGCATCGCGGACGACGGCGAGGTGCTGCTGCACGGCGAGCAGATCTTCCAGGGGTACTGGAAGAACGAGACGGCCACCGCCGACGCGCTGACCGACGGCTGGTTCCACACGGGCGACGTCGGCACGCTCGACGAGGACGGCTACCTCACGATCACCGGGCGCAAGAAGGAGCTCATCGTCACTGCGGGCGGCAAGAACGTGGCGCCCGCGGTGATCGAGGACCGGATCCGGGCGCACGCGCTGGTCGCGGAGTGCATGGTGGTCGGCGACGCGCGGCCGTTCGTGGCCGCGCTGGTCACCATCGACGAGGAGTTCCTCGGCCGGTGGGCGGCGGAGCACGGCAAGCCGGCCGGTGTGACGGCGGCGGAGCTGCGGGAGGACGCGGACCTCATCGCCGCCGTCCAGAAGGCCGTGGACGACGGCAACGCGGCGGTTTCCAAGGCGGAATCGGTGCGGAAATTCCGCATTCTTCCCTCCCAGTTCACGGAGGAGTCCGGGCACGTCACGCCTTCGCTGAAGCTGAAGCGGAATGTCGTGGCGAAGGACTTCGCGGACGAGATCGAAGCGCTCTACCGGGGCTGACGGCCCGGCGGGGGCTTAGCGCGGGTCCTCGGCGAGGACCCGCGCCATGTTCCGTTCCGCAAGCGCGGTGACGGTCACGAAGGGGTTCACGCCGAGCGATCCGGGGATCAGCGAGCTGTCGGTGGCGTAGAGGCCCTGGTAGCCCTTGACGCGGCCGAAGTCGTCGGTCGCGTCACCGAGGACGCAGCCGCCCAGCGGGTGGTAGGTGAAGTCGTCGGCGAAGTTCTTGTTGTCGCCGAACAGGTCGTAGCGGTAGATGGTGAAGTTGGCCCGGTTGATCCGGTCGAAGAGTCGCTTGGCGGCCTGGACCGACGGGGTGTTCTGGTCCCGGGTCCACTGGAGCTTCGCCGAGTCGCTGGCCGCGTCGTAGGTGAAGCGCCCGCGCTCCGGGTTCTTGGTGATGGCCAGGTACATCGAGATCCAGTGCTCGAACCCCATCGGGAGCGGGGCGATCTCGGCGAAGACCGGGTTCGAGGCGTTGTCCCAGTCGTCGATGCCGAGGGCGGGCATGGTGGCCTGGTTGGCGCCGACCGTGTCCCACAGGTGGTTGGCGCGGGCGGTCATGACGTTGCCGTTGGGGCCCCAGCCGAGGCCCACCTTGTCGTTCAGGGCGGGCAGCGTGCCGGTCTCGCGGGCGCGCAGCAGGATCTCGGTGGTGCCGAGGCTGCCGGCGCCGAGGAAGAGCTGCTTGCAGCCGAGTTCGCGGACCTGGGTGACGCGGCCGGTGAGGTCGCTGGTCTGGACGGTGAGGACGTAGCCTCCGGCCGGGTCCTGCCGTACGCCGACCACGCGCTGCATGGTCTCGATGGTGACGTTGCCGGTGCCGAGGGCGGCGGCGAGGTAGGTCTTGTCGACGCTCTTCTTGCCGTGGTTGTTTCCGTAGATGACCTCGCCGGCGAGCGCGGACTTCGCGGCGGTGCCGGCGGCCTCGCGCTTCATGTACGCGAAGTCGTAGACGTTGGGGACGAAGGTGGTCCGCAGACCGGCCTTCTGGGCGTGCTTGCGGGAGATCCGGGCGAAGCGGTACCACTCGGTGGACTCGAACCAGGCCGGGTCGATGTCGTTGACCCCGAGCATGGCGCGGGCGCGGGGGTAGTACGTGCCGTACATCTCGTCGGCGTCCACCCGGGGCATGACCTCGGTGAAGTACGAGCGCTTCGGCGTGGGCGCCATGCCGCCGTTGACGAGGGAGCCGCCGCCGACGCCGCGGCCCACGTACACCGACATGTCCCCGTAGTTCACGCGGTCCAGGACGCCGGGGTACGGGCTGATGTTGCGGTTGACCACGTCCAGCCAGAGGAACTGGGCGAGCGGGGCCTCGGTGCGGTTGCGGAACCACATGGAGCGCTGGTCGGGGGCGGAGGTGGAGGGGAAGACCTTCCCGTCGGGCCCGGGGGTGTCCCAGAGCCGTCCCATCTCCAGCACGACGGTCCGCACCCCGGCCTGCCCGAGGCGCAGCGCGGCGACGGCCGAACCGTAGCCGGAGCCGACGACGATGGCGGGGGCGTAGTGCGCGGCCGCGGGTTCGGCGGCGGCCGCGGACTGCAGGCCGATGCGGGTGAAGCCGAGGGCCGCCGCCGTCTGCAGGGCGCCGATCCCCAGAAGATGACGGCGCGTCAGTTTGGGTGTCATGGCGGCATGATGGGGCGGATGCCCCGATACCCCCAGAGTCCGTGCTGACATATATCTGAGTGACGGTCAGCCATGGCCGGTCCTCACCCCTTCTGCTACCGGAAGGGCCCTGGGCGGGCTCTCAGAGCAGCTCGCGCAGCCGGTCCGCCAGCAGGTCCCAGCGCCACTTCTCCTCGACCCAGGCCCGGCCGCGCTCGCCCATGCGGCGGCGCAGGTCGGGGTCCCGGAGCAGGGCCACGACGCGGTCCGCCGCGTCCGCCGGGGCGCCGCCGGGCACCACCCAGCCCGTCTCCCCGTCCAGCACCGCGTCCGGGGCCCCGCCCGAGTCGCCCGCGACCACGGGCAGGCCCGTCGCGGAGGCTTCGAGGTAGACGATGCCCAGGCCCTCCACGTCCAGCCCGCCCCGCCGGGTGCGGCACGGCATCGCGAAGACGTCGCCCGCGCCGTAGTGGGCGGGCAGTTCCGACCACGGGACCGCGCCCGTGAAGACCACCGAGGAGGCGACCCCCGTGGCGGCGGCCAGCTTGCGCAGGTCCGCCCCGTACGGGCCGCCGCCCACGACGAGCAGCACCGCGTCGGGCACCGCCGCCAGGATCCGCGGCATCGCCTCGATCAGGGTGTCCTGGCCCTTGCGGGGGACGAGGCGCGAGACGCACACCACGACCGGCCGGTCCGACAGCCCGAGCCGGGCCCGGACCGCGTCCCCGCCCGACCCGGGGTGGAAGGTCTTCTCGTCGACTCCGGGCGGGAGCTGCGCCATCCGCGCCGCCGCCCGGTCCGTCACGGCCGAGGCGATCCGCGAACGCGTGTACTCGCCCAGGTAGGTCAGCGTGTCCGTGCCCTCGCCGATGCGCCGCAGCAGCTGCCTGGCGCCCGGCAGCTGGGCCCAGCCCGCCTCGTGCCCGTGCGTGGTCGCCACGATCCGCCGGGCGCCGGCCCGGCGCAGCGCGGGGCCCATCAGGCCGAGCGGGGCCGCGGCCCCGAACCACACGGACTCGCAGCCGTGTTCGCGCAGCAGGCCCACCGCCCGCCGGGTCACCCTCGGGGTGGGCAGCAGCATCGTCGTCCGGTCGCGCACGACCTGGAAGGGCTGCTCCGCGTCGAAGGCGGCGGTGGCTTCCCGGCCCTCGGCGGAGTGCTTCCAGGTGGAGGCGTAGACGACGACGCGGTCGGGGTCCAGCCGCAGCGCCATGTTGTGGAGGAAGGCCTGGATGCCCCCCGGCCGCGGCGGGAAGTCGTTGGTCACGATCAGCGTCTTGTGCATCGCTTCGCGACCCTACCGGAGCTCGCGGGCGAGCTCGCGGCGCCAGGCTCCGGCCAGCCCGTCGGCGTCCGTCCCGAGGACCTCCTCCAAGGCCGCGGGCAGCGGCTCGCTCCCGGCCTTCGCGTACAGGTCGACGAGCGCGGCGTCGCCCCACGTGCCCGCGATGAGCCGGCAGGCCATCCAGGAGCCCTCGTACGCCCTCGCCAGCGCCTCCGCGTCCCCTCCGAAGGCGAAGGCCCCGTCGGCGGGGAGCGCGCCCGGCAGGTCCCCGCGCCGCACCGCCCGGGCGAGCGCCGGGGCGGCCTCGGCGGGGGTCCGCTGTCCGCCCCGGTACGCCGCCCAGTCCGCGAAGCCCTCGGAGAGCCACAGCGGGGTCCGCCCCGTGGTCGCGGCGCGGGTGGCGACGTGGGTGGTCTCGTGGGTCAGGATGACCTGGCGGCCCTCCGCCGTGAGCTGGGCGTACCCCTCCGGGTTGACGACGACCCGGTCGGCGGGGGCCGGCCCGGGGCCGGTCCGCCCGGTGGTGACGGCGCCCAGGCCCCGGTACTCGGCGGCCGGCCGGCCCAGCAGCGCCGCCATCGCGTCGAGGGTGCCGGGGACGAGCACCACGACCCGGCCGGCCCACGGCCGCGGCCAGGCGGCGCTCGCGGCGGGCACCGCCACGTCGGCCTCCCGCGCGATCGCGGACAGGGCGGCGGAGCTCTGGCCGGCCCCGCCGAGCACCAGGGCGTACGTCCCGCGCTCCACGGTCACCGGACCCTGGTCCCACAGCTGGGGCGCGGCGCCCGGGGCGGGCCGGTCGGCCACCACCTTCCAGGAGTCCGCGTCCCGGGCGAGCTCGACCTCGCGGTCCGATCCGGCGGGGGCCGCGGTGTCGTAGCCGGTGAGCCGGTAGCCCAGCCGGGCCCGCGCGAAGGCCCGTACGCCTTCCTCCCGGACCGAGGTGACCTCGTAGGACCAGTCCTCCAGCGGGACCGCCGCGAGCCGCTCGGGCGGGGCCGCCGACCAGGCGGCGACGGCGCCGCGCACCGCCCGCTCCGTGGCGCCCGCCGGACGGGAAGCGGAACCGGAAGCGGAACCGGAGTCGCAGCCGGCGAGCGGCACGCACAGCAGGAGCAGCGGCAGTGCGCGCGGAAGGAGGCGGCACAGCCGGCCAAGGCCCGGGAACATCACCCGATCGTACGCAGGAGGACCCTCAGGGCCGCGTCACCGAGGACACCGGCATCATCCCGACCGGGTCGTAGCGCACCCGCGCTCCCGGGTACGGGGCGTGCACCACCTGGCCGTTGCCCACGTACATGCCGACGTGGCTGGCGTCCGAGCGGTACGTCACGAGGTCGCCCGGGCGCGCCTCCGAGAGGGAGACCCGCTGCCCGGCGTGCCGCTGCGCCTGCGAGGTGCGCGGCAGTGCGACGCCCGCCTGGCGGTAGGACCACACCATCAGCCCGGAGCAGTCGAATCCGGTGGGGCCGGTGGAACCCCACACGTAGGGCCGGCCGACGGCGGAGCGGGCCGCCATCACGGCGGTGGCGGCGCGGCCGGAGGAGGGGCCCTGGGAGGCGGCGCCGGGCAGGTCCGGCAGGCCCTCGGGACGGCCGCCGGAGCGCGAGGCGCGCTCGAAGTCGGCGCGCTCCTCGGTGGGCATCGCGTTGAGCAGCCGGCGGGCGGCGGCGAGCTTGGCGGTGACGGCGCGCTTCTCCTTCGCCACCTCGGCGCGCAGGGCGTCGAGTTCGGCGAGTTTGCGGGAGGCGTCCTGGCGCTCCTGGCCGAGCCGGCGCTGCTCGGAGCGCAGTTCGTCCAGCCGGCGGGCCTGGCGGCCGGTCAGCCGGTCGAGGGCGGAGGCCTTGGCGAGGTACTCGTCGGGGTCGTCGGAGAGCATCAGCTCGACCGCGGGGTCGATGCCGCCCGCCCGGTACTGGGCTCCGGCGTAGGCGCCGAGCACCCCGCGCATGGTGTTGATGCGGTCCTGGCCGCGGGCCACCGCGTCCTGGACCCGGCCGACTTCGGTGCGCAGCCCGTCGGCCTTCTCGCCCGCCTGGTTGAAGCGCTCGGTGGCCTGCTCGGCCTCCTCGAAGAGCCGGTCGACCTGGGCGCGGGCGCCGGCCGGGGGCTCGAGCGGGAGGCCCGGGGCCGCACTCGCGGGTGCGCCCGTCATGGCGACCGCCGCTCCTGCCGCGGCGGCGGTGAGGACGGTGACCTTCGTGTTCCGGTCGAGGACGCTGGGCCCGGACCGGCGATGGGACGCCACGTGAGAACCGCTCCCTTCCGCTGCGCGGGACCGGGTCCGCCCCCCGTGGACGGCCGTGTGCCGGGTTCCGCGGTGGCAGACAGTAGCGGCGCCGGAGGGTGCCGGCCAACGTCCTCGACGGGCACGCACAGTGACGCCCCGCCGGAGACGCAGGTCACCGGCGGGGCGTGTGGTCAGATCGGGGCTCCGTAATTCGCCCGGATGGGCGGTGTGCGGCGCGTCCCCCGCGGACCGGGGGCGGGGCGGGCGTCAGCTGCCGACGCGGACCCCGTACGCGAATCCGCTGAGGGATCCGTACAGGACGCCGGCGCTGGGGTTGGCGGCGTGGAAGACCTTGCCGTTGCCCGCGTACAGCCCGACGTGCTGGAGGTTCGAGTAGAAGACCAGGTCTCCGGGCTGGAGCTCGCTCAGGCTGATCTTCGGGCCTTCCTTGACCTGGTCGAAGGTGGTGCGGCCGATGGTGATGCCGGCCTGCTTGTAGGCCCACTGCGTGAGGCCGGAGCAGTCGAACGCGTTCGGGCCGGTGCCGCCGCGGACGTAGGCCTTGCCGTTCTTGGTCACGGCGGCCCGCAGCGCGTCCGCCGCCCGTCCCGAGCCCTTCACGTTGCTGAGCTCGGCCTGCTCGGCCGCGCTGCCGCTCTCCTTCTTGGCCTCCTCCTTGAGCTGCGCGCGCTCCTGCGCGGTCAGCGAGTTGAGGAGGGCCTGGGCCTCGGCGAGCTTGTCCGTCGAGACCTTCTTCTTCTCGGCCAGCTCCTTGCGGGTGGCGTCGAGGTCGGCGAGCTTGCCGGCGGCCTCCTGGCGCTGCTGCGCGAGGCTGCGCTGCTTGGCCTGGATCTTCTGGACCGACTCGACCTGCTTGCCGCTCAGCTGCTCCAGCGTGGAGGCCTTGTCGAGGTAGTTGTCCGGGTCGGCGGAGAGGAACAGCGCGAGGGACTGGTCTATGCCACCGGTGCGGTACTGGGCGTTGGCCATCGAACCTATGGTGCCGCGCAGGGTGTTGAGCTCGCCCTGGCCGCGGGCGACCTGGTCCTGGAGCTGCCCGATCTCCTTCTCGAGGGCGTCCTGGCGCGTCTGGGCGCCGTTGAACTTCTCGGTCGCCTGCTCCGCCTCTTCGTAGAGGGCGTCGACTTTGGTCTTGACCTCGTCCTTGCTCGGCTTCGCCGGGGCGGCGTTGGCGGCCTGGCCGGAGAGGACCACGGCGGCGGCGGCGGTGACGGTGAGCACGGTCGCGCGAGTGCGGGTCGGCTGCTTGGGTCGACGGTGGGACGCCACGAAGGCGAGCTCCTTCTTCCTCGAGCCGCCGAAGAACGCAAGCTCGGCGACACCTTCGCTGTCACCCCGAATGAGTGAACTACCGCACGAAGGTTTGAGGTGACCCTAGTGACCCTTCTGTGATCAGTTCAAATCCTGCCGGGAAAAATTTCGCCCTCCGACCAGCTTCTTTACCAAGAGCGCACGCTCTGTGCCGACGACTTGACGGTCCGTCCCCCCGATCACATGCCAATTCCGGCATCAGGGCCACCCGTTACGAAACGCGCGAAAGCCGCTTCAGCAACAAGGCGGACGTCACCGGCCGCGCACCCGCCTTGGCCACCCCGTCGGCGACCTCCCGGTCCGTGGAGACCACGACCACCGGCCGGCCGGGCGGCTCGGCACGCACCAGCTGGCGGATCAGCTCGTCCGCGGTCACCCCGGCCTTGGAGAACAGCACCCGCACCCCGCGCGGCGGCGCGAGCAGCACCGGGGCCGCCAGCTCCGCCCCGTCGAAGACACAGGTCATCTCGGCGCCCGTCTGCGCGGCGAGCATCGACAGCCCGCCCAGCAGCCGCAGCCGCTGCTTCTCCAGCGGCATCGTCGGGTAGCCGGTCTTGGTGACGTTGTAGCCGTCGATCACCAGGTGCGCCTGGGGCAGCGCCAACAGCTGGTCCAGCAGCGCCGGGTCGGTCTCCGACAGGGCGCGCGCCGCGATGTCCTTGGGGGTCATCCGGCCCGGCTCCACCGCCTCCACCGTGTCGGCGGGCCGGGTGGACACCGGCGGCAGTGCGAGCTCCCGGCGCAGCCCCGCGGCCGCGTCCAGCACGGTGTCCAGCAGCAGCCGCAGCCGCATGTCCTCGATGCTGCGCCCCTCGCGGGTGGCCCGGCGCGAGGTCTCCAGCGCCGTCTCCACCTCCGCGAGGCGGGACTTGAGCCGCCGGCTCTCGCTCTCGGCGGTGATCACCTGCGCGGCCGCCTCGGCACGGATGCCGTCGATCTCGGCGTTGAGCTTGCGCAGGGCCGCGTCGCCCCGCTTGACGTCGCTCAGGGCGCTGCGCAGCTTGCGCTGAAGCGATTCCGCTTCCTTGCGCGCCGCGTCCAGATCGGCCCGCACCTGGTCGCCGCCCGCGCGCTGCGACTCCCGTACGTGGGCCAGCTCCTCGCGGAGCCGGTCCATCTCCCGGCGCGCCTCCTCGTCGACCCGCTCGGCGTCGGCGCGCTGCGCCTCCTCGCCGGCGGCGGCCACGAGCTTGGCCCAGCCGGCCGGCCGCAGGACGTAGGCGGCGGCCGCCACGTCCAGCGGGTCGGCGGCGGCGGGCGGGGCGCCCGACTCCAGCGCCCCGGCCAGCTCGGCCTGCGCCTCGCGGAGCTTCTCGGCGACCCGGCCGCGGAAGACGGGGTCGCTCTCCACGGCCGTGGCCATGGCATTGCCCGCGAACTTGGCGCGCCGGGTCGGGGTGAACCGCGCGTACTGGCGCAGTTGCGCCGGGAGGTCGGCGACCGTCAGACCGCCGAAGGCGTCCGAGACGAGCGCGACGACCCGGCGCCGCACGCCTTCCGGCAGCGGGCGGTCGAGCACCTCGGCGGCGTCGCCGGCCGCGTCGGCCGGCTCAGCGCCGCTTGCTGGCTCCACAATCCGTCACCCCTACCGTCATTCACCTGAGGGCGGGGCTCCGTCAGGAGTCCGCGCCCGGCCTGTCCACGAGCTCGATCTGGTCCACCGCGTTGCACCAACGGCAGCGCACCGACTCGATGGTCTCATTGACCACCTCGCGCTCCTCGACCTTGGGCTCCCCGGCGAGGTCCAGGTGGACGTACTCGACGACCTTCGACGAACGGGTGACGTCGAAGCGCGTGAGGTTGCCGCACAGGGTGCAGCGCCACCGGGTGGTGTCGGTCGGCAGGGGAACCGTCATCAGGCCGTTCTCTCCTTCGGTTCGCGCACACGGCCGCGCCGTGTGCGCGCGTGCGTGCGTAGCTCGTAACCCTACGGCCTGCCGCGCTCGCGGGCGGGCCCGGCTGGGTCATGCTCGGTCGCATGATCGTAAGGTGGCGGGCCGTACGCGAGGCCGCGCGGGGACCGGTGGTCACCCACGCGCTGATCGCCGGCTGCTGTGTGGTGTTCGTGCTGAGCCCGGCGTCGGGGCTCAATCCGGTCTACGGGACGGATGATGAGCTGCTGGCGACGGGGACGGCGTACTTCCGGCGCTGGGGCGTGGTCCCGGACGAGCTGTTCGCGGGCGGCGGCAGGGCGCTGCTGACCCCGCTGACGGCCCTGTTCGTGCACGGCAGCTGGCTCCACCTGCTGGGCAACATGCTCTTCCTCTTCGTCTTCGGGGCGATGACGGAGCAGCGCATGGGCCGGGCGGGGTTCCTCTGCTTCTACGTCTGTACGGGCTACCTGGCCCTGGCCGCGTACGCGGCGGCGAACGCCTCCTCCGACCAGACCCTCGTCGGGGCCTCCGGGGCGATCTCAGCGGTGCTGGGGGCCTTCCTGTGCCTGTTCCCCGGGGCGCGCGTGACGAGCCTGTTCCCGTTCCTCTTCTTCGTGCCGCTGCGGTTCCCCGCGTGGATCGTCCTACTGTTCTGGTTCGCCCTGCAGTGGCTGGCGGCGCACCGGGCGGGAAGCGGTCCGGGCGTGGCCTATCTGGCCCACGTGGTGGGCTTCTCGGTGGGCTTCCTCTACGCGTGGGTGCGCTACAGGCGTGGGGCTAGAGTGAGGCGGACAGTGCCCGCAGGCGAGGGAGACAGCCAACCGTGATCACCGCACTCGTGCTCATCAAGACCAGCGTGGACCGGATCCCCGAGATCGCCGAGGCCATCGCCGCGCTGGAGAACGTCAGCGAGGTCTACTCCGTGACGGGCACCTACGACCTGATCGCGCTGGTCCGCGTGGCCCGCCACGAGGCCCTGGCGGACGTCATCCCGGGCCGCATCAGCAAGATCCCGGGCGTCGAGGCCACGGACACGCACGTCGCGTTCCGCACGTACTCCCAGCACGACCTGGAAGCGGCCTTCGCGATCGGCCTGGACGCGTAGCGGTTCGCCGTCCGGCGGCTCACAGTTCCGGCAGGGACCAGGCCCTGCTCACGAGGTCGCCCGCCACAGGGGCAGCGGCTCGCCGACGGAAGCCCGCAGGGTCGGTATCGGGTCCCAGTACGTCATGCCCGGCAGCCTGTCAGACGGCCGGGACGCAGCGGCCCTCTTCGGTGCGGTACTGCCACTTCGCGCCGTCCGCGACGAGCTCCTTGACCGCGCGGACGAAGCGCTCCACGTGCTCGTCGGGGGTGCCGGCGCCGAAGCTGACGCGGATCGCGTTCAGCGAGCGCTCCCCCGGGGCCGCCTCCGGGGCGCCGCACTCGCCCGGCTCCTGCGGCTCGCTGCCGAGCAGGGTGCGGACCAGCGGGTGGGCGCAGAACAGACCGTCGCGCACGCCGATCCCGTACTCGGCGGAGAGCGCGGCGGCGAAGTGGGAGCTGTTCCAGCCGTCCACCACGAAGGAGATGACGCCGACGCGGGGGGCGTCGTCGCCGAAGAGGGACAGGACGCGGACCGCCGGGACCTCGGCCAGGCCGTCCCGGACCTTGGCGATGAGGTGCCGCTCGCGGGCGACAAGGCTGTCGAAGCCCGCCTCGTTCAGCGCCTTGCAGGCGGCGGCGATGGAGTAGACGCCGATGACGTTCGGGGAGCCGGCCTCGTGGCGGGCGGCGGTGGTGTGCCACTCGACGTCGACGCCGCCGGCATCCTCCCCGCTGACGCGTCGCGTCACCTTGCGGGAGGCGCCGCCGCCGGCCAGGTACGGCTCGGCCTGCTGGAGCCAGTCCGCGCGGCCGGCGAGCACGCCCGAGCCGAAGGGCGCGTAGAGCTTGTGCCCGGAGAAGGCGACCCAGTCGACGTCGAGGTCCTGGACCGAGACGGGGTGGTGCGGGGCCAGCTGGGCGGCGTCCAGGACGATGCGGGCGCCGTGGGCGTGGGCGACGGCGGCGAGCTCCTTGACGGGCCACAGCTCGCCGGTGACGTTGGAGGCGCCGGTGACGCAGACCAGGGCGGGGCCGTGGCCCCCTTCAATTGATGCGGTGCGGTCGGCGAGCGCCCGCTCCAGGGTGGCGACGGCCTCGTCCGGGGTGCGGGGGGCGTTGAGGTAGGTGACCTGCGCGTTCGTCCAGGGCAGCAGCGAGGCGTGGTGCTCGGTCTCGAAGACGAAGACCTGGCAGTCGGCGGGCACGACGGCGGCGAGCAGGTTGAGGGAGTCGGTGGTGGACCGGGTGAAGATCACCTGGTCGGTGGGGCGGCAGTCCAGGAACTCGGCGACGGTGACGCGGCTCTGCTCGAACAGGTCGGTGGAGAGCTGCGAGAGGTACCCGGCGCCGCGGTGCACGCTGCCGTAGTACGGGGCGTAGGCGGCCACGTCGTCCCAGACGCGCTGCAGGGCGGGGGCGCTGGCCGCGTAGTCGAGGGCGGCGTAGGTGACTTCGCCGCCGGTGACGAGCGGCACGGTGACGTCGCGGCCGAGGACCGGAAGCGGCTCGGCACAGGCGGGGTCGACGGTGACGGCGGTGGTGACGGCGGCGGCGGCGGTCGCGATGGTGCTGGTCGCGGCGGCGTTCAGGGTCGCGGACATGGCGGTATCTCCCGGCAGGCAGGGGTGAATGGCTTCGAAAATGCCCGTACGCGGGTACGGCGCTGCGGCCGTCCGGGGGTACGGGAGTGCCTCGGAGTCGGGTGGCGTACTCGGGGTACGCAAAAGTGACCCTGTTCCGAGGGTTTAAGAAGGGGCTGAGTCGCCCTATCGCATTCGCTTGCTCACGGAAAACGCTCCTCGAGAGACCAGGACCCCTGGTGTTCGAGGGATCCGCGCTTGCCGTAGACCTCACTGCCCACGACCTGGTCATCACCCGGGGCACCCCGCCACGGAAGGAGGGTTGCCGGACAGCAAGCCGGGGCCAAAACGCTGTCACTCGTGACCTGCTGAGCATCCTGCCACAAGATCCCGCCGACGCAAGACCCCGGTCCACATGGCGGACCGGGGTCTCCTGTTCCACGCCGTGCTCGGAGCGCGAACCCGCGAACCCCGCGCCGGCCGCTCAGGCGTTGCTCGCCGCCACCCAGCGCGCCAGCGACTCGCGGGCCGCGCCCGAGTCGATCGCCCCGGCCGCCCGCGCGACGCCCGCCGCGAGCTGCTCCTCCAGCGTGCCCGTGCCCGGGTCGAGGGCGACCAGGGCAGCCGCCGAGTTCAGCAGGACCGCGTCGCGGACCGGGCCGGGCTCGCCGGCCAGCAGGCGGCGGGCGACGTCCGCGTTGTACGAGGCGTCCTCGCCGCGGAGCGCGGAGACGTCGACCAGTTGGATGCCGATGTCGCGCGGGTCGAAGGACTGCTCCGTGACCCCGCCGTCGCGGACCCACCAGACCCGCGAGGTAGCCGTGGTGGTGAGCTCGTCGAGGCCGTCGTCGCCGCGGAAGACCAGCGCCGAGGAGCCGCGCTCCGCCAGCACGCCCGCCACGATCGGGGCGATCCGGGCGTCGGCGACACCGGTGGCCTGCGCCCGCACCTTGGCCGGGTTCGTCAGCGGGCCGAGGAAGTTGAAGGTCGTCCGGATGCCCAGCTCCTTGCGGGCCGCGGCCACGTGCCGCAGCGCGGGGTGGAACTTGACCGCGAAGCAGAAGGTGATCCCGGCCTCCTCGACGACCTCGGCGACCCGCGCCGGGGTCAGGTCGAGGTTGACGCCCAGCTTCTCCAGGACGTCCGAGGACCCGCTGGCCGAGGAGGAGGCCCGGTTGCCGTGCTTGACCACCTTGGCGCCCGTACCGGCCACGACGATCGCCGACATGGTGGAGATGTTGACCGTCTTGGCGCCGTCGCCGCCGGTGCCGACGATGTCCACCGTCCGGCCCGGCACCTCGATCAGGTTCGCGTGCGCGTACATCGCCCGGACGAGGCCGGTGATCTCCGCGACCGTCTCCCCCTTGGCCCGCAGCGCGACCGCGAAACCGGCGATCTGGGCGTCGGTGGCCTCTCCCCGCATGATCCGGTCCATGGCCCAGGCCGAGTCGTCGGCGCCGAGGTCCCGGCCGGACAGCAGGGCTTCGAGCACACCCGGCCAGCCGCGGGCCGCCACGCTGTCGCCGCCTGCCGGGGTCACCACGTTCATGGTCCGCTCCTGCTGCTGGTCTGGATGCCCAGTCGAATGGGAAGGCCTTCAGCCTATCCAGCCCCGGAGACCGCAATGAGCCCCGTCCCGAAGGGCGGACACGCGGGACCGGAACTCGGCCACCGCGCACGCGCGCGAGCCGGGCCCCGTTCTCCGGGGCCCGGCTCGCCTTCGCACACCGCGGTCAGCCCGGTCAGTGCGGCCAGTGCGGTCAGCGCGGTTCCACCCGCATGGGCAGGGGCCCGGTGGACAGGCTCATGTGCGGCCTCGGCTTGACGCGCGTGCCGGGCACGGGGCGCAGCCGCCACTTGGACGCGATGGCCGCCAGCGCCAGCGTGGCCTCGGTGATGCCGAAGACGTCGCCGATGCACTTGCGGCTGCCCGCGCCGAACGGCACGTAGGCGCCGCGGGCCACGTCCTTGGCCCGGTCGGGGAGCCAGCGGTCCGGATCGAAGTGCTCCGGCCGGGGGAACAGCCCGGGGATCCGGTGCACCACGTACGGGCTGATGATGATGTCGTCGCCCGGCATGAGCGGGACACCCCCCAGCTCGGTGGCCGTGGTCGTGGTCCGGGTGTAGATCCAGGCCGGCGGGTACAGCCGCAGGGTCTCGGTGAAGACCCGCTGCGTGTACCGCAGCTCGGGGATGTCCTTGAACTCGGGGAACCGCTCCCCCGGACCCCCCAGCACGTGGTCCAGCTCGGCGTGCAGCCGCGACTCCGCCTCCGGGTTCTGCGCGAGCAGGTGCAGCGCCCAGGTCAGGGCGGAGGCCGTGGTCTCGATGCCGGCCAGCAGCAGGGTCATGACCTGGTCGTGGACCTCCTGGTCGGAGAGCTTCTCGCCGCTCTCCGGGTCCTCGGCCGCGAGCAGGGCCGACACCAGGTCGCCGCGGTCCCGGTCCGAGGTGCGGTAGTCCTCGACGATCCCGTCGATCAGCTCGTGCATCTGCTCCAGCGCCCGCGCGAACTCCCGGTTGGCCGGGGTCGGCAGCTTGCCCAGCAGGCCCGTCGGATCCACCGCGTTGCGGTAGGCGCCGCGGACGATGACCGGCAGGCAGTGCTGGATGACCGCGACCGCGTGCGGGGCGATGTCGAGGGCGAACAGGGCCCGCGCCGTGATCCGGGCGGTCAGCGCCTGGGTCACCTCGTTGACGTCGACGACCTGGCCGGCCGTCCACGTGCCGGCCTGCGCCTCCACCTCCTCCTGCATCACGTGCGCGTACGTGGCGATGCGGGCCGGGTGGAAGGCCGGCTGCACCAGCCGGCGCTGGCGCTTGTGGTCGGCCCAGTCCGAGGTGATCAGGCCGTTGCCGAGGATCGGCCGGGCCTTCTCCTTCATCGGACCGCCCGTGTCGAAGACGCGGGCGTTCAGCAGCACCTGCTGGATGAGCTCCGGGTGGCAGGGCAGGAAGGTGCGCTTGCCGCCGATCCGCAGTTCGACCAGGTCTCCGTGGCGCGGCAGCGAGGACAGGAACCGGACGGGGTCCCTGCCCATGGACAGCGCGTTGCCGAGCAGCGGGAGCGCGCCCGGTGCCCGGGCCACCCGCCACTCGCGGGTCGCCGTCTTGTCCCGCAGCGTCTTCATCCGTCGGTGTCCTTCGTCGTGCGGCGGCGCGGTTCGCACCTCATGGGCAGGGGCCCGGGCTCCAGCGTGGCCTTGGGCTGCGGGCGCAGTTCCGTACCGGGTACGGGCCTCAGGCGCCAGCCGTTCGCGATGGTGCTGACGATGAGCGTGGTCTCGGCCAGCGCCAGGACGTCCCCGATGCACTTGTGGGCGCCGTGGCCGAAGGGCACGAGCGCACCCCGGGGGACCTCCGCGAGGCGGGGCGGGAGCCAGCGCTCGGGGTCGAAGCGCTCCGGGTCGGGGAACAGCTCCGCGTTGTGGTGCAGCGCGTAGGAGCTGTACATGATCATCGTTCCCTCGGCGATCCGGTGGCCGCCGATCTCCACGTCCTGCGCGGCCACCCGCATCGACAGCCAGGACGGCGGGTAGAGCCGCAGGGCCTCGGTGATGACCCCCTTGGTGTACGGGAGGTCCGGCAGGTCGTCGAAGAGCGCCGGGCGGCCGTCGAGCACCCGGTCGATCTCGTCCTGCATCCGGCGCTCCGCCTCGGGGTGGCGGCCCAGCAGGTGGAAGACGAAGGCGAGGGTGGAGGCGGTCGTCTCGCTGCCCGCGACGAGGAAGGTGACCACCTGGTCGAGGATCTGGGCCTCGCTCAGGCGCTCCCCGGTCTGCGGGTGCTCCACGTTCAGCAGGATGGAGAGCAGGTCCTCGTCCCCGCCCTCGTGGCCCCGCCGCGCCTTGATCATCTCGTCGACGATCTCCCGGAGCCTGCGGTTGGACTCGTCGTAGCGCCGGTTGCCGGGCGTGGGCAGTTTCTCCATGACGCCGACGGGCGCGACGGTCCGCTTGTAGATGCCCTGGGACACGGTGCGCAGGCACTCGCGGGCCTCGTCCGTGGTGGCGTCGTCCAGCCCGGCGGAGAACAGGGTCCGCGCGGCGACGCGCATCAGCAGGACGTGCATCGCGTCGGAGACGTCCAGGACCTGCCCGGGCTCCCACGACTCGATGGTCCGGGCCGTGTCCGCGGCCACCGAGTTCGTGTACGCGGCGAGCCTGGCCGGCTGGAACGCGGGCTGGATCAGGCGGCGCTGGCGGCGGTGCTCCTCGCCGCGGGAGACCGAGAGGCTGTTGCCGAGCAGCTGCCTGGCCTTGTCGAACACGCCTCCCTTGTCGTACGTGCGGGGGCTGAGCAGGATGTGCCGGACCAGGTCCGGGTGGCAGGCGAGGTAGGCCCGCTTGGGCCCGAGCCTGAGCTCCACCAGGTCGCCGTGGGCCGGCAGGGACGCGAGGAAGCCGAGCGGGTCCTTCCAGAGCGCGAGGGTGTGCCCGAGCAGGGGGACGGCGCCGGGCGCCTTGGCCACGGTCCAGTCGCGCGTGTCCGCGGCGGGCGCGTGGGAGACCGAGGGGGCCGGGGCCGGCATCTGGACGCCTTTCACTGGATCCGCGAGTTGACGTCGTTGACGGCCGCCTTGTAGCGCTTGTTGCTGGTCGTCCAGATGAAGTTGCCGTAGATGAGGTCGAGCATCACGTCGCGGGAGACCGGGTCGAACTCCTTGATGCACCGGACGTCCTCCTCGATGTCCGCGAGGCGGGCGTCGAAGAACTCCTTGAACGCGCGCTCGTCGGCGACGTCGCAGAGCCGGAAGCAGTTGGTGACCTGCCCGAGGGCGATCTCCCTGTCGTAGGAGTAGAAGTCGTTGACGATCGCCAGTCCGCGCGTGGTCATCCGGGCGGCGAGCCCGCTCTTGGCGTGCTCGGAGAAGTCCGCGTGGCGGTAGATCTGGTAGGACATCTTCATCCAGAAGTCCACGCCGACGTCGGTCACCCGGAACCGGAAGTACTGCTCGGGGGAGGTCTCGCACAGGACCCGTTTGATGTCCGAGTCCCGGAACATGTTGTCGCTCACGACGAAGGCGCGGGCCGCCTCGTAGGCGAACCAGACCTCGTCCGGCTCGTAGTAGTGCTCGCAGATCTTGCGGATCTCCGGCAGGAAGGCGTCGAAGTCGTGCAGGGCCGGGTCCATGTCGTCCCACACGAAGGTCACGCAGTTGAGGATGCAGACCGCCTTGAAGGCTTCGACGTCCTGCACGTGGCGGGCGCTCTGGGACCAGCGGACCACGTCCATGTACGAGATCCAGCGCTCGTCCGAGATGTTCTTCCCGAGCGGCGCCACCGCGCGGTTGCACGCGTCGATGACCTCCCGCAGCTGTGCCCCGTCGAGCTCGACCATGGTGGGCCGGTGGTCGAAGTCGCGGGCGAAGAGGTCGCGGAAGCGCTCGGTGCTCTCCGCCCAGTAACGCATCATGCTGGTGGTCGTCATGAGTTCCTCGCAGTGGCCGTACCGGCGATGTCCGTCAGGTCGCGGATCGCCTCCTGGGTGAACGGAGATCCTTCGAGGGCGGCGACCGCACGGGCGCGGCGCTCCTCGATCATCTGCTCGACGCCCTCGCGGGCACCGGTCGCGGCGAAGAGCGCGCGCGCTTCCTCCGCGTCCGCCTCGTCGAGCAGCGGGTTGCCGATGAGCGCCCGCAGCCGGGCCTCCTGCTCCGCGTCCGCGGCGCCCAGCGCGAGGGCGACGAGCGTGGTGCGCTTGCCCTCGCGGAGGTCGTCGAGCCGGGACTTGCCGGTCAGCCGCGGGTCGCCGTACACGCCGAGGAGGTCGTCGCGCAGTTGGAAGGCCTCGCCCAGCGGCAGGGCGTAACGGGTGAAGGCCTCCATGGCCGCGGCGTCCGCGCCGGCCAGGGCCGCGCCGATGTGCAGGGGGCGCTCGATGGTGTACTTCGCCGTCTTGAACCGGTTGACCAGCAGCGTCGCCTCGACGTCGGTGCTGAGTTCACCGGTGGCCCGCAGGTCGAGGTACTGGCCGAGCATGACCTCGGTGCGCATCTCGGCGACGACCCGCAGCACGGGCAGGAGCCGGTCCTCGGCCGCCGCGCCCTTGAAGAGCAGTTCGTCCGACCAGATCAGGGCGAGGTCGCCGACGAGGATCGCGGCGTTCTCCCCGAGCCGGTCGCGCCGGCCCGGTTCCCGGTCGCCGTGGCCGGAAGCCAGGGCCTGGTGGATGGTGGGGCGTCCCCGGCGGGTGTCGCTCTGGTCCATCACGTCGTCGTGGATCAGTGTGAAGGCGTGGAACATCTCCAGAGAGGCCGCGACGCGGAACAGTGCTTCCGTGCCGGCACCGCCTCCGACAGCCTTCCAGCCGATCGCGCAGAGCAGCGGGCGCAGGCGCTTGCCCTCGGAGGTGAAGTCCCGGAGCAGCTCCGCCAGGCTGCGCAGTTCCGGTCTGTCGTTGGCGTTGCCCTTGGCGGTGAGGAAGTCCTCCAGGACTGCGCCCACCGCCGTGCGGACCGTGTCCGCGCTCATGGGCGTGTCGGTGGCTATCGGAACAGTGATGGGACTGCCCCCTCTCGTGTCTCTTGGCAGGTTCTGGTGCCGTGAGAAGCCTGGGGGCAGGCGCTAAAGCGGTGACGAAGCCATGGAAAAACACGCGTGCCCCGCTGGAAACCAGCGGGGCACGCGTGCGTCTGTGGCGACTGGGGAGGTCAGTGGTGGCCGTGGCCGCTCTGGATCTCCTTGTACTCCTCCACGGTGGGCTTCTGGATCTGGCTGCCCTCCGCGTAGAACCCCTTGCTCAGCTTCGCCTTGAGCTTCTCGAGCGGCTTCACCTTGCGCTCGACACCGTTCTCGTCGACCGTCGGGCCGAGCTCGATCGGCGCGTACTGCTCGTGCGCGGTCAGCTGGTGCAGCTTGCCCTGCGAGAGCGGCTCGTGGATCTCGACGAACTCACCGTGCGGCAGGCGCTTGATGACGCCGGTCTCGCGACCGTGCAGCACCTTGTCGTGGTCCCGGCGCTGGAGGCCGAGGCAGATCCGCTTGGTGACGATGAAGGCGAGGACCGGGACGACGAAGAAGCCGATCCGGACGAACCAGGTGATCGAGTTGATCGACAGGTGGAAGTACTGGGCGAACAGGTCGTTGCCGCCGCCGATGAGGAGCACGATGTACTCCGCGATCCAGGCGACACCGAAGGCCGTACGGGTCGGGACGTTGCGCGGGCGGTCCAGGATGTGGTGCTCGCGCTTGTCCCCGGTGACCCACGACTCGATGAACGGCCAGACGGCGATGGCGCCGAGCACCAGCGGGAAGAGCAGCAGTGGGATGAACACGCCCAGGACGAGCGTGTGGCCCCACAGGTTGATCTCCCAGCCCGGCATGGCACGGATCAGGCCTTCGGGCATGCCCATGTACCAGTCGGGCTGCGCACCGGTGGACACGTGGTCCGGGCGGTACGGGCCGATGGCCCAGATCGGGTTGATCGACGCGATCGCCGAGACGGCCGCGATGATGCCGAAGTTCAGGAAGAAGAAGCCTCCGGCCTTGGCCGCGTAGACCGGCAGCAGCGGCAGGCCGACGACGTTCTTCTCGGTCTTGCCCGGACCCGCGAACTGGGTGTGCTTGTGGTACACGACGAGGATCAGGTGGGCCACCAGCAGGCCCATCATGATGCCCGGCAGCAGCAGGATGTGGACCGAGTAGAACCGGGAGACGAAGTCGCCGCCCGGGAACTCGCCGCCGAAGAGGAAGAACGAGATGTACGTGCCGACGACCGGCACGGACAGGATCGCGCCCTGCATGAAGCGGACACCGGTGCCCGAGAGCAGGTCGTCCGGCAGGGAGTAACCGGTGAAACCGGTGAACATGCCGAGGACCAGCAGGAGGAAGCCGAAGATCCAGTTGATCTCGCGCGGCTTGCGGAACGCGCCGGTGAAGAACACGCGCATCATGTGCACGAGCATCGCCGCGACGAAGATCAGCGCCGCCCAGTGGTGGATCTGGCGCATGAGCAGACCACCGCGGACGTCGAAGCTGATGTCCAGCGTCGAGGCGAAGGCCTCGGACATCGTGACGCCCTGCATGGGGACGTACGAGCCGTGGTAGACGACCTCGTTCATGCTCGGGTGGAAGAACAGCGTCAGGTACACACCCGTGAGGATGATGATGATGAAGCTGAACAGGCAGATCTCACCGAGCATGAAGGACCAGTGGTCCGGGAAGATCTTGCGCAGGCCGGCCTTGCCCAGGCTGTGAATGCCCATCCGGCCGTCGATCCAGTCGGTGACACGTTCACCGGCCGGAGCCTTGCGCTCGTTGGTTTCTGTGGCAGTGCTCATCCGCGCTCCCAGAATGCAGGACCGACGGGCTCTTCGAAGTCGCTGAGCGCCTCGAGGAAACCTTCGTCATTGACGCCGATCCGCAGCTGCGGGAGCGCGTGACCAGCCGGGCCGAAGATGACTCGGGCGCCGTCGGAGAGGTCGAAGGTGGACTGGTGGCACGGGCAGAGCACGTGGTGCGTCTGCTGCTCGTACAGGCTGATGGGGCAGCCGACGTGGGTGCAGATCTTGGAGTAGGCCACGATGCCGTCGTGGGACCACTCCAGTTCCTGCTTGTCCTTGATGTCCTCCGGCTTGATGCGGACGATCATCAGGGCGGCCTTGGCGATCTGCACCTGGAAGTCGTGCGCGTCCTCCTCCAGGCCTTCCGGCATGGCGAAGGTCAGCGAACCGACGAGCACGTCCTCGGGACGCAGCGGCTCCATCGTGTTCTGGTTGATGAGCAGCTTGCCCTTGGCCCAGATCGTCTTGCGGAGCTTGTCCTCGGGCAGCGGGCCCAGGTCGCGCAGGATCACGACGGCGGAGAGCGGCAGCATGGCCAGCGCACCGAGCAGCGTGTTGCGGATCAGCGGCCGACGGCCGATGCCCGACTCGCGGGCGCCGTCCTTGAAGTTCTGCTTGGCCTTGGCGCGCGCCTCGGGCGTGGCCGCGATGTTGTGGCGCTCTTCGGCGATCTCCACGTCGGACATCAGGGTGCGGGCCCAGTGGACCGCACCCGCGCCGATGCAGAAGAGCGCCGTGCCCAGGGTCATGCCCAGGGCGAAGTTGAGCGCGCTCACCTTCCCGATGGGGAAGATGTAAACGATCTTGTCGACCGGGAGGATCACGAACGAGGCGATGAACCCGATCGTGGCCAGCATCGACAGGGTGAACAGCATGGCCACCGTGCGCTCGGAGCGCTTCGCGGCCCGCTCGTCGATGTCCTGGATGCGCGGCCTGTGAACCGGCAGACCCGGGTCCGCGAACGGATCGTCCGCCACTGCCACGCCACCGTGGTGCGCGTCGCCCTGCTCGCTCGGCAGGTGCTTCTCTTCGGGAATGTCTTGGCTACTCATGACTTCTTGGCCTTAGCGGTGTGGGCCGCGACCCAGACGGCGACAGCGATCAGCGCACCCAGAGCGAAGACCCAGCCGAACAGGCCCTCGGAGACGGGGCCGAGGCCACCGAGCTTGAGGCCGCCGGGGTTGGTCGACTTTTCGCCGTTGACGTTCTGGAGGTACGCGATGATGTCCTTCTTCTGCTTCTCCGGCATGGTGCTGTCCGGGAAGGAGGGCATGTTCTGCGGGCCGGTGAGCATGGCCTCGTAGATGTGCTTCGGCTCGACGCCATCGAGGTTCGGGGCGTACTTGCCGTTCGTCAGCGCGCCGCCCTCACCGGTGAAGTTGTGACACTGCGCGCAGTTGTTGCGGAACAGCTCACCACCCTTGGCGATGTCGGCGCCGGCCGGGTCGTACTGCTTCTCGTGCGGCGTGATCGGACCGGCACCGAGGGACGCGATGTACGCGGCCAGCTGGTCGGTCTGCGCCTGCGTGTAGATGACGGGCTTCTTCGGCACCTGGGCGCCGGGCTGCTGGGCGGGCATGCGGCCCGTGCTCACCTGGAAGTCGACGGCTGCGGAGCCGACGCCGACCAGGCTCGGGCCGTCAGAGGAACCCTGACCGCCGGTTCCGTGGCAGCTTGCGCAGCCGACGGCGTAGAGCTTCTGGCCCTCCTCGATGGCGAGGGACTGGGCGGTTTCGTCGGCCTGCGCATTGCCCGCGGGCGCGAAGGCGGCGTACAGCCCCCCAGTGACCGCCAGCGCGAAGAGTAGAACGACGACCGCCGCCAGCGGATGGCGTCGTCGTGCGGAGAGCTTTTTCACGGATTACCCCGGGTGTCAGGATCTTCTGCGTCGGTGTTTCTGGATGGAGTGCCGGGTCGGGCCCGGCGACGTTCTCGCTACTTGATCAGGTAGATCGTCGCGAAGAGGCCGATCCAGACGACATCGACGAAGTGCCAGTAGTAGGACACGACGATGGCCGACGTGGCCTGTTCGTGGGTGAACCTCTTGGCCGCGTACGTCCGGCCGAGGACCAGCAGGAAGGCGATGAGACCGCCCGTCACGTGCAGCCCGTGGAACCCGGTGGTCAGGTAGAACACCGATCCGTACGGTCCGGACGAGAGGCTCATGCCCTCGTGCTTGACCAGCTCGGTGTACTCGAACACCTGGCCGCCAATGAAGATCGCACCCATGACGAACGTGATGATGAACCACGTCCTGAGCTTCTTCACGTCACCCCGCTCGGCGGCGAACACGCCGAGCTGGCAGGTGAGCGAAGACAGCACCAGGATCGTCGTGTTCGTCGCCGAGAACGGAAGGTTCAGGAAGTCAGCCTGTTCCTTCCAGTACTCGGGTCCTGTCACGGATCGCAGGGTGAAGTACATCGCGAAGAGGGCCGCGAAGAACATCAGCTCGGAACTCAACCAGATGATGGTTCCGACGCTGACGAGGTTCGGCCTGTTGACCGTCGGGTGCGCGTGCCCGGTATCTACTGTCGTTGCTGTCGCCACGACCGACATTATGTCGGTCCCTTATCCCGCCCTCACCCCGGGGGGTGCCGTTCGGAGTGTCAGGGCCGTGTGCAAGGCCCGAACGGCCCATCAGATCGCCCCCGAACGTCTGATCACAAGGGTGTGCGAACCGATGTTGACCGCGGGTCGGACGGAGTAGCATCCCGCGCAACATCAGCGTTTTTCACGGGACACGTGGAGGAACGAAATGCGGGCGACTGCGCGGGTTCTGGTCTACAGCGACGACGCGGGCACCCGGGAGCAGGTGCGGCTGGCGGCCGGGCGCAGGCCGGCCTCCGACCTGCCGCCGGTGGAGTTCCTGGAGTGCGCGACCCTTCCGGCCGTCCTCAAGGAGTTGGACGCGGGCGGCATCGACGTGTGCGTCCTGGACGGCGAGGCGGTTCCGGCCGGGGGCATGGGCGTGTGCCGGCAGATCAAGGACGAGATCTTCCGGTGTCCGCCGGTGCTGCTCCTGATGGGCCGTCCGCAGGACGCCTGGCTGGCCACGTGGAGCCGTGCGGACGCCGCCGTCACCCTTCCGGTGGATCCGGTGGACTTCGCGCAGGCCCTGGCGGGTCTGCTGCGCGCGCGGCTGTCTCCGGCGGCTTAGGCCGTCCCTTTCGGATCTCGCAGGGCCCGCGGGCCCTGCGGGCCCCACAGGGGCCGTACGGGCGCAGGACGGGGCGCGGGAGCCCGTACGGTCCGTACGGGCTCCCGCGCCCCGGTGGCGGACCCTGGGGGCCCTCCCGCCCCGGTGGTTACACCTGGGGGCGCAGCCGGGCGTGGTCGATCGGGCTGCGGCCCTCCTGGGTGCCCTTGAGGAGGGCGCTGCCCTGGCGCCAGTCCTTCCAGTCGACGTTCCAGTCGCCGAAGCCGTTGCCGAAGTTGTCCATGTCGTCGCCGATGCTGTTGATCACCTTGACGATGTCGCCCTCGGTGATGTTCTCGTAGAACCAGGCGGCGTTGCCCGTGCTCATGCCGGTGCAGCCGTGGCTGACGTTCTCGTAGCCCTGGGAGCCGACGGACCACGGCGCGGCGTGGACGTATTCACCACTCCAGGTGACGCGAGTCGCGTAGTAGACGGGCAGGTTGTAGTACTCGCTGCCGCCGATGCCGACCGTGTCGCCGCGCATCTGGACGTAGTACTGCTTGCCGAGCACCACCTTGACGCCGTTGCGGGTGGAGAAGCCCGGCTTTCCGGTGGTCACCGGAATGGTGTTGATCACTTCTCCGTTGCGCCTGAACGTGAGGTAGTGCGAGGAGGCGTCCGTGGTGACCTCGACGCGGTCGCCGATCTCCAGCTTCAGCGGCTTGGCCGCGGCCCCGTGGAAGTCGTCGGAGATCTTGACGCCCTCCAGATTGCTCCGTACGGACACCGTGGTGTTGGCGGGCCAGTACTCCTTGGGCCGGTAGTGGACCGTCTTGTCGTCCACCCAGTACCAGGCGCCCTCGACGCCGGAGGGCGCGTCGACGACCAGGCCCCGCTCGATGATCGCGCGGGCGGCCTTGTCCTTCACGGGTTCGTCGAGCGTGGCCGTCAGGGGCTGTCCGACGCCGTACTTGCCCTCGTCCGGGCCGAACTCGACCTTGAGGACCTTCTTGGCCGGAGTGGTGTCGAAGGTGAGCGTGCGCTGCCCCGGGGCTCCCCGGTCGTCCTCCGTGCTCACGAGGACGGTGTAGCGGACGCCCGCGGCCATCGGGACGGTGCTGTGCCACCGGTCTCCCGAGGCGGACAACTCCCCCGCCAGGCGGCGGCCGTGGGTGTCCACGGCGCTCACGTCGGTGATCCGGCCGTCGCCGCTCTTGGCGGTGACCTCCAGGGGCCGGTCGGGGTCGACGGGCCGACCGCCCGAGGACTGGTTGAAGGCGACCAGATCGCCCGCGTCGTGAGGGCGGGCGGACAGCGGGTTGTCATCGGACCCGCATGCGGTGGCGCCGGCCCCGAGGGACGCGACCAGCAGGGAGCAGCCGATGACCGTCCAAAGACGCGGTGATTGCTTCATGGGTCCAACGCTATGAAGATATGACAATTACGGCGCGCGGGGTGACTGCAAACGAGGGGCCCGGACTCCTCCGTTAGAGGTGTCCGGGCCCCACGTGTCAGGCTGCGGTCTCACGTCGCGCCGGCGCGGTGGGCGGCGGACGCGGGTGCGGCTACTGGTTCTGGTTCTCGCCGCGGTAGTACTCGTACACCCAGCCCCACAGGCCGATCAGGATGATCGGGGCCGAGAAGTACATGAGCCACCATCCGAAGATGACGCCCATGAAGGCGAGCGCTCCGCCGATGCCCAGGGAGAGCGGCTGCCAGCTGTGCGGGGCGAAGAACCCCAGCTCGCCGGCCTCGTCGGCGACGTCGGCCTCCAGGTTGTCCTGGGCCATCTCGTCCACGCGCTTGGCCGTGAAGGCCAGGTAGTAGCCGATCATGACCGTCAGACCGAAGGTCAGGAACAGTGCGGTGGTGCCGACGGGCTCCTTCGACCACACGCCGTACACGACGGCCATGATCAGAACGAAGAAGGAGAGCCAGAGGAACATCTTGCCCTGGATCTTCACTTGCCGGCCTCCTTGCCGCCGGTGACTGCCTTGGTGCCGGCGTCGTGGTCCGCGAGGTGGTCGAGGGCCGCGATCTCCGGGTGGTGCAGGTCGAACGCCGGGGACTCGGAACGGATCCGCGGCAGGGTGAGGAAGTTGTGCCGCGGCGGCGGGCAGGACGTCGCCCACTCGAGCGAACGGCCGTAACCCCACGGGTCGTCGACCTCGATCTTCTTGCCGTACTTCGCCGTCTTCCAGACGTTGTACATGAACGGCAGCATCGACAGGCCCAGCAGGAACGAGCTGATCGTGGAGATCGTGTTCAGCGCGGTGAAGCCGTCGGCCGCGAGGTAGTCCGCGTAACGACGCGGCATGCCCTCGACACCCAGCCAGTGCTGCACCAGGAAGGTGCCGTGGAAGCCGACGAACAGCGTCCAGAAAGTGATCTTGCCGAGGCGCTCGTCCAGCATCTTGCCCGTGAACTTCGGCCACCAGAAGTGGAAGCCGGAGAACATCGCGAAGACCACGGTGCCGAAGATGACGTAGTGGAAGTGCGCGACGACGAAGTACGAGTCGGAGACGTGGAAGTCCATCGGGGGCGAGGCCAGGATGACGCCGGTCAGACCACCGAAGGTGAAGGTGATCAGGAAGCCGACGGCCCAGAGCATCGGGGTCTCGAAGGACAGCGAGCCCTTCCACATGGTGCCGATCCAGTTGAAGAACTTCACACCGGTCGGTACCGCGATCAGGAAGGTCATGAAGGAGAAGAACGGCAGCAGCACACCGCCGGTGACGTACATGTGGTGGGCCCACACCGTCACCGAGAGGCCGGCGATCGAGATCGTCGCGGCGATCAGGCCGATGTAACCGAACATCGGCTTGCGCGAGAAGACCGGGATGACCTCGGAGATGATGCCGAAGAACGGCAGCGCGATGATGTACACCTCTGGGTGTCCGAAGAACCAGAAGAGGTGTTGCCACAGCAAGGCGCCGCCATTGGCCGGGTCGAAGATGTGCGCACCGAACTTCCGGTCGGCCTCCAGCGCGAAGAGCGCGGCGGCCAGCACCGGGAAGGCGAGCAGGACCAGGACACCGGTCAGGAGCACGTTCCAGGTGAAGATCGGCATGCGGAACATCGTCATGCCGGGGGCGCGCATGCAGATGATCGTGGTGATGAAGTTGACCGAGCCGAGGATCGTGCCGAAGCCCGAGAAGGCCAGACCCATGATCCACATGTCGGCGCCGATGCCCGGCGAGCGGACCGCGTCCGACAGCGGGGAGTAGGCGAACCAGCCGAAGTCGGCGGCACCCGAGGGGGTGACGAAGCCGGCCACCGCGATGGTCGAGCCGAAGAGGTACAGCCAGTACGCGAACATGTTCAGCCGCGGGAACGCCACGTCGGGCGCGCCGATCTGCAGCGGCATGATCCAGTTCGCGAAGCCCGCGAAGAGCGGGGTGGCGAACATCAGCAGCATGATCGTGCCATGCATGGTGAACGCCTGGTTGAACTGCTCGTTCGACATGATCTGCGTGCCCGGACGGGCCAGCTCGGCGCGCATGAAGAGCGCCATGATCCCGCCGATGATGAAGAACACGAACGACGTGATCAGGTACATCGTGCCGATGGTCTTGTGGTCGGTCGTGGTCATCCACTTCACGACGACATTGCCCGGCTGCTTGCGCCGTACCGGCAGCTCGTTCTCATACGAGTCGGCGGCGGCACCCTGGGATTCGTTGAGGATGCTCACAGTTTGTTCACTTCCGCATTCCGGGCCGGGTCGGTCTGCTGGATGCCGGCCGGGAGGTAGCCGGTCTGACCCTTCTCGGCCAGCTCCTTCAGGTGCGCCTTGTACGCCTCCGGGGAGACGACCTTGACGTTGAAGAGCATCCGGGAGTGGTCGACGCCGCAGAGCTCGGCGCACTTGCCCATGAAGGTGCCCTCTTGGGACGGGGTGACCTCGAAGACGTTGGTGTGGCCCGGGATGACGTCCTGCTTGAACAGGAAGGGGACCACCCAGAAGGAGTGGATGACGTCGTTCGACGACAGGATGAAGCGGACCTTCTCGCCCACGGGCAGCCAGAGGGTCGGCCCCGGGTTGTTGGTCTCCGGGTTCCGGTCGCTGGGGACGCCCTTGGTGTAGACGCCTTCGGCGCCCGCGGGGAAGTCCTTGGTGAAGCGGTCCGGGATGGAGGCGAGTTCCTTCGGAACCTCGCCCGCCTTCGGGGTCGCCGGGTCGCCGTCGACGTCCTCGACGTAGTTGAAGCCCCAGCTCCACTGGTAGCCGACCACGTTGATCGTGTGGTCCGGCTTGGCGGAGAGGGAGAGCAGCTTCGACTCGTCACGCGCGGTGAAGTAGAAGAGCACCGAGACGATGATGAGCGGGACCACGGTGTACAGCGCCTCGATGGGCATGTTGTACCGGGTCTGCGCGGGGACCTCGATCTTCGTCCGGCTGCGCCGGTGGAAGATGACGGACCACATGATCAGGCCCCACACCAGGATGCCCGTGATCAGCGCGGCCGCCCAGGAGCCCTGCCAGAGGGAGAGGATGCGCGGCGCCTCCTCGGTGACCGGAGTGGGCATTCCGAGGCGGGGGAAGCTTTTCCAGTTGTACGAGCAACCAGTGGCGGTCGCCAGAACCGCGCCCGCAGTCAGCGCCTGCAGCAGCTTCCGCCGCATCGGGCGCCGCGGCGAGCGGTCGGAGCCGTAGGGACTCACGTAGCGCCTTCCCGAGAGTCTCGGCCCGCGCGGCCGGCCGCGGCCGTGTTCAGGTCGGTCGCCGGCCCTGACGCAGGCAGGGGTTTGGATGTTTATGCGGACCAAACCCTACTGGACGCTATTTGGGGTCGCGCGGGGAGGGTGCCCAACGCGCCGTTACTGACCCCGAAGGGATGGATCCGCCGTACGGGGGACGGCCCAACCGGCCCCGAATGGCGGCCTCCCGAGGACAACTGACGCCCCCTGACCTCGGCCGACGGCCGGGCCGGCGCGGCCGCCGGTTAGCGTGGCCGGATGCCGTACTTCGACACCGCGTCCGCCGCCCCGCTGCACCCCGTGGCACGCCAGGCCCTCCAGGCCTCCCTTGACGAGGGCTGGGCCGATCCGGCCCGGCTGTACCGCGAAGGGCGGCGGGCCAGGCTGCTGCTGGACGCCGCGCGGGAGGCGGCGGCGGAAGCGGTGGGATGCCGCCCCGACGAGCTCTCGTTCACTCCTTCGGGGACGCACGCGGTTCACTCGGGCGTGGCGGGGGTGCTCGCGGGACGCCGGCGCGTCGGCGGGCATCTGGTCGTATCGGCGGTCGAACACAGTTCTGTACTGCACGCGGCGGAGGTTCACGCGGCGGGCGGCGGGACGGTCGACGAGGTCCCGGTGGACCGGCTCGGCCGGGTGGCCGCGGCCGGCTACGGGCAACTCCTGGGCCCGTCCACGGCGCTGGCCTGCCTCCAGTCGGCCAACCACGAGGTGGGCACGGTCCAGCCGGTGGCCGAGGTCGCCGAGGTCTGCGCCGCCGCCGGGGTCCCGCTGCTCGTGGACGCGGCGCAGTCGCTGGGGTGGGGGCCGGTTCCGGCGGGCTGGTCCGTCCTGTGCGCGAGCGCCCACAAATGGGGCGGCCCGCCCGGGGTGGGGCTGCTGGCGGTCCGCAAGGGTGTCCGGTTCTCGCCCCAAGGCCCGCTCGACGAAAGGGAGTCGGGGCGCTCCCCCGGCTTCGTCAACCTTCCGGCGGTCGTCGCGGCGGCCGCCTCCCTGCGGGCGGTGCGCGCCGAGGCGGACGCGGAGGCGGCCCGCCTGCGGGTGCTGGTGGACCGGTTGCGCCGGCGGGTCGCCCGCCTGGTGCCGGACGTGGAGGTGGCGGGCCACCCCGACCTGCGCCTCCCGCACCTGGTCACCTTCTCGTGCCTGTACGTCGACGGCGAGACGCTGCTCCACGAGTTGGACCGCGCGGGCTACTCCGTCTCCTCCGGCTCCTCGTGCACCAGCTCGACCCTGACCCCGTCCCACGTCCTGCGGGCGATGGGGGTGCTGTCGGAGGGGAACGTACGGGTGTCCCTGCCGCCCGGTACGACGGCGGCCGAGGTCAACGGCTTCCTGGAGGTCCTGCCGGGGCTCGTGGCGGGGGTCCGCAGCCGGCTCGGCGCCGTGGAGGAGGCGCCGGCCGCGCCGGACGCGCAGTCGCTGGAGCTGGACGCGCTCGGGCTGCGGTGCCCGCAGCCCGTCATCGAACTGGCGCGGGCGATCGGCCGGGTGCCGGTGGGGGGCACGGTGACGGTGCTGTCGGACGACGAGGTCGCCCGGCTGGACATCCCGGCGTGGTGTTCGATGCGGGGTCAGGTCTACGTGGGCGAGAGCGCCCGCGAGCGGGGCGTCGCGTACACGGTCCGTCGGGCGGTGTGACCGCGGGCGGGGCCGGAAGCATCCGGCCCCGCCCGCAGCACTAGGCGTGCGGGGCTACGCGGCGAGGTGCGCCTGGACCTCCGCCGCGGCGGAGTCCCCGTAGGCCTTCGTGAAGCGCTCCATGAAGTGCGCCCGGGCCAGGGTGTACTCCTGCGTGCCCAGGGTCTCGATGACGAGCGTGGCCAGCATGCAGCCGACCTGCGCCGCGCGCTCCAGGCCGACGCCCCAGCCCAGGCCGGTCAGGAAGCCCGCGCGGAACGCGTCGCCGACGCCCGTCGGGTCCACCTTCGCGGTCTCCTCCGGGCAGCCCACGACGATCGGGTCGTGGCCGACCCGCTCGATCCGGACGCCGTTCGAGCCCAGCGTGGTGACCCGGGTGCCGACCTTGGCGAGGATCTCCGCGTCCGTCCAGCCGGACTTCGACTCGATGAGGCCCTTCTCGTACTCGTTCGAGAAGAGGTACGTCGCGCCCTCCATCAGGGTGCGGATGTTCGCGCCGTCCATGCGGGCGATCTGCTGCGAGAAGTCCGCGGCGAAGGGGATGCCGCGCGTGCGGCACTCCTCCGTGTGGCGCAGCATCGCCTCGGGGTCGTCCGCGCCGATCAGGACGAGGTCCAGGCCCCCGACCCGGTCGGCGACCGCCTTCAGCTCGATCAGGCGGGCCTCGCTCATCGCGCCCGTGTAGAAGGAGCCGATCTGGTTGTGGTCGGAGTCCGTGGTGCACACGAAGCGCGCGGTGTGCAGCACCTCGGAGATCCGGACCGACGCGGTGTCGACGCCGTGCCGGTCCAGCCAGGCGCGGTACTCGTCGAAGTCGTAGCCGGCCGCGCCGACGAGGACCGGGCGGGTGCCGAGCTGCCCCATGCCGAAGCAGATGTTCGGGCCGACGCCGCCCCGCCGTACGTCGAGGTTGTCGACGAGGAAGGAGAGGGAGACCGTGTGCAGCTGGTCCGCGACCAGCTGGTCGGCGAAGCGGCCGGGGAAGGTCATGAGGTGGTCGGTGGCGATGGAGCCGGTGACTGCGATGCGCACGGCGTGGATGCTCCTGCGGAGGACGGCGAGGGGACATTCAAAACTACCCGGTCGGCGGCGTGCGGCCGACCGGCAGAAACTACCCCGTAGTAGGCCTTTCTTCGCCCGCCGTGCCGTGCCTACCGTGCCCCATGACCTACACCGATGGCTTCGGGTACGCCGATCTCGCCGACGCGCGCCCCGGTTTCGCCCGGCTGCTGGGCGACTGCGCCCGGATGGCCCCGCACTGGCGGGTCTCCGCGGACCCCCGCCCCGCCCGGGTGGCGCCCTCCCAGATCCACGGGATCCGCGTCCCGGCGGCCTCGGCGCGCCTGATCGCCTCCACGGCGGCCTACGGCGACTGAGCCGGGCCCGAGCCCGGATTTTGGAGCCGGATTCGGAGTCCGGAGCCCGGAGTCCGGGGCTCCGGTGGAACCGGATCCGCGCCTGTTCCGTCACACCCGCATCACCCACGGCGGGACGGGCAAAGGAGCGATGCGGTGACCAGCGAACAACCCGGCACATCCGGCACACCCGACACGACACGCGCCACACCACGGCGGCCGGCCTGGGTGGTCGGCTCGATCGCCGCGGCCGTCCTGCTCACCGGCGGCGGCACGGCGTACTGGGCGTCGACCGCGCACGGGGACGGGCGCAAGGGGGACAGCGCGGCCTCGGCGCCCCGCGACGCGGCCGCTCCGACCGGGCCCGGCATCGCACCCGGCGAGCCCGACCCCGCCGGTGACGGGGTCACCTACACGGCCGACGTCACACTGCCCGACGGCCCGGGGACCGCTCCGGCCTTCGCCGCGCGCGGCGAGGTGGCCTCGGCCGAGGTGGCCCGGCTCGCCGCGGCCCTCGGGCTCTCCGGCGCGCCCCGGCTGACCGGTGAGCTCTGGCAGGTCGGGGAGGGCGCCGACGGGTCCGGGCCCCTGCTCACGGTGAACCGCAAGGCTCCCGGAACCTGGAACTTCTCCCGCTTCCAGGTGGGCGGGACCGGGGACGACTGCGTGCGCGGCAAGGACACCTGCGGCCCGGCCACGCTCCCCCAGGGCGGGGCCGCGGACTCCCCCGGCGCCGCGGGCTCCCCCGGCTCCGCCGCGGGCAGCCCGGTCTCCGAGGAGGCCGCCAAGGCCGCCGCCGCGCCCGTGCTGGCGGCGGCCGGCCAGGGCGGGGCCAGGCTCGACGCGCGGCTCGTCCAGGGCTCGGTGCGGGTGGTGAGCGCCGACCCGGTGGTCGGCGGACTGCCCACGCAGGGCTGGTCCACCCGGATCGGCGTCGGGGCGGACTCCAAGGTGGTGACGGGCAGCGGCGAGCTGACGGCCCCCGTACGGGCCGCCGAGCAGCCGGTGACCGGCGCGGTCGACGCACTGGCCCGGCTGAACGACAAGGGCAGGGGGGCCGACGGCACCGGCCCCGGCCCCAGCGCGTGCGCCACGAGCGTGCCGCTGGCTCCGGACACCCCGGTCGGCGCCACGGACACGCTGCCCTGCAACCCGGAGCCGCGGCCGATGAAGCCGCCGCGGACGGAGTCGGTGCGGGGCGCCGAGCTCGGGCTGGTGGCGGGCACGGTCGACGGGGGCCGGGGGCTGGTCCCGGCCTGGCTGTTCGAGGTGGCGGGCAAGGACGGCGGTCCGGGCCGCACGGTGGCCCAGCCGGCGGCCGTGGCCGAGGATCCCCCGGCGTCGGCACCGCCCGCGGCGGGGCGGACCGTACCGGGATTCTCGTACTCCGAGGCCGACCGGACGCTGACGGTGAACTTCTGGGGCGGGGTGTGCAGCACGTACGCCCTGGAGGTCCGGGAGCAGCCGGAGACGGTGATGACCAGGATCACGGACACCCCGAACAAGCCCGGCCAGTCCTGCATCATGATCGCGCAGGAGATGACGGTGACGGCGAAGCTCCAGCAGCCACTCGGGGACCGCAAGGTGATCGACGCGACCACGGGCAAGCCGCTGGCCCGGCAGTAGCCCGCGGACGCCGGCGCCGCAGCCACGGCACGCACGAGAGGGGCCCGCCGCCGGATGTCTCCGGCGGCGGGCCCCTCTCGCGGTCCCGTCAGGCTTAGCTGAAGGAGTCGCCGCAGGCGCAGGAGCCCGTGGCGTTCGGGTTGTCGATCGTGAAGCCCTGCTTCTCGATGGTGTCGACGAAGTCGATCGACGCACCGTGGAGGTAGGGGGAGCTCATCCGGTCGGTGACGACCTTGACGCCGTCGAAGTCCTTCACGACGTCGCCGTCGAGGGAGCGCTCGTCGAAGAAGAGCTGGTAGCGCAGGCCCGAGCAGCCACCGGGCTGGACGGCTACGCGCAGGGCCAGGTCTTCACGGCCTTCCTGCCCCAGCAGGGTCCTGACCTTCTCGGCGGCGGCGTCGGACAGGAGGATGCCGTCGCTCACGGTGGTCTTTTCGTCCTGTACGGACATCTGCATTCACTCCCGAAGTGGGCGGCTCCCCGCGCGGCGGCGGGGAAACGTCGGACTCTTGCCGTCGGTGGCAACGAGCGGGACCTCGGATTCATTCCGGGGCCCGACGCTTGTCTCAGATATTCCATGCTCGCACACCGCCGCGCGGCGGGGACCCCTATCGCGGGCGAGTGCCCCCCACCCCCGGCGGGCGAATTCGTCACATCGACACTATCGGCATCGTCAAAGTGACGTGAAGCGGTTATGATAGATAACGTCAAATAGACGAGAAGTCGCAGTGATGTCGAACGCGATGTCTTCAGAAGTCCCTTGTCGCAGAACAGAAAGGGTGCGTGTCGTGACCACCGCCCAGCCTTTGGACGTCCAGCCGACGCCCCTCGCCTTGCTGCTGCTCGGCCGCGAAGCCGACCCCAAGAGCGAGCGCGGGGTGGAGTGCCCCGGCGATCTGCCTTCGCCGTCCGACCCGGACCTGGTGGCGCGCGCCCGCGCCGCCAAGGAGAAGCTCGGGGACAAGGTCTTCATCCTCGGCCACCACTACCAGCGTGACGAGGTCATCGAGTTCGCCGACGTCACCGGCGACTCCTTCAAGCTCGCCAAGGACGCGGCCGCCAGGCCGGAGGCCGAGTACATCGTCTTCTGCGGCGTCCACTTCATGGCCGAGTCCGCGGACATCCTCACCTCGGACGACCAGAAGGTCGTCCTGCCCGACCTCGCGGCCGGCTGCTCGATGGCCGACATGGCCACCGCCGAGCAGGTCGCGGAGTGCTGGGACGTGCTGACCGAGGCCGGCGTCGCCGGCAGCACGGTCCCCGTCTCGTACATGAACTCCTCGGCCGACATCAAGGCCTTCACCGGCAAGCACGGCGGCACGATCTGTACGTCGTCCAACGCCAAGAAGGCCCTGGAGTGGGCGTTCGAGCAGGGCGAGAAGATCCTCTTCCTCCCGGACCAGCACCTGGGCCGCAACACCGCCGTCCGCGACATGGGCCTGTCGCTGGACGACTGCGTGCTCTACAACCCGCACAAGCCGAACGGCGGCCTGACCGCCGAGCAGCTGCGGAACGCCAAGATGATCCTGTGGCGCGGGCACTGCTCCGTGCACGGCCGCTTCTCGGTCGACTCGGTGAACGACGTGCGCGCCCGCATCCCCGGCGTGAACGTGCTGGTCCACCCGGAGTGCAAGCACGAGGTCGTGGCGGCCGCGGACTACGTCGGCTCCACCGAGTACATCATCAAGGCGCTGGAGGCGGCCCCGGCCGGCTCCAAGTGGGCCATCGGCACCGAGCTGAACCTCGTACAGCGCCTGGCGAACCGTTTCGCCACGGAGGACAAGGAGGTCGTCTTCCTCGACAAGACGGTCTGCTTCTGCTCGACGATGAACCGCATCGACCTCCCCCACCTGGTGTGGACCCTGGAGTCCCTGGCCGAGGGCAACCTCGTCAACCAGATCCAGGTCGACAAGGAGACCGAGAGCTTCGCGAAGCTCGCCCTGGAGCGGATGCTCGCGCTTCCGTAGCCCGCGGCCCGCACGCCGTGACGCCCGAAGGGCCGCCCCTCCGCGGAGGGGCGGCCCTTCGGCGTGTACGGGTTCCCGCGCGGGTCAGACCTTGACGGGGCTCTCGTCCTCCGAGGAGGCGGACGGGGCCGGGACCACGGTCAGCCGGGCCGTCTTCTTCGCGCTGCGGCGCTCCTTGCGGAGCTCCAGCATCGTGTAGAGGGTGGGCACCAGGAGCAGCGTCAGCAGGGTGGAGCTGATCAGGCCGCCGATGACGACCACCGCGAGCGGCTGCGAGATGAAGCCGCCCTCGCCGGTGATGCCCAGCGCCATCGGGAGCAGCGCGAAGATCGTCGCCAGTGCCGTCATCAGGATCGGGCGCAGTCGGTGCCGGCCGCCCTCGACGACCGCCTCGACCACGCCGTAGCCCTGGGCCCGGTACTGGTTGACCAGGTCGATCAGGACGATCGCGTTGGTCACCACGATGCCGATGAGCATCAGCATGCCGATCATCGCCGGGACGCCCAGCGGGGTGCCGGTGATCAGGAGCAGGCCGAGCGCGCCGGTGGCCGCGAACGGGATGGAGACCAGCAGGATCAGCGGCTGCACCAGCGAGCGGAAGGTCGCGACCAGCAGCATGAACACGATCGCGATGGCCGCGAGCATGGCCAGGCCCAGCTGCCCGAAGGCCTCGCTCTGGTCCTGTCCGACGCCGCCGATGGAGGCGGTGGTGCCCGCGGGCAGGTCCAGGGCGTCGATCTTCGACTGCAGGGCGGCGCTGATGGCGCCGGTGTTGTCGCCGACCGGCTTCGCGGTGATGGTGGCGGCGCGGGCGCCGTCGATCCGGGTCATCGCGACCGGGCCGGGGACCTCCTTGACCTCGGCGATGTCGCCGAGCTTGACCGGGCCGACGGGCAGCGCCTGCAGCTGGGCCAGGGTGGCGGCCGGCTGCGCGGACTTGATGACGATGTCCCGCTCGGTGTCGTCCAGTACTGCCTTGCCCGCCGGGTTGCCCCGTACGGCCTGGCCGACGATGGCGCCGAGCGCGGCCTGGTTCAGGCCGAGTTCCGCGGCCTTGGGGGTCGCGGTGACCGAGATCCGGGGCACGGACTGGGACAGGTCGCTCTGGACGTCGGTGACGTCGTCGAGCTCGGCCACCTCGGCGCGGACCTGCTCGGCCGCCTGGGCCAGGACGGCCCCGTCACCGGCCTTGACGACGACGCTGAGGTTCTGGCTGCCGAAGCCGTCACCGGCCGCGATGGTGGTGTCGCCGATGCCGTCGAGCCCCTTGAGGGCGGTCTCGATGTGCTTCTTGGCGGCGTCGGCGTCCTCCGCGCTGTCGAGCGTGACCTGGTAGGAGGCCTGGTTGGAGCCCGTACCGCCGCCGAAGGCGGCCATGAAGCCGGAGGAGCCCACGGTGACCTGGTAGTCCTTGACCCCGTCGGTCTCGGAGAGGACCTGCTCCACCTTGCGGCTCGCCTCGTCGGCGGCGGCCAGCGAGGTGCCCGGGGGCAGCTGCTGCTTGATGCTCAGGACTTCCTGCTCGCCCTGGTCGAAGAAGTTGGTCTTGAGCAGCGGGGTCATGCCCAGCGTCGCGACGAGGACCACGACGGCGACGGCCAGGGTGGCGAGCCGGCGGCGGGTGACCAGGCCCAGCGCCCGTACGTAGAACTGCTGGAGCTTGCTGCGGGACTCCTTCTCCTCGGCCTCGCGGCGGGCCTTGTCGATGCTCGCGGCGTCCCCCTCGGTGACGCCCTTGGGCGCGCGCAGGAACCAGTACGAGAGCACCGGCACGACCGTGAGGGAGACGATCAGCGAGGCCAGCAGGGCCGCGGTGACGGTGATCGAGAACGGGCCGAAGAACTGGCCGACCATGCCGCCCACGAAGGCGATGGGCAGGAAGACGGCCACGGTGGTGAGCGTGGAGGAGGTGACCGCGCCGGCCACCTCCTTGACCGCGGTGATGATCGCGCTCTGTCGCTCCTCGCCGTAGCCGAGGTGGCGCTTGATGTTCTCCAGGACCACGATCGAGTCGTCGACGACGCGGCCGATGGCGATGGTCAGCGCGCCGAGCGTCAGCATGTTGAGGGACAGGTCGCGGGTCCACAGCACGATCAGCGCGAGGACGACGGACAGCGGGATGGAGACCGCGGTGACCAGCGTCGAGCGCAGCGAGCCGAGGAAGACCAGGATCACGATGACCGCGAAGACCAGGCCGAGCAGGCCCTCGGTGGTCAGACCCGAGATGGACTTGGCGACGGGCGGGCCCTGGTCGCTGACCACGGTCAGGTCGGCGCCGGAGCCGAGGGTGGAGCGGAGCTCGGGCAGCTTGTCCTTGACCGAGTCCGAGATGGCGACGGCGCTGCCGTCCTTGTCCATGGTCAGGACCAGGGCGAGGCTGGGCTTGCCGTTGGTGCGGGTGATGGAGTCGGCCTTGGCCGGCTCCTGCTTCACGCTCGCCACGTCGCCGAGGCGGACGGCCGGCTTGCCGGGTCCGGGGGTGAGGCGCAGGTCTTCGAGCTGGGCGAGCGAGGTGTAGCCGGAACCGACGCGCACGGTGCGGTTCTTGCCCGCCTCGTCGAAGGAGCCGGCGGGGACGGTGGCGCCGCCCGCCTGGAGGCCCTGGGCCAGGGCCGAGCCGTCGAGGCCGGCGGCGGCGAGCTTGGCGTCGTCCGGGGTGACGGTGACCTGGAGGTCCTGGACGCCGTTGACGGTGACCTGGCCGACGCCCGCGATGTCCTCCAGGACGGGGATGACGGACTTGTTCAGCTGGTCGGCGAGCGCCTGCTGGTCCTTGTCGGAGGTGACGGCGAGGACCACGGTCGGCATGTCGTCGGTGGAGCCGGCGATCACCTGCGGGTCCACGGCGGCGGGCAGCCGGACGCGGGCCCGGTTGACGGCCTGCTGCACGTCGGCGACGAGCTGCTTGGTGCCGTCGTCGCCGTACTCGAAGGTCGCCATGATGACGGCGTTGCCCTCGCTGGCGGTGGAGGTGATGCCGGTGATGCCGTCGACGCCCTTGAGCATGGCTTCGATCGGTTCGACGACCTGCTTCTCCACCACGTCGGGCGAGGCGCCCTGGTAGGGCGCGAGCACGGACACCATCGGCAGGTCGATGGAGGGCAGCAGCTGCTGCTTGAGCTGCGGGATGGCTATGGCGCCGAAGAGGAGCGCGACGAGCGACACGAGGCCGATCAGCGCCCTTTGGGCCAGGCTGAAGCGGGACAGCCGGAACATGGGTATGGGGATCTCTCTGCAGTGACGTGGGTGACGTCTGTGAAGTCATGCCGTCGGGCACACTCGAAGCCCCCTCAGCTTTTCGTGTGCGCGGGCACCACAGCGTCGGCCCCAGGTCCCGTCCTTACCCGGGGCATACCGCGTCCGCAGTAGGCGGGGCTACTGCGACTACTCAGCCCTGGGCCGGACTAGTCCCGATTCGTACGCGATGACCACCAATTGGGCACGGTCGCGGGCGCCCAGTTTCGCCATGGCCCGGTTCACGTGCGTCTTGACGGTGAGCGGGCTGACCTCCAGCCGGCCGGCGATCTCGTCGTTGGACAGGCCCGCCGCGACGAGGACCAGGACCTCGCGCTCGCGTCCGGTCAGCGCGGCCAGCCGCTTCGCGTGCGCGGCGGTGGCGATCGTGTCGGCGGCGCCGCCGCCCTGGGCGAGGAAGGTGGCGATGAGCCCCTTGGTGGCGGCCGGGGAGAGCAGTGCGTCGCCGGCGGCCGCGACGCGGATGGCGTTGAGCAGCTCATCGGGCTCGGCGCCCTTGCCGAGGAAGCCGGAGGCGCCCGCCCGCAGGGCCGCCACGACGTACTCGTCGACCTCGAAGGTCGTCAGCATCACCACGCGTACGGCGGCCAGTTCGGGATCGGCGCTGATCAGGCGGGTGGCGGCGAGGCCGTCGGTGCCGGGCATCCGGATGTCCATGAGCACGACGTCGGGCTGCAGCCCGCGCGCCAGCTCGAAGGCCTGCGCGCCGTCGGAGGCCTCTCCGACGACGCACATGTCGGGCTCGGAGTCGACGAGCACCTTGAACGCGCTGCGCAGCAGTGCCTGGTCGTCGGCGAGCAGCACCGTGATGGGCGCCAGGTCCGGGGCTGGGGTCGGGGGCGGGGTCTCTTCCACGCCCCGACCCTACGTCGTCCCCGCGCGGCCGGGCTCAGCCCAACCGGGTCGGAGCCTGCCCGGGGAGGTGGCCGGCGCCCTGCGCCGGGACGTAGCCCATGGCCGGCTCCGGGACGTAGCCGGCGGTCAGCGCGGGGGCGTGGCCCATGGCCGACACGGGGGCGTAACCGGCGGTCTGCGCGGCGACGTAGCCCATGGCCGGCTCCGGGACGTAGCCGGCGGTCCGTCCCGGGGCGGAGACGGCCACCGGTACCGCGGGCGCGGTCTCGGCGGGGGACGCGGCGGGCAGCGGGAGCCTGCGGACCACCTCGACGCTGACGTTCTCGAACTTCGCGGTGAAGAACACGGTCGCGGCCAGTTCGGTCCCCGAAGCCTGGCCCTGGGCGACCACCCTCGGCCGGCGCGCCGTACGGTCCACCCCGGGCACCGAGTTGCGGCCGAACCGGACCGAACGCATCACGCCGTCGGCCCGGATGTTCAGGAAGAGGTCCCAGGTGCCGGGGAGGATCGGCCCTCCGTCGATGGCCGCGAAGTCCACGCCCACCTCGAAGCCGCCCGGGGCGGCGCCCGAGGTGGCGCCCGGCTCGGACGCGGGGAGCGCGGTGACCGGAACCAGGTGCTCCAGGCCGGTCTCGCGCTGCCTCAGCACCAGTTCGGTGCCCATCTGCCCGGTCCCGATGGGGGCGATGCGCCCGTGGCCTGTGAGGTGGAGCCGGCTGCCCTTCCACGCCACGGAGTCGAGCCGGTGCACCACCTTGAGGGTGTCGGTGATGTCGTAGAGGGCATCCGGGAGCCCTACGGCGGCGTCGCGGAAGAGCGGGAAGAGGCGGTACACGCGGTCGTTCTCGGCGAGGTGCCGCGGCGGGTTCTTCTCCGGGTTGTGGGCGGCGAGGTGCTCGAAGGCCTCCATCGCCCCGTACAGGAAGCAGTACATCCGGATCCGGTCGATGTGCGGGAGCTCCGCGTACATGTCGGGGGTCCAGTACGCGTCGCACATCGCCTTGCAGCGCCAGTACACCTCGGCGGCGAAGTCGGGCCGGGCCGCGCGCGCCCGTGCGGCCGCCGCCATCGGCCTGCGGACCAGGGCGCGGAAGTGGCGCCCCAGCATCCTGCGGCGTCCCACCGGATCCTGCACCGCGTCCGAGACCATCCGCATCGCGCGATCGATGTACTCGACGGTCTCCCACGCGGTCCGGGGCCTCGCGGAGATGTTGCCGCCGTCCGGGCGCTTGCGCAGGAAGTAGCAGTCATAGTCCCCGACCACCGATATCTTGCGCGCGGCGAGGAACGCGGCGGTCATGAAGATCTGGTCCTCGCCGTACCAGAGGTCCTCCGGGTAGCGGATCCGGCCGCGCTCCAGGACCTCGCGCCGGATGAGCTTGAAGGTCCGCAGGTCCCGGTACACCTCCGAGGTGTACAGGTCCGCGCTGTCGGTGTGCCGGTACGCCTTCTCCGAGACGGCCCGGCCCAGTCCGACGTGCCGGCCCACGACCACGTCGCTGTCCTGGCGGTCGGCCGTGGCCACCATGCGCTCCAGCGCCTCCGTGCCGAGGTAGTCGTCGGCGTCGACCACGTGGACGTAGCGGCCGCGGGCCATGCCGAGGGCCCGGTTGCGGGGCGCGCTCGCGCCGCCCGAGTTCGCCTGGTGCACGACCTGGATCTGCGGATGGCGGGCGGCGTAGCGGTCCAGCTCGGCACCGCTGCCGTCCGTGGAGCCGTCGTCGACGACGATCAATTCGATGCGTTCGAGGCCGATGCTCTGGGTCACGACCGATTCGAGGCACTCCCCGAGGTACGGCATCGCGTTGTAGACGGCGATGATCACGGATACGTCGGGGGTGAACTCTCGGTGCATATTGAAGGACTATAAACGACCAATAAGGTTCACCTACGGGTACCCCAAGGGCTTCACCCCAGGGCCAGGACCACCAGGGCCGTCGTGGCCGACAGCTCGGCCAGGGCTCCGAAGACGTCGCCCGTGACCCCGTCGAAGCGGCGTACGCAGCGGCGGAGCAGGAGCTCGGCCGCCAGCAGGGCCGCGAGGACCGCCGCCGCGTACTGGCCGGCGTGCGGCAGGCCCAGCGGGAGCGCGGCCGCGGCGGCCAGCACCACCGTGACCGCGGCGATCGCGGCGGCCGCGGCGCGCGGGACCGCGCCGGCGACGGCCGCGCCGAGCCCGCCGGGGCGGGCCGGCGGGACTCCGTCGCGGGAGGCCAAGGTCATGGCGAGGCGGGCCGTGACGGCGGCGACCACGGCGGCGAGGGCGCCCCGGACCCAGCTGTCGGCGTAGACGTTCGACAGCGCCGCGACCTGCACCAGCAGGACGAACACCAGGGCCACCACCCCGAAGGGCCCGATGTCGGACTGCTTCATGATGCGCAGCGCCGCCTCGGCCGGCTTGGCGCTGCCCAGTCCGTCGACCGTGTCGGCGAGGCCGTCCAGGTGCAGGGCGCGGGTCAGGGCCGCCGGCACGGCGACGGTGACGGCCGCGGCCAGCAGCGGGCCGCCGCCGCACAGCAGCAGGAGCACGCCGGGCACGGCGGCGAGGAGTCCCACGACGAGCCCGGCCAACGGGGCGCAGGCCATGCCGGTGCGGGCGGCCGGGCGGTCCCAGCGGGTGATGCGGGCGGGCAGCACGGTGAGCGTCCCGAAGGCGAAGCGCACCCCGTCGAGCAGGGAGGCCCGGTCCGGGGGAGGCATGGGAGGGGACGTGGGGGACGGGCCGTCGTACGAATCTGTCATCGACGCGAACGCTACCCGCTCACCGCGGGCGGTAAGTTACCCATTACGGTCAAAATCGGGAGCTGCCGAACAGAGAGTCTGCGGTATGGGTCACTGGTGGTATCGAAACATCGTCGAGCCGGGGAAGCTCCCCCTGCTCCTCGCCCTGCTCTCCTTCGTCACGTCCTTCCTCGTGACCCGGATGATCACCCGGATGATCCGGGCGGGACGCGGACCGTTCAAGAACGTCACCCCGGGCGGGCTCCATATCCACCACGTCGTGCCGGGCGTGATCCTCGTGATCATCGGCGGCTTCGGCGCCATCGGCAGCAGCCGGCACAGTTTCGGGGCCGGGCTGTCAGCCGTGATCTTCGGGCTGGGCGCGGGTCTGGTGCTGGACGAGTTCGCGCTGATCCTGCACCTGGACGACGTCTACTGGAGCGAGCAGGGCCGCAAGAGCGTGGAGATCGTGGTCCTCACGGCGGCGATCGTGGCGCTGGTCCTGGGCGGGTTCCTGCCGTTCGGGGTCAACGACCTCACCTCCGACGAGCGGCACAACCGCGGGCTCGTCGCCATAAACACGGCGACCAACTTCTTCCTGGCCCTGATCGCCCTGTGGAAGGGCAAACCGCGCACCGCGTTCTTCGGCACGGTCATCCCCTTCGTCGCGATGATCGGCGCGATCCGGCTGGCCCGGCCCGGTTCCCCGTACGCGAAGAAGTTCTACGCGAACCGCCCGAAGGCCCGCGCCAAGTCGGGGCTGCGCGCCTTCCACCACGACCGCCGGTGGGCGGCGCCGCGCCGCAAGCTCGAGAACTTCATCGGCGGGACCCCGGACCCGGAGCGGGGCCCCGGCAAAGAGAAGCACTGACGCACGGAGCATGAGGAAGGGCCCGGCCCCTGGAAACCACCCCGGGGCCGGGCCCTTGCCCGTACGTCGTGCGCGCGGCTCAGCCGTCGTGCGCGCGTCTCAGCCCGGGATCAGGCCGTCGTCGCTGAGCATCTCCCTGACCTCGTCCAACGAGGCGCCGGGTGCGGGCAGGATCAGCTCGGACGGCTCCAGCGCCTCGTCCGGTAGCGGCTCGCCGAGGCGGCGCACGGCGTCGAGCAACTCGCCCAGCGTGCGCCGGAAGCCCTCCTCGTCGCCCGCTTCCATCTCCGCGAGCAGGTCGTCGTCCAGCTTGTTGAGCTCGGTGAAGTGGCTGTCGGCCAGCTCCACCTGCCCCTCCCCCATGATGCGGACAATCATGACGGGCCCCTGTCCTACTGCTTGTCGAACCGGTTCTGGGTCTGCGACGGCTGGCCGGCGCCCGGGGCGCCGCCCTCGATGGCCTGCTGCTGGGCGGACGGGCCGCCCGCCAGCTCGGCCTTCATCCGCTGGAGCTCCAGCTCCACGTCCGAACCGCCCGAGATGCGGTCCAGCTCGGCCTGGAGGTCGTCCTTGGCGAGCCCGCTCGCGTCGCTGAGCGCGCCGGAGGCGAGCAGCTCGTCGATCGCGCCCGCACGCGCCTGCAGCTGGGCGGTCTTGTCCTCGGCCCGCTGGATGGCGAGGCCGACATCACTCATCTCCTCGGAGATGCCGGAGAAGGACTCGGCGATCCGGGTCTGCGCCTGGGCCGCCGTGTAGGTGGCCTTGATGGTCTCCTTCTTGGTGCGGAAGGCGTCCACCTTGGCCTGCAGCCGCTGGGCGGCCAGCGTCAGCTTCTCCTCCTCGCCCTGCAGGGTCTGGTGCTGCACCTCCAGGTCGCTGACCTGCTGCTGCAGCGAGGCCCGGCGGGACAGGGCCTCGCGGGCCAGGTCCTCACGACCCAGGGCCAGCGCCTTGCGGCCCTGGTCCTCCAGCTTGCTGGACTGGCCCTGGAGCTGGTTGAGCTGCAGCTCCAGGCGCTTGCGGGAGGTCGCCACATCGGCGACGCCCCGGCGCACCTTCTGCAGCAGTTCGAGCTGCTTCTGGTACGAGTAGTCGAGGGTCTCGCGCGGGTCCTCGGCCCGGTCAAGGGCCTTGTTCGCCTTCGCGCGGAAGATCATCCCCATACGCTTCATGACACCGCTCATGGGCTTCGCGCGCCCCCTTCTAGACGGACTTCGCTCAGGTCACCGACAGTCGCGACCCCCGGTCTCCCGAGATGATCGCCACAGGACCCACAGTACGGGCCCTGCATCCATTACCGCACTGTTCGAGTACGGATGCGCTCCTCCTCCAGGACGACTGCCACGCCGCCTTGTCAGGCGTAAGGAGTAGGTGCTCCCCCCACAGCCCGCTCGCAGGTCCGCAACAAGAAGGACGCCCGCCGTTGCCGGATCGTTCCCCGCCGGGATGGGGGCCGTGCCCACAACCACGTACCCTTGGGTTTTGTGTTTGGTAGCCGATCCTCCAAGGAAGAGAAGGACGCCGCCACCGACAAGGTGAGCGCCGACCTCTCGCAGTCCCGTGACCCGCAGGCCCCGAAGGGCCGCCCTACGCCGAAGCGTGCTGTGGCCCAGTCGCAGCGCAAGGCCGTGGTGGCCTCGACCGGCAATCGCAAGGAGGATGCCAAGCGAGCCCGTGAGCGCCGTCGTGTCGAGATGGCCAAGCAGCGCGAGGCTCTCGCCAGTGGCGACGAGCGTTACCTGCCCAACCGCGACAAGGGCCCCGTCCGCCGCTACGTGCGCGACTTCGTGGACTCCCGCTTCTCGGTCGCCGAGATGTTCCTGCCCCTGGCAGTGGTCATCCTGGTGCTGAGCATGGTCCGCGTGCCCTCCATCCAGAACATCGCGCTGCTGCTGTGGCTCGGCGTGATCGCGCTGATCATCGTCGACTCCGTCGGCATGTTCATCCGCCT